>NZ_JAASRO010000001.1:7963938-8280332 GCF_011761605.1 Kribbella shirazensis | reverse complement strand
TTCGGCGTCGTACATGTCGACGATCTTGGCGATCTCGTCGAGGGAGAAGCCGAGGCGCTTGCCGCGGAGGATGAGGCCCAAGCGGACCTTGTCGCGGGGGTGGTAGACGCGCTGCGTGCCGCGGCGCTCGGGGGTGAGCAGGCCGCGGTCCTCGTAGAACCGGATCGTTCGCAGCGTCACGTCGTACTCGGCCGCCAGTTCGGCGATCGACCAGGTCTGCGCAGACACCCGGCTATTGTGCATGACACTCAGCGTGCTTTACGTTTACGTAAGCGTCAAGCACGAAGGGGTGCCGCATGTTCGAGTTGTCCGCGGAGCATCAGGAGTTCCGGCGTAGCGTTCGCGACTTCGCGGAGGCGGAGATCGCGCCGCACGCGGCCGAGTGGGACCGCAAGCACTACTTCCCGGTGGAGGTCGTGCAGAAGATGGGGCGGCTCGGGCTGTTCGGGCTGACCGCGCCCGAGGAGTACGGCGGTGCGGGCGGCGACTTCACCAGCTTGTGCGTGGCCATCGAGGAGATCTCCCGCGTCGACCAGTCGATGGGGATCACGCTCGAGGCGGCGGTCGGGCTCGGGATCAACCCGATCCTCACCTTCGGCACCGACGAGCAGAAGGCCACCTGGCTGCCGGACCTGGTCGCGGGGACCAAGCTGGCCGGGTTCGGGCTGACCGAGCCGGAGTCCGGGTCGGACGCCGGCGCCACCAAGACCCGCGCGGTGCTCGACAACGGCGAGTGGGTGATCGACGGCTCGAAGCAGTTCATCACCAACTCGGGATCCAGCATCACGAGCTGTGTCACCGTCACCGCGCGCACCGGCGAGAAGCCCGACGGCAAGCCGGAGATCTCCACGATCATCGTCCCGAGCGGTACGCCGGGATTCACCGCGGAAGCGGCGTACGACAAGCTCGGCTGGCATGCCAGCGACACGCATCCGCTGTCGTTCGTGAACTGCCGCGTCCCGGAGGGCAACCTGCTCGGTGAACGCGGCAAGGGCTTCGGCCAGTTCCTCGCGACGCTCGACGACGGCCGGGTCGCGATCGCGGCCGTGGCGCTCGGTTGCATCCGGGCGTGCCTGGAGTTCTCGGTCCAGTACGCCGGGGAGCGGCAGACGTTCGGCGTACCGATCGGACGCAAGCAGGGTGTGGCGTTCCAGATCGCCGACCTGAAGGTGATGGCCGACGCGGCCGAGCTGCTCGTCTACCGGGCCGCGGCGCTGAAGGACGCTCAGGCGCCGAGGGACGAGTTCAAGCAGGCCGCCTCGGTGGCCAAGCTGTACGCGACCGAGTCGGCGGTCACCGCGACCCGGATCGCCACGCAGGTCTTCGGCGGCTACGGCTTCATGGAGGAATACCCGGTCACCCGCTTCTACCGCGACGCGAAGATCCTCGAGATCGGCGAGGGTACGTCGGAGGTCCAGCGGATGCTGATCGCCCGGTCGCTCGGGCTACCGGTGGAATGATGCCTGGGATGATGCAGGCATGACTCACGACCACTGGACAGAGGTCAAGGTCGCCCGTGAGGCGACGATCGCGCCACCCGAGAAGGCGGCGGCGAAGCTGGCGAGTCAGAACAAGCTCTACGTCCGCGACCGGATCGCGCTGCTCGTCGACGAGGGCAGCTTCGTCGAGGACGCGCAGCTCGCCAACGCGCTGAACGCCGGCCTGCCCGCCGACGGCGTGGTCACCGGCCGCGCGCTCGTCGACGGCCGCCCCGCGCTGCTCGTCGCCAACGACCCGACCGTCAAGGCCGGCTCGTGGGGCGCCCGCACGGTCGAGAAGATCGTCCGGATCACCGAGGTCGCGCTTCGCGACGAGCTGCCGATCTTCTGGCTCATCGACTCCGCCGGCGCCCGGATCACCGACCAGGTCCAGCTCTTCCCCGGCCGCCGCGGTGCGGGCCGGATCTTCCACAACCAGGTCGCGCTGTCCGGCAAGGTCCCGCAGATCTGCTGCCTGTTCGGCCCGTCCGCGGCGGGAGGCGCCTATATCCCGGCGTTCTGCGATGTCGTCATCATGGTCGACGGCAACGCCTCGATGTACCTCGGCTCGCCCCGGATGGCCGAGATGGTCGTCGGTGAGAAGGTCACGCTGGAGGAGATGGGCGGCGCCCGGATGCACACCAGCGTCTCCGGCTGCGGCGACCTGCTGGCGAGCGACGACACCGAGGCGATCGAGCTGGCGAAGCAGTACTTCTCCTACCTGCCCGGCTCGTGGCGGTCGCGGCCGCCGTCGTACGACGCCTCGGAACCGGCCCGCGACTTCACCCGCGACCTGGTGCCGGCCGAGGAGAGCGTCGGGTTCGACATCCACGCCGTGATCGACGCGCTCGTCGACGCGGACACGTTCTTCGAGATCAAGCCGGCGTACGCCCCGGAGCTCGTCGTCGGCTTCGGGCTGCTCGCGGGGCAGGTGGTCGGGATCGTCGCGAACCAGCCGGCGGTGAAGGGCGGCGTACTGTTCGTCGACTCGGCGGACAAGGCGGCCCGGTTCATCTGGCTGTGCGACGCGTTCAACGTGCCGCTCGTGTACCTGTGCGACGTACCGGGGTTCATGATCGGCAGCGAGGTCGAGCGCGCCGGGATCATCCGGCACGGCGCGAAGATGATCACCGCGGTGTCCGAGGCGACCGTGCCGACGGTGTCGGTGATCGTCCGGAAGGCGTACGGCGCGGGGCTGTACGCGATGTGCGGACCGGGTTTCTCGCCCGACGCGTGTGTCGCGCTGCCGACGGCGAAGATCGCGGTGATGGGTCCGGAGGCGGCGATCAACGCCGTGTACTACAACAAGATCCAGGAGATCGCCGACGAGGGCGAGCGGGTCGAGTACGTCTCCAAGCTGCGTGAGGAGTACGAGACCGACATCGACATCCTCCGGCTGGCCGCGGACCTGGTGATCGACGCGATCGTCGAGCCGGAGAATCTCCGCACCGATCTGATCGCCCGCCTCGCCGCCGCGCAGTCCAAGGACCGGACGTTCTCCCACCGACGGCACGGTGTCCCGCCGGTGTAGATAGGCTCAACCCCGTGAATGCAAACGATTTCGCGCGCAAGGTCCGATCGCGGGAGAAGCTGGTCGGCTACTGGATCACGCTGGACGCGCCGCCCGCGGCCGAGCGGATCGCCCGGCTCGGGTACGACTACGTGGTGCTCGACGGCCAGCACGGTCTGATCGGGTACCAGGGCCTGATGACCGGCCTGATGGCGATCGACGCCGGTGCCGCGATCGGCCCGCGTCCGACGGTCGGCCTGGTGCGGGTCGAGGCGAACGACCCGACACCGATCGGGCGGGCGCTGGACGCCGGCGCGACCGGCGTGATCGTGCCGTTGATCGACACCGCGGACGACGTACGGCGAGCCGTGCAGGCGGCGAAGTACCCGCCGGTCGGGGCGCGGTCGTTCGGCCCGATGCGGGCGTCGTTGCGGATCGGCCCGGTGCCGGCGGACAGCAACGACGCGACGGTCGTCCTCGCGATGATCGAGACGCCGCTCGGTCTGAAGAACGTCGCCGAGATCTGCGCGACACCCGGTCTCGACGGCGTGTACGTCGGCCCGTCGGACCTCAGCCTCGCGCTCGGCGCCCGCTTCCCGGGTGACCCGGAGCTCGAGGGACCGTTCGAGGAGGCCGTCGAGCTGATCGCGCGGACCGCGCAGGAGGCCGGGATCGCAGCGGGCATCCACACCTTCGACGGCGACTCCGCGAAGCACCGCCTGGAGCAGGGCTACAGCTTCGCGACCGTCGCCTCCGACGTCGCCCACCTCGAGGCAGTCGCCGCCGCGCACCTGGCCACCGCCAGGTCCTGATTTGCCTGGCAGGCCAGGCAAATCAGGGGTTCTGCACCGTGATTCCGGGTGTAGAACCCCCAATTTGATGGGTCTGCCAGGCAAATCGGGGGAGAGGGTTAGAGGACGCCGGCGAAGGGGTCGTCCAGGTCGGTCCAGTCCGGGGCGGCCAGTTCGGATTCGGTGAGCAGGCAGGCGTCGAGGACTGCCTGCAGGCGAGCCGGGTCGAGGCCCATGCCGGTGGCGACCACGGTGCACTCGGCGAGGTGCTCGGTCTCCGACCACTCGCCGAGTGTGCCGAGCGAGGCGCTGTACCCGGCGGACTCCCAGCGCACGCGCTGGGTCGGCCGGTTCGCCAGCCAGACCACGCCGCGGCTGCGGACCACGCCGTCGACGATCTCCTCGAGCGCGTCGTTCAGCCGGGCGGGATGCAGCGGCCGCGTCGACCGCCACAGCACCGTCGTGACCCCGTCGCCGCTCGGCTGGACCCGGTCCGACGACGCGAGCTCGCCGGCCCACGCCTCGGCGGCGTCGAAGTCGAACCGCCCGGTGCGCGCGACCGGCCCGTTCGGTACGCCGGCAACGTCCGTCGTCACGACCGACGTCCGCGGGTTCAGGTGGACCAGCAAGTGCTCGAGCCGCTCGACCGCCGTACTGCGATGCGCATTGGCCAGCACGCACACGTCGGCGTACTCGATCTGGCGTGCGGTCAGCTCCGCGACGTTGCGGCGATCCGGTAGCCCGAGCGCCAGGCCGCGCTCCGCGAGCAGCTCGTCACCGGACAGCTGCTCGATCAGCAGTACGGCGTCGACGACGGAGGTGACCGTGTCGACGACGATCTCCGGCAGAGCGGACACCAACGTGCTGACGAGCGGTCGCGCCTCCATCGCCGGCGGCGCGGCGAGCACGACGTGGTCCCAGTGCCCGCGTGCGACGAGTGTCTCGAGCAACGGCACCAGGGACTCGATCAGCTGACACGCGCCGCAGTCGTCCCCGACCGTGAACTCACCCGTGTCGATCGGGCCCGACGTGTCCTGCACCCGCCAGGACAGCGCTCCGCGACCCGCGAGGTCCTCCTGCCCGACCGCGACGACCACTGTGGTGGCGTCCGTCATCGCCTCCAGGACAGGCTCGCGCAACGTCGTGGACAGCCCCACCAACAAGGACAACGGGGTTTTCGCTCGGGCGGTCATCCTCCGAGTATATGAAAACGGTTTTCATCAGTCTACCCCTGGGGCCGGGCCGAATTCGGAGGTGCGGACACCGATCGTCTGGTAGGTAAGGGACATGGCGATCGAGATCGGGAAGTTCACGGGTACCTGGGAAGAGTTGCTGGAGTTGCTGGACATGGCGTTCTCGTCGCCGTGGAGCGACGAGCAGTACGAGGTGGAGCGGCAGATCTGGGACCAGGACAGGTCGATCGTCGCGTCCGAGGACGGTCAGCTCGTCGGCCACACCGCGGCGTTCCCGCAGCTGCTGACGGTGCCGGGCGGACAGCTGCCGACGGCGGGCGTCACGATGGTCGGCGTCCGGCCAACGCACCGGCGGCGCGGAATCCTGCGCGACCTGATGCGCACGCAGCTGACGGACATCCACGAGGCGGGCCAGGAGCCGCTGGCGGCGCTGACCGCGAGCGAGCCGGTGATCTACCCGCGGTTCGGGTACGGCCTGGCGTCCGACCACCAGGAGATCGTCGTCCCCAAGGCGTCTCGCGCGCTGCGCCCGGTGGCCGGCATCGACGAGGTGCGGATCCGGTACGTCGACGTACACGAGAGCCTGGAGCGCTGTGCCGAGCTGCGGAACAAGCTCGCGCTGGAGACGCCGGGCATGTTCCAGCACGACGAGCGCTGGCAGCAGTACACGATCCGGGACAACCTCACGACCAGCACCACGAACGCGTCGAAGCTGCGGTGCGTCGTGGCCGAGCGGGACGGCGAGCTCACCGGGTTCGCGCACTACCGGACGAAGCGGGCGGAGAAGGGGTACGTCGACGTACAGCGGGTGCATGCGGTCGACGTGGCGTCGCATGCCGCGCTGTGGCGGTACCTGCTCGAGCCCGACCTGCTCAGCCAGACGCACTGCGAGATGCTTGCTTCGGACGATCCGCTGCTGGATCTGCTGCTGGACCCGCGGGCACCGGGTGCGATCACGCGGGACGGGCTGTGGCTACGGCTGGTCGACGTCGGTCGCGCGCTCGCGAGCCGGACGTACGCGCGCGACATCGACGTCGTCATCGAGGTGATCGACGACTTCCTTCCGTGGAGCGCGGGCCGCTGGCACCTCACCGGCGGCCCGGACGGCGCGGCCTGCGAGTCCGTGACGCGCGACGCCGACCTCACGCTCGACGTTCGCGATCTGGGCGCGGTCTACCTCGGCAAGCCGTCGCTGGAGCGGCTCGGTCGCGCCGGTCTCGTCGCCGAGCACAAGCCCGGTGCGCTGTCCGCGACGTCGGAAGCGCTTTCCACATCCCGGCTTCCGTTCCTCGACACCGGCTTTTAGGGTGCGTCTCCTGATCCCACGCCTACTGCGCGGCACTCGGCGGGCACCTCGCTGAGCGGGAGCGAAGGGAACGATGAACCAACATCGCCCCCTCCGCTCCCGCTCACCGAGGCACTCCGCCGAGCACCTGCTCGCTACGGCGTGGGATCAGGAGACGCACCCTGATCGGCTAACCTGCCGAGATGCAGACGCAGCGTCGGGGCGCGCTCGCGATGGTCTCCGTGCTGCTCGTGGGGATCGTGGTGGCCGGCTTCGTCGTGCTCGCGTCCGCGGGCGGGCCGGTCGGCCCGGTCAGCGAGAGCACGCGGAGCATCAGCCCGCGGCCGCTGCCGACGTTCACGCAGAACCAGAGCGCGCCGTCGGCTCCGACCGCGACCCCGACGCGGCAGCTCGAGCCGACCGAGACGCCGGCGTGGCTGAAGGCGTTGTGGCAGGCGGTCGTCTACCTGGCGATCGCGGCCCTGGTGGTCTTCCTCGGCCTGGTGATCTTCCGGATCCTGCGACGGGTCAGGTTGCCGCAGGCGGAGCCCGAGGACGCGGACTGGGAGCGGATGAAGACCGCGCGGCTGGCCGAGGCGGTCGACAGTGGTCTCGCGCAGATCGACAGCGGTACGGCGACCGACGCCGTCATCGCGTGCTGGGTGGCACTGGAGGAAGCGGCCGCGTCGGCGGGCGTACCGCGGGATCCGTCCGAGACGCCCGCCGAATTCACCGTCCGGGTGCTCGGCATCGGCGGGATCTCGGAGCCGCAGCTGATCGGGCTGGGCGAGCTGTACCGCGAGGCGCGGTACTCCACCCACGGCTCGAGCGAACAGGCCCGCACCGAAGCACGCGCAGCCCTCCGACGACTCCGCGACGAGCTCGCGCACGTTCGCCCGGCAGACGTGGAGGCCAGCACATGACCTCGTCGTACAGCTGGACGCCGCTGGAGGAGAAGGCGCCGCCGGCGGAGGTCAAGCGGAGGCGGCGGCCCAACAAGATGCTCGTGCAGCACCTCGGGATTGCCGTGCTGGGGAGCCTGTTGCTGGTGGGCGTCTTCGGGGCCGCGGGGATGGCGCCGCGGCCGCTGTGGTTCGTGGCGGCGGCGTTGGCGGTCGGGGTCGTGTCGCTGGCGATCCGGTTGCTGATGCCGCAGGTGCTGGAGACGAGCTGGCCCGGTCGGCACGACGACAACCTGGCCGTGCTCCGCACCCGGAACAGCGACACCCGGACGCAGTTCATCGCCACCTGGTTGCAGGAGTCGAGTCGTGAACGGCGTGCCGGTGAAGGGTCGCTGACCTTTGTCCGCCGCATTCGGCCGCTGCTGCTGGAGCTTGCCACCGACCGCCTGGTGCACCGGCACGGCGTCGACCCCGAGCGGGAGCCGGAGCAGGCCCGCGCGATCGCCGGCGACCGGCTGTGGGCGCTGATCGCCGACGACGACAAACGCACCGCGTCCTTGGACGAGATCGAGTACGCGATCCACACCATCGAGAACTTGTGAGGGAATGCAGTGGCTGAGGGTGAGTTGACGCTCGACGAGGTGTCCGCGCTGAGCCGGCAGGTGCTGGAGCGGGTCGGCCAGGCCGTGGTCGGCAAGGGCGAGGCGCTCGAGTTGGTACTGGCGGGCATCCTGGCCGGCGGCCACGTGCTGCTGGAGGACTACCCGGGCCTGGCGAAAACGCTGGCCGCGCGGTCGTTCGCGCAGGCACTCGGGCTGGAGTTCCGGCGGGTGCAGTTCACGCCGGACCTGCTGCCGTCGGACGTGACCGGCGCGTTCGTGTACGACCAGAAGGAGTCCGAGTTCGTCTTCCGGCCGGGGCCGATCTTCACCGGCCTGCTGCTGGCCGACGAGATCAACCGGACACCTCCGAAGACGCAGGCCGCGCTGCTGGAGTCCATGCAGGAACACCAGGTCACGGTCGAGGGGCAGACGTTCCCGCTGCCCGCGCCGTTCCACGTGCTCGCGACCGCGAACCCGGTGGAGTACGAAGGCACCTACCCGCTTCCCGAGGCACAGCTCGACCGCTTCATGCTGCGGATCGGCTTCGGCTACCCGACTCCCGCGGAGGAGTGGGAGGTGCTGCGGCGCCGGATGAGCCGTCGTCGGGAGGATCAGACGGTGGAAGCGGTGACCGATGCGGCCGGCCTGCTCGCCGCCCAGCGCACGGTCGAGACGGTGACCGTGGACGACACGGTCGGTCAGTACTGCGTCGACCTCGCCGCAGCGACCCGTCGGGACTCGCAGGTGCTTGTCGGCGCCTCGCCCCGTGGTTCGCTGGCGCTCCTGCTGACTGCGCGTGCGTACGCGGTGATCCGGGGCCGCGACTACGTCGTACCGGAAGATGTGAAGGCGGTCGCGGTGGCCGCGTTGGCCCACCGGATCACGGTGCGCCCGGAGCTGTGGCTGCACGAGGTGACCGGCGCGACGGTGGTGCGGACCGTGCTCGGCTCGGTCCCGACGCCCCCCACCGTCGCAGTGGCATGAGCTGGAGACCCACGCATGCGCAGGTCCGTGCGATCTGTGTTGCCGCGGTGCTGCTCGGGGTGGCCGTGCTGTTGCGGCGCCCGGACGCGGCCGTGTTCGGGCTGCCGTTGGCGTTCCTGGCCGCGTGGGGGCGGTTCTTCCGGCCGCGGGAGCGCCCCGAAGTACAGACCGAGCTGGACGCGGACGTGCTGTTCGAGGGGCAGGGTACGACGTACCGCCTGCGCGTTCCGGAATCCGTGGACCCGGACATCGACCTGATCGTGGCCGCGCTGCCGCGGGCACCGTGGTTCCAGTACGACCCGCCGCGGGCCGCGATCGCGGAGCCGGTCGCGAACGGCGAAGTACGGCTGGAGGTCGGCGTACGGTCGAAGCGCTGGGGACTGCGGTCGTTGGAGAGACCTACAGTCACCGCGACGTCGTCGGTCGGGGCGTACCGCATCCAGGTGACGTCGGCGGAGTCGCAGTCGGTGACGACGCTCCCGCTGCGGGAGGGTTTCGAGGCGGTGGACGCCGTACCGCGGCCGGCCGGACTGGTCGGTCTGCACCGGTCACGGCGGCCCGGGGAGGGGACGGAGCTGGCCGGAGTACGGCCGTTCCGGACGGGAGACCGGCTGCGGCGGATCAACTGGGCGGTGTCGGCGCGCACGCGGGAACTGCACGTCACGTCGACCTGGTCGGACCGCGACACCGAGGTGGTGATCATGGTCGACACGGGCGGCGAGATCGGTATCAGCGAAGGGATCGACGGGCGGTCGTCGAGCCTCGACACCGCCGTACGCGCGGCCGCGGCGATCGCCGAGCACTACCTGCGCAACGGGGACCGCGTGCGGCTGATCGACACCGGGAGCCTGTTCCGCGGGGTGCGGTCGGGGAGCGGGCGCGGGCATCTGCGGCGAATCCTCGACACACTCGTGCACGCGGACCGGCGGGGCCGGCAGCAGGACGAGGAGCAGCTGGCTCGCCGGAACCGGATCCGCTCGGACAGCCTGGTCCTGGTGCTCAGTCCGCTCCTGCGCCAGACGATGCTCGGGTACGTCGTCACGCTCGTCCACTCCGGCTGCACGGTGATCGCGATCGACACGCTGCCGCCCGACGTCGCGTCGATCATGGACCTCGACGCACACGACCAACGGTCCTGGCCGCTCGCGTGGCGGCTGCGGTTGCTGGAACGTCGTCGCGACCTCGATCGGCTCAGCGACCTCGGCGTACCGACCGTGCCCTGGCAGGGCTCCGGGACCTTGGACGAGGTACTGCGCGACGCCGCCCGCCTGTCCGCCGCCCCAAGGATCCGTTCATGAGTGTCGACGAGAAGATCACGCTCTGGCTGGCGCAACTGCGGGCTTCCGGGCGAGCTGTGCTGCTGGCTCGGCTGGTGATCGCGGTCGCCGGGGCCGTCGCGCTCGTCGTGCCGGCACTGCAGTCGTGGGATCAGCCGGATCTGGTCGCGATCGTCGGCGTACCGCTGCTGCTGGCCGCCGTGGTGCTGCCGGATTCGCTGGCCGCGATGGTGTTCATGCTGCTCGTCGCGCTCGGCTGGATGATGCGCGGGCCGGGTGAGCTGAGCTGGAGCCTCGTGCTCACCGCGATCGGTCTGATCGTGGTCCACCTGGCCAGTGCGTTCGCCGCCCAGTTGCCGTCGTACGCGCGGGTGCATCGAGCCGCCCTGCGCCGCTGGTGGTTGCCCGGGGCAATCGCCGTCCTGCTGGCACCCGCCGTCGCCGGAGCGGCCGCACTCGTGCGTGGCGCGGACGTCGCCGGCTCGCTCCTCGTCACGGTCGCGGCGATCGCCGTCACCGCCGCCACCATCTGGTTCGCCGCCGGCCCGAAGCTCGACTAGGGCGTCTCGTCCTGGCCGAGGGTGTTCGTGATCTCCTCGGCCCAGGACAGGGGGATCGCGTTCGGGCCGAGGACCTGCATTGCCGACATGACGGTGATCAGCATGCCGGTGGAGAGGAACTCGCGGGCCTGTTGCGGTGAGGCGCCGGTCAGCTCGCGGACCAGGCCGTAGATACCGCCGAAGCGCGCCCGCACGCAGTCGCCGATGGCGGGCTCGCCGCTGGCGGAGAAGCCGTGCAGCAGGACCAGCAGGACCTCGGGCTCGGCCAGCAGCCGCTCGTAGTTGCGTCCCAGGGCGCTCAGTTCGGGGTTCTCCGCCGCGGCGTCGCGGAAGATCTGCTCGATCCGGTCGCAGACGCTCTGGAGGGCGGCGAGGAACAGTTGCTGCTTGGTCCCGAACAGCCGGATCACATAGGGCTGTGAGACGCCGGCGAGACGCGCGATCTCGTCGGTCTTGGTGCCCTCGTACCCCGACGCGGCGAAGGCGCGGACGGCGGCCCGCAGTACCTCGTCGCCCCGCTCCTTCGCGGTCAGCCGAACCCTCGCGGTCACCGTTCTCCTCTCGTCCGTTGACATGTTATCAGTCGATGCATACTCTCGTGTGGGGCTTGTTATCAGTCGATTACAACAAGGGGTGTGGGATGACCGCTGTCGACGAGAGGGACATGGCGGGTGGCGCGGTACGGCGCCGTGGCTCCGGTCCTGGCTTGGGTGTGGTGCTCGCCGCCGTGGGGATCCCGACCTTCATGGTCACGCTGGACAACCTGGTCGTGACGAACGCGCTGCCGGTGATCAAGGCCGAGCTGGGCGCCTCCCTGTCCGACCTGCAATGGTTCGTGAACGCCTACACGCTGGCCTTCGCCGCGTTGCTGCTCACCGCGGCGGCGATCGGCGACCGGCTCGGCCGGCGGCGGATGTTCCTGGCCGGGATCGCGCTGTTCACGCTGGCGTCGGCCGCCTGTGCCCTGGCGACCGAGCCGTGGATGCTGACTGGCGCCCGGGCGATCCAGGGCATCGGCGCGGCGGCGGTCATGCCGTTGTCGCTGACATTGCTCGCGGACGCCGTACCCGAACGGCTGCGCAGCGCCGCGATCGGCATCTGGGGCGGTATCTCCGGCCTGGGCGTCGCCGTCGGTCCGGTCGTCGGCGGCGCGGTGGTCGACGGCCTGAACTGGCAGTGGATCTTCTGGCTGAACGTGCCGATCGGCGTCATCGCCGTACTGCTCGCGGTCCGCGTCCTCTCCGAGTCCAGGGGTACGGCGAAGCGGCTCGACCTCCTCGGTCTGGTGCTGGCGACGGCCGGCGTACTGTCCGTCGTCTGGGGTGTCGTGCACGGCGCCGACGACGGCTGGACGTCCCCCGGTGTGCTCGGCGCACTGATCGCCGGTGTGGTGCTGTTGGTGGCGTTCATCGGGTGGGAGCGTCGTACGGCGGCGCCGATGCTGCCGCTGCGGTTGTTCTCGGTGCGCTCGTTCAGCGTGGTGAACGTGGTGGCGTTCACGTTCGCCGTCGGGGTGTTCGGGTCGGTGTTCCTGCTCGCGCAGTTCTTCCAGATCGTGCAGGGATACACGCCGTTCCAGTCCGGCGTCCGCACGTTGCCGTGGACGGCGGCGCCGCTCGTGGTCGCGCCGATCGCCGGCCTGATCGTCGACCGGGTCGGCTCGCGGACGCTGATTGTCGCCGGGCAGTTCCTGCTCGCCACGGCGCTCGGCTGGATCGCACTGATCACCACGGCAACGACGCAGTACGGCGACCTGGTCGCGCCGTTCGTCCTGGCCGGAGTGGGCATGGGGCTGACGTTCGCACCGTCCGCGAGCGTGGTGATGAACAGCGTCTCCGAGGCGGACCGAGGCGTCGCGTCCGGGACCAACAACACGATCCGCGAGGTCGGCGTCGCGATGGGCGTCGCAGTCCTGGCCTCGGTCTTCGCCTCGGCCGGCTCCTACGACTCACCCACCCAGTACACCGCCGGCCTCGTCCCCGCAGTCTGGACCGGCGCGGCCATCGTCGCCACCGGCACCATCGCCGCCCTTCTCCTGCCGGGACGGCGACGTTCTACAGTGTGACCGTGCTGGACGCAGACGACGTACGACGGATTGCGCTGTCGTTTCCGGAGACGGTGGAGAAGGAGCGGTGGGGGCACCCGACGTTCGACGTGGCCGGGCGGATGTTCGTGACCGTCCCGGACGACCGGACGTCGTTCGCGGTGCGGTGTCCGCGGCTGGAGCGTGACGAGCTGATCGCCGCGGAGCCGGAGAAGTTCTGGGTACCGAAGCACGAGGCGGGCTCGAACTGGGTTCGGGCCCGCCTCGGTGCGCTCGAGGATGCCGACGAACTGCACGACATCCTGTTCGACTCGTGGTGCCAGGTCGCACCGCCGGGACTGTCAGCTGACGTTGGCGGGTGACGCCGAGAACGTGTTGCAGGTGGCCGGGTTGGCGGTGTTGAAGGCCTTACCCATGAACCGCCCCTGGCTGGCCACGCTGCCGTGGGTGCTCACCTCCGGCTTGTCGCCGGCGGTGACGACGTACTTGTTCCAGACGAACAGCAGGTTGCCGTTGATCGGGTAGCTGCGCTTGTTCGCGGCCAGGAAGACACCGGCGAAGCAGTTCGCCTGCAGCTCGATCCGGCGGGTCATCCGCTTGCGGCCGTCGTAATCCGTCTGCTCGTAGCGCAGGTTGTTCGACGCCTTCAGGATGCCCGTCATGAACTGCACGCTGTGGCCGTACTCGTGGGCGATCGACCGCGAGTACCACATCCGGGCGTAGGCCTGTCCGATCGGATCGCCGGGGTACTGCGTGTACGCCTTCACGAACACGTCGACCTTCATGTACATCGTGTGGTTCGCCGGGCAGTAGAACGGGACGTTGACGACGCCGGCGCCGCACGGGTTCGACACCGAGGAACCGGCCCAGTACTTCATCTGCGGCGCCTTGAACCTGTAGCCGGACTTGCTCACCAGCGGCGCCCAGGACTTGTCCAGGCAGGGCTGGAGGGCGGCCCAGTACGCTGCCGCGTTCCGCGCGTTGGTCGGTCGGACCCTCGGCTCCCTGCAGTTGACCGTGGCCATCTGGCCGGCCTTGTAGAGCGCGTTCTTCGCCACGACGTCCACGTCCGACGGCTCGTTCGGGGTGCTCGACGTCTCGGTCGTGGTCGGCTCCGACGTGGTCGGTTCCTCGGTCGGCTCCGTCGGTGACTCGGTCGGCTCCTCCTCCGTGGGGGAGGTGGTCGGCTCGGGCGTGTATCGGGTCGGGTTGCCCGGCGTCGTCGTAGTGGTGTCGTCGCCCATCCTGACCAGGCCGATCAGCGCGCCGCCGACGATCGCCACGCCGACGATCGACAGGATCGCGACGAGCGGGCCCTTCGACTTCTTCCGCGGCTGCTGCGGCTGCCAGCCGAAGCCAGGACCACCGGGGCCGCCGGGGCCGCCCGGTCCACCGGGACCGCCCGGGCCGAAGTTCGGTCCCCAGCCGAAGCCGGGGCCCTGCGGCGGTGCTCCGTGCTGCGACGGACCGCCGTACGGAGGACCTTGGGGCGGACCTTGGGGCGGACCGCCGTACGGCGCCTGGGGCGGCGGACCGCCGTACTGGCCGGGCGGAGGACCCTGCGGCGGGCCGCCGTACTGACCGGGCGGCGGGCCCTGCGGGGGACCCTGCCGAGGGCCCTGCTGGGGGCTCTGCGGGTACGGGTTCTGGCCGGGCGGCCCGTAGGGTGGCTGGCTCAACGCCGTTCCTCTCGTCCCTCGTGCTGGCATTCAGCGACCGCCACAGTATCGGCAACAAACAGGTCAGCTCCGGCCGCCCTCGGCGGGTAGGGTCGGCGTGTGACCGACGCCGTGACCGCTGCCAGCACGCCGAACAGCCCGATCGACCAGCTCGCCGAACGGCACCTCGAGCAGGAGATCGTCCTCGATCCGCTCGGTGCGACCGAGCTGGGGATCGCCGGCCACGACCACGAGCTGCCGGACTTCACCCCGGCCGGGTTCGACGCGCGGATCGAGCTGGTCCGGCGCTCGCTCGCCGAGGCCGGGTCGATCGAGCCGGCGAGTCCGCGCGCGGAGGTCGCCAAGGACGCGTTCGTCGAGCGGCTCGGGCTGGAGCTCGAGCGGTACGAAGCCGGCGTACCGCAGCACCAGCTGAACGCGATCTCGTCGGTCCCGGCGGCGTTGCGGCAGGTGTTCGATCTGATGCCGACAGCAACCGACCAGGACTGGGAGACCGTCGCGATCCGGCTCAACCAGATCGGTACGACGCTCGACGGGTACCGCGACACGCTCCTGGAGCAGGCCGGTCAGGGCCGGATCTCCGCGGTCCGCCAGGTGACCGGGCTGGCCGAGCGGATCGCCAGCTGGACCGGTGCCGAGGGCGACGACTTCTTCGCGGGGCTCGCCGCGCAGGCGCCGGACAGTCCGGTCAAGCCGGCTGTCGAAGCCGCGGCCGCCGCGGCGCGGAAGGCGTTCGACCAGTTCGGTGCCTGGCTGACGTCCGAGCTCGCGCCGCGGGCGCCGGAGCGGGACGCGTGCGGCCGCGAGGTGTACGAGCTGGCGTCGCGCAGCTTCCTCGGCGCCGCGATCGACCTCGAGGAAACGTACGCCTGGGGCTGGGCCGAGCTGGC
Source organism: Kribbella shirazensis (assembly GCF_011761605.1). Classification (GTDB taxonomy): domain Bacteria; phylum Actinomycetota; class Actinomycetes; order Propionibacteriales; family Kribbellaceae; genus Kribbella; species Kribbella shirazensis. The sequence continues at coordinate 8,265,137 of NZ_JAASRO010000001.1, read as the reverse complement.
ACGGATCGAGACCGGCATGCAGGCGATCGCGGCCGAGCTGAACGGCGGTGACCGCACCATCGAGGCGACCGCCGCGCTCCTGGACGACGACCCGGCGCGCACGATCCAGGGCAAGGAAGCTTTCCGGGACTGGATGCAGCAGCTGTCGGACGCCGCCGTCGCCGAGCTGGGCGGCACGCACTTCGACATCGCCGACGAGATCCGCACGCTGGAGTGCATGATCGCGCCGACCTCGGACGGCTCCATCTACTACACGCAGCCCAGCGAGGACCTGACGACGCGGCCCGGCCGCATGTGGTGGGCCGTGCCGAACGGTGTCGAGAAGTTCGCCACCTGGCGCGAGGTCACGACGGTCTACCACGAAGGGGTGCCCGGGCATCATCTCCAGGTCGCGCAGACGATGCTGCGTACCGACCTGCTGAACCGCTGGCAGCGGATCGCCTGCTGGGTCTCCGGCCACGGCGAGGGCTGGGCGCTGTACGCCGAACGTCTGATGGAGGAGCTCGGCTATCTGGAGGACCCGGGCGCGCGGTTCGGGATGCTGGACGCGCAGGGGTTCCGCGCGGCGCGGGTGATCGTCGACATCGGCATGCACCTGGAGCTGGAGGTGCCGCGCGACAACCCGTTCGGCTGGCGGCCGGGCGAGCGGTGGAACGCGAGCCTCGGGTTCGAGTTCCTGCGCGCGCACTGCCGGATGGAGACCGAGTTCCTGCAGGCCGAGCTGAACCGGTACCTCGGGTGGCCGGGCCAGGCGCCGTCGTACAAGGTCGGTGAACGGATCTGGCTGCAGGCGCGCGAGGAGGCCAAGCAGCGCAAGGGATCCGCGTTCGACCTGCGGACGTTCCACTCCGACGCGCTGAACCTCGGGTCGATCGGTCTGGACCCGCTGCGCCGGGCGCTGGTGAAGCTGTGAGTCCCCGGTTCGTCCTGGCGTCGGCGTCGCCGGCCAGGCTGAAGACGTTACGCGGCGCGGGCATCGAGCCGGAGGTGATCGTCTCCGGCGTCGACGAGGACAACGTCACCGCGGAGAACCCCGGTGAGCTCGCCCGCCTGCTCGCCACACTGAAGGCACGCGCGGTGGTCGCCGGGCTGACCGATCACGCGACCGTTCTCGGGTGCGACTCGGTCCTGGAGTTCGACGGCGTCGCGTACGGCAAACCCGGTACGCCGGACGTCGCGCGCGACCGCTGGCGCATGATGCGCGGGCGTACCGGCGTACTGCACACCGGCCACTGCCTGATCGACACGACGTCCAAGCAGGAGATCCGCGAGCTCGCCTCCACCACGGTGTACTTCGCGGACCTCACCGACGAGGAGATCGACGCGTACGTCGCCACGGGCGAGCCGCTCGTCGTCGCCGGAGCCTTCACCGTCGACGGTCTCGGCGGCCCGTTCGTGACCGCGGTCGAGGGCGACTACCACAACGTCGTCGGGCTCTCACTACCGTTGTTGCGCCGGATGCTGCGTGAGGTCGACGTCACCTGGCCCGAGCTGTGGAACACCGGGAAGCCCTTCACGTACGACGAATCCGTCGCCTCGACGTACGACGAGACGCGCGGCGGGCCCGCCCGCGCGGAAGCGGCCGCCCGCGCCGCCGACGTACTGCTGCCGAAGGGCGGCCGCGTCCTCGAGCTCGCCGTCGGCACCGGCATCGTCGGTGCCGAACTGGTTGCCCTGGGCCACTTGGTGCACGGCGTCGACCTGTCGACCGCCATGCTGCAGCACGCGAAGGTCCGCCTGCCCGGCCACGTCGCCGCGGCGGACGCCTCGCTGCTCCCGGTGGCGGATCGCCGGTGCGACGCGGTCGTCGCCGTCTGGCTGCTGCATCTCCTCGACGACAGCGAGCCCGTGATCGCGGAGGTCGCCCGCGTCCTGCGGACCGACGGCGTCTTCGTCACCACCACGGAGAAGTCCGAAGCCGGCCGCTACGCCGACGGCCGAGTCCCCGACGACACCCGCTCCCAGGACGCCCTGTCCCACTTGGCCGCCACAGCAGCCCGCTACGGCCTGGTCCTGGACGGCGCGACGACGTTCCCCGGCCCGGTGCGAAACACCGGCGACGCGCCGACCTACCCGCTCGTCCGCTTTCGGCGCATCTGATCGGCAGCTCGACAGGAGGTGTCGCCGCTTCCGGCGCCTCGTGATGCCGGACTACGCCTGGCCCACCGGCCTGTTGGACGTATACGTACTGTCGAGCTGCAGATCTACGGGTGGGCGGAGGCGCGCCACTGGCCGGGACCCGGATGGAACGGGGTGCGGGCGTTGCGCCAGTAGGTCGCCCAGTTGCTGGCGCGGTCCGTGTCCGGAGCGGGCTCGGGTACGGCGGCGCGTGCCGCGATGACCGCGACCAGGGCGGCGAGCTCTTCGGGGGTCGGGTCGCCTTTGGTGATCTCGAGTGCGCTCACAGCGGGATGTTCCCATGCTTCTTCGGGGGCAGGGTGTCGCGTTTGGTGCGGAGCAGGCGGAGGGCGCGGACGATCTCGGCGCGGGTCTCGCTGGGTTTGATGACGGCGTCGATGTAGCCGCGCTCCGCCGCGACGTACGGGTTGGCCAGATGGTCCTCGTACTCGGTGATCAGCTGCTGGCGGCGGGCCTCGGGGTCCTCGGCGCCGGCGAGCTCGCGGCGGTACAGGATGTTGACCGCGCCCTGGGCGCCCATCACGGCGATCTGCGCGGTCGGCCAGGCGATGTTCATGTCCGCGCCGAGGTGCTTCGAGCCCATCACGTCGTACGCGCCGCCGTACGCCTTGCGGGTGATGACGGTGATCATCGGGACGGTCGCTTCGGCGTACGCGTAGATCAGCTTGGCGCCGCGGCGGATGATGCCGTTCCACTCCTGGTCGGTGCCGGGCAGGAAGCCGGGTACGTCGACGAAGGTCAGGATCGGCAGGTTGAACGCGTCGCAGGTGCGGACGAACCGGGCCGCCTTCTCGGAGGCGTCGATGTCGAGGGTGCCGGCGAACTGCATCGGCTGGTTCGCGACCACGCCGACCGGGCGGCCCTCGACGCGGCCGAAGCCGACGATCAGGTTCGGCGCGAACAGCGTCTGCACCTCGAGGAAGTCGCCGTCGTCGACGACCGCCTCGATCGCGGTGTGCATGTCGTACGGCTGGTTCGGCGAGTCCGGTACGAGTGTGTCCAGCGCGAGGTCGGTCTCGATCGGCTCGAGGTCGGCGGGCGCGTCGTAGACCGGCGGGTCCTCGAGGTTGTTCTGCGGGAGGTGACCGACCAGCGCCTTCACCCATTCGATCGCGTCCTCCTCGTCGGAGCCGAGGTAGTGCGCGTTGCCGGACTTCGTGTTGTGCGTCCGCGCGCCGCCGAGCTCCTCCTGGGTGACGTCCTCACCGGTGACGGTCTTGATCACGTCCGGGCCGGTGATGAACATGTACGACGACTCGTCGACCATCACGGTGAAGTCGGTGACCGCGGGGGAGTAGACCGCCCCGCCGGCACACGGGCCCATGATCAGCGAGATCTGCGGGATCACCCCGGAGGCGCGGACGTTGCGGCGGAAGATCTCGCCGTACAGGCCGAGGCTCACCACACCTTCCTGGATCCGGGCGCCGCCGGAGTCGTTGATGCCGATCAGCGGGCAGCCGATCTTCATCGCCAGGTCCATCACCTTCAGGATCTTCTCGCCGAAGACCTCGCCCAGGCTGCCGCCGAAGACGGTGAAGTCCTGCGCGAACACGCACACCTGCCGGCCGTCGATGGTGCCGAAACCGGTCACCACGCCGTCGCCGTACGGGCGGTTCGCCTCCAGGCCGAAGCTGGTCGAGCGGTGCCGCGCGAACTCGTCCAGCTCGGAGAAGGAGCCCTCGTCCAGCAGCAGGTCGATCCGCTCGCGGGCGGTCTTCTTGCCGCGGGCATGCTGCTTCTCCACCGCGCGTTCCGACCCGGCGTGCACGGCCTCGTCGAGCCGCTGCTCCAGGTCCGCGATCTTGCCGGCGGTGGTGTGGATGTTCACGGTCTCTCCCATGAACGGGCAGCCTACGCGCCAGTACGCCGTACCGCCTGTGACGTCGCTCGCAAGCGGCGTACTGAACCGGTCCGGCGATAGGTTTCCCGGGTGGCTGACGTCGGGAACCTCGTCCGCAAGGTGGATCAACTCGTCGAGAAGGACACGGTCGACGGAGTGTCCTCGCTCCGGCTGGGGCGGCAGTTCGAGCTGAGCAAGGGGCACGAGGAGATGCTCGAGCCATTGGCCGCCAACCTGGATCTGCCGGGGCGGCTGGCGCCGGTGATCCATGCGATCGGGGACCGCCGCGACGGGCAGTGGTACGACCCCCGGGCGGACGCCCGCGCCGGGCTGACCGAACTGGTCGCGCTGTGTGCGGGATCACTCGAGCCGGACCCGACGTTGCCGCCGCCGGCCGATCCGGAGGCCCGGGACCGGCTGACGCGGGCGGTCAATCGTGCGTACGCCGCCAACGCCACACCGCGCCTGGTCGCGGACCTGTTCCCGAACGGACGGTCGGACGACCTCGGCCAGTTCACGCCGCCGCAGCTCGAGGGCGACGTGGCGGCCGCCCGCGCGATGGCGATCGCGATCGGCGCGCGGACCGGGATGCGGGAGGCCGACGTACTGCGGAAACTGGTTGCCGACGGCCCCGGTGGAGCGGCGTACGCGGCCACCGATCTGCTGCTGAGGAACCGTCCGGACTACCAGCGGCTGCCGGGCGAGCAGCAGCCCGGGATCCGGCGACACCTTGCCCGGAGCATCGAGGCCGGGTTCGCGGCACGCGATGTCCGGCAGGCCGCGGAGCGTGAGCTGACCGAGGAGCTGGAAGCCCGGCGCGAGGACGTCAGCGGCGGTGCCGGGACGATCGACGTGGCGAGCGCGATGGCCACCGACGAGCTGGGCAAGCTGCACACGTTCCTGCAGGACATCGACTACTGGCAGCGGTCCGCCGAGCCGTACGCCGAGCCGCAGCTCGACGAGGTCCGCGGGATCGTTGCCGAGCGGCTCGTGTCCAGGGTGGAGCACCATGCCGGGACCGCGACCGATCTCACGTTCGACCAGCTGAGGGTGCCGGCTGCCGCGACGGACGCCGCGGCAGCGACGATGGTGACGGCATCGACCATTCCGCACGAGAGCCGCCCGGCGGCCCGGGCCGCGACGGCCACCATGCTGACCGAAGGCTTCGACGAGTTGCCCGCCCGGATGGCCGAATGGCGAGCCGACGGCTGGGACATGAGGCAGCACGCGGAGCTGTACGGCGGCGCGCTCGGCGACCGGACTCTCGCGGCCGTCCGTACCTTCGAACGCCGGCCCCCGAGCCCGCGGGCCGCCGCGGCACCGGACCGCGCACAGAACGCCGCCGCTTCCTTCGCGACCGACCCGGCCATGCCGCCGCTGCGCCGGATCCACGCCGGGGAATCGCGCCGCGCCGACGAGAGCTCGGTCCGCCCCCGCAACGGAGGCACCGACGGCCTGACCCGGTGACCCTCTGCCTGTCAGGATTGACCAGTGGACTACGCCGAGTTCGACGCCGAACGCCGCCGCATCGTCCGAGCCTGGGGAGAGTCGATCACCGACCCCGAAGCGCTGGCCGCCGCCGTCGACGGTCTCCGCGACCAGGCGGGCACCATCCAGGACCACGCAGCGCAGGCCAGAGCACTGCGCTCCGTCGAGAACCTGGACGATCTCGTCACCGAGGCCCGCACGCCGGAGAGCGAGTACGTCCGGCGGGCGTCGGACGTGCTGCTGGAGTCCACCCCGCCGGAGGGGACCCGTGCCGAGCAGCGAGCCCGCGCCGAGGCGGGGATGGCCGAGATCGCGCGGATCGCCGCCGAGGCTCCGACCGCCGGCGAGCGGGACGCAGTACTCGAGATGAACGAACCGCTGGCCATGATCGTGGCGGCGCACGAGGATTCCGGGCGGACCGGCGACGCGGCACCTTCCCCGCACCGGACCGACGACGCGGCTCCGAACCGTGGCAGGAGCGCGGGCGAACGGGCGGCCAGGTTCGCGATGGATCCGGCGGTCGCGCCGGCCGGCGGCATCGCCGCGCCGGAGTCTGCGCCGGCGTCCCGCCCCGGTGCGTCGGCCGAGTCCAAGGCACCCGGCCGCAATCGTTGACCATGCGATGATTGCTCGATGGACTACGGGGAGTTCGACGCGGCGCGGCGCCGGATCGTGCGCGCCTGGGGGACCGAGATCACGGACCCCGAGGTCCTCGCGGAGGCTGTGGAGCGGCTGCGGGAGCAGGCGGAGACGGTCGAGGGCGAGGCCGACCGGGCCAAGGCGATTCGCTACCTGAAGACGATGGACGACCTCGTCGTCGAAGCCCGGACCCCCGAGAGCGCTCCGATCCGGCAGGCTTCCGACGTGATGATGCGGGCCTCGAGCCCGGAAGGCACGCCTGCCGAGCGGCGGGCCCGTGCGCGGGCGGGTATGGAAGAGATCGCGCGGATCGCGTACGCCGCCCCGACCACCGGCGAGCGGGACGCCGCCCTCGAGATGAACGAGACTCTGGCATCGATCATCGAAATGATCGATGCGGAGTCCGAGGAGCCGTAAATGGCCCTGCGGACGCGGCGCAGCGCCAACAGTGAGATCCCGGACCTCGACAACGGACTGTGGGAACGTGTCCGGGACGCTGTCGCGGCCGAGTCGGGATCGCCCGCCTCGGTGTGGAACGGTCAGTTGCACTACACCGACGACCCCGCGATCCGTGGATCGGCGAGCGGCGACGGCACCGTCCGGCTGAACCGGACGCTGGTGGTCGGTCCCCTGCAGGAGATGTACGCCACCCGCGGTCAGCCGGCCACTCAGCAGCAGTGGAGCGAACGGCGGAACGCGCTCAAGACGGCCATCCACGAGTTCGACCACCTCGCCGGGCCCGCGGGATTCGACACGAATCGCTGGACCGCGGACCTCCAACCGTTGGAGTACCGGCCGCTCGAGGAGGGCGTCACCGAGGCCTGGAGCCAGGCCCGCGTCGACGCGATCGCGGACCGCGCGCTGCCGCCCGACCTGGCCGCGAAGGTGAAGGCGGTTCGCGCGCCGCACTCGTACCCCGCGTACGAACCCGCGGCCCGGGCCTTCGCGGATCAGATCGGCGCCGAGGCGAATCTGTCCGGCGACGAGGTACTGCGCCGGATGGCGAGCCAGCCCCCGATGTCGAAGGGCCGCGCGGTCGCCGACGTCCTGTTCGACAGCTCGGACCTGCCGAACATCGTGCCGGCCAACGAACAGGAAGGCGTCCGCCAACGCCTGGCCGAACAGATCGACCGCGATTTCGCAGACCTCCGCTCCCTCTCGGGCAGCACGGCGTCGAATCTCAGGTCCATCTCGCGCGGCCGCGGCCTGGACATCGCCGACTCGGTCACCGCCACCATCCGAGCCACCGAAACCCAGTACCGCAACCAGTTGGCCCTCCAACAAACCCAACAACTCCAACAGACCGCGACCCGCGAACAACCCACCCTCCAATTCCCCCGCGTAAACCCCCAGCAACACCTCGACCCACAGCAGCCCCAGATCCAGTCGCCCCAGCCCCAGCCAGCACGACCTCAGGGGGAGGCACAGCCCCAGCCGCAGGCGCAGCCCCAGCCGGTCCAGCCGCAGGCGCAGCCAACCCAGCCGCAACAGCAGCAGCCGCAGTACCAGCAGCGTGCGCAGCCGCAGCACCAGCAGCCAGGTCAGCAGCAGCCGCAGTACTCGCAGCAGCCGCCGCCGGCCTATCCGCCGCCGCAGCCGTACCAGCAACCAGGTCAGCAGACGCCGTGGCAGCAGTCACCCGGCCAACCGCAGCAGCCTGCCCAGCCGCAGTACTCGCCTCCGCCTCTGCAACCGCGGTACCAGCAGCCAGGCCAACAGCCGCCGACCTCGCCGCAGCAGCCGCCGACCTATCCGCAGCATCAGCCGTACCAGCAGCCGCAGTACCAGCAGCCTGCGCAGCCGCAGCACCCGCCGCACCAGCAGCAGCCGCAGTATCAGCAGCCAGGTCAGCAGGCACCGTGGCAGCAGTCACCCGGCCAGCCGCAGCAGCCTGCGCAGCCGCAGTACCCGCCTCCGCCTCCGCAGTACCAGCAGCCCGGTCAGCAGCAGACGCCGTGGCAGCAGCAGCCTGCGCAGCCGCAGTATCAACAGCGAGGTCAGCAGGCACCGTGGCAGCAGTCACCTGGCCAACCGCAGCAGCCTGCCCAGCCGCAGTACCAACAGCCCGGTCAGCAGCCGCAGTACTCGCAGCAGCAGCCGTCGATTTATGCGCATCCGCCGCACGTTCAGCAGCAACCTCAGTCTGCGCAACCGCAGCATGCACCGGGGCAGCAACCGCAGTACCAGCAAGGGTCGGCAGGGCAGCAGCAACAGGCGCAGCCGGCTCAGGGGCGGTGGTGGCAGCAGGTGCAGGCTGGACCGTCCGCGCAGCCGCAGCCGCAGCCGCAGCCGCCGCAGTACCAGCAGCCGCAGTACCAGCAGCCAGGGCATCAGCAGCATCAGCAGGCCGGCCACGGGCAAGTGGGTGGGCAGCAGGTGCAGGGGGATGGGCAGTGGTGGCGGCAGGTGCCGGGTGGGCCAGTTGCGCGCGGTCAGCAGCAGTCGGGGAGGGGTGGTGGTGAGGCGCGGGATGCGGATGTTGCGGCTCTGCGGTCCGTGCTTGATCATCAGGCACCCGCGGCGGGCGCGACCCGGGTACCTCGCGGACAGGCGGCGACTGGCCGTCGCGGCGGTGCGCACACACCCGCGCAGTCAGCCAACCGCACCACAGACACCCCGAGCCTCTGACCCCCGCGGCTCGACCCGCGAGCCACGAGGCGTCGAGGTTCGCGGCCCGCGGCCCGCGGCTGATCCTCGGTCAGCTCCTGGGGACGGGGTCACCTGGTCAGATGTCCGCAGCCCCTGCCGCCTGTTCGCGGTGGTGGTTATCGCGAGCCAACCCAGGCTGGAGTGGTGGTCCCCGATGGCGGGAGCATGTCGGCAGGCGTGGGCGGGGCGCGGTGGGTTGTCGGCGCTCTGGCGTTCAGGCGTGCGCCGTCCGACCGGTAGCTGCATGCGTGCTGTCGAGCAGCGTTCGCGTGGCGGCTAAGTCGGGCCGGTGCTGAAGAGTTTGGGGAGGCGGGCGGCGCGGGCGAGGTCGCCGCGGACCGTCAGGCGTTGTTTGAGGACGGCCAGGACCGGGTCCTCGTTGCCGGTGACGATGCGGAGCAGGGTGGTGGGGTCGGTGCGGATCGAGATGTCGGGGGGAGTGGGTTGCGGGGGCAGCGGGGTGCAGTGGCCGTCGTGGACGTGCAGCCAGTACTCGTCGACGGCGCGACCGTCCCCGCCCGCGCCGGTGATCTGCCAGCTGATCACGGCCTCGAACCCGGCGGCCCGGGCGGGTCGGAGGTACTCCGGCATCCGCCGAAAGATCTCGCGCAACGCGATCTCTCGAACACCCCCGATGAGTCGATGCCGGAGCTCCCGCTCCGACGTCCGGTCGACCAACCGGGCAAGCTCACTCGCGTCCAGGGTGGTGATGCCCTCGGACTCGAGCCAGCCGGCACTGCCTCGCTCGGTCATCGACCACCCCCGCGGCAGTGTTCCTACCAGACTGTAGGAATTTCCTACGATGGGGTAGCTTTGTCAAGTGGTCGACGCTGAACGACGTCGGCGCGCGCCGCATCTCGGCCCGGAGCGCCGCCGGCCGCTGATCCTGGATGCCGCCCTCGAGGTCTTCTCGGCCCGGGGGTACGCCGGCACGACGATGCAGGCGATCGCGGACGCCGCCGGTGTCACGAAGCCGGTCGTCTACGACTGCTTCGGGAACCGCGACGAGCTGCTGCTGGCCCTGCTCGCCCGCGAGGAGCAGCACCTGGTCATCTCGATCGTCGCCGCGCTGCCCGCGGACCCGAGCGTCGGTACGCCGGAGGAGCACGTCCTCGACGGCCTGACCGCGATCCTCACCGCCGTGGAGAAGCAGCCGCAGTCCTGGCGGATCGTGTTCGGAGCCCAGTACGGCGCCGCGCCCGTCGTCGCCGACCGGATCCGCGCCGCCCGCGCGTTCCTGGTCGAGAGCCTGCGGCTGACCATGCTCAAGTCCCTGCCCGGCGTCAGCGACCCGGACGCGAATCTCCCGGTGCTCGCCGAAATGCTCGCCGCGATGACCGAGAGCTGCGCCCGGATGCTCGTCACCGGCGCCACCGACCGCACACCCGCCGAACTCGCCCGAACCGTGTCGCAGGTGGTCGGCGGCGGCTTCGGCAACGTCTGATCTTGCTACTGCGAAGTAGCTGAGCAACCGGTCACGATCGGCTTCCAGTGGGCGGACTCGGCAGCATCGGCGGGCGTCCGCCGATAGGGTGGGCGAACGTGAGCGAGACCGGTAGTGAGACCCGTACCCGCGCGCGGTTCGAGGTGCCTGAGGAACTCAGGGCCGACGTCCGCCTGCTCGGCGAGATCCTCGGCAAAGTCCTGGTCGAGTACGCCGGTCAGCCGCTGCTCGACGACGTCGAGAAACTGCGCGAGCTGACCATCGCCGGCGACGGCGCGGCCGCCGAGCAACTCGTCGCGTCCTGGCCGCACGAGCGCGCCGAGGACGTGGCCCGCGCGTTCACCTGCTACTTCCACCTGACCAACCTCAGCGAGGAGCTGCACCGCGCCCGCGTCCTGCGCGAGCGCGACCGCGCCGGCAGCGAGGCGGTGGTGTCCGAGCTGGCCCAGGCCGTCGAGCAGATCGCCCGCGAGAGCGGCGAGCAGCAGGCCCGCGCGCTGCTCAACGGACTGGAGTTCCGCCCGGTCCTGACCGCGCACCCGACCGAGGCCCGGCGCCGCGCCGTCCTGGCGACGATCCGCCGGATCAGCTCGCTGCTCGACGAGCGCCACGACCCGCGCGCGGGTGACAGCGACCTGGCCGAGAACCGGCGCCGCCTGGTCGAGCAGGTCGACGTCCTCTGGCGTACGTCGCAGCTCCGAACCAGCCGCCCTTCGCCGCTGGACGAGGTGCGGTCGGCGATGGCGGTGTTCGAGGAGACGCTGTTCAACGTCGTCGGCAACGTGTACCGGCGGCTCGACGACGCGCTGGCCGGCGACGACGCCGGGACGCGGACGCCCGTGGTGGCGCCGTTCGTCCACCTGGGCTCGTGGATCGGCGGCGACCGCGACGGCAACCCGAACGTCACCGCGGCGATCACCCGCGAGGCCATGCAGATCCAGGCCGACCACGTCCTGCGGGCGCTGGAGCAGGCGACCGAGGAGCTCGGCCGCGCGCTGACCCTGGACGCCGCGACCACGCCGCCGTCGGCTCCCGTACGCCGGATCCTCGAGGACGCCCGCGCGGTCAACCCCGAGCTGATCGCCGACATCGAGACCCGCTCACCGTCCGAGCCGCACCGCCAGCTCCTCCTGCTGGCTGCCCGCCGCCTGGCCGCGACCCGCGCCCGCGACGCCGACTTCGGGTACCCGCGGGCCGCCGACTTCCTGCACGAGCTGAAGGTCCTGCAGGACTCGTTGGTGAGCGCCGGCGCACCCCGCCAGGCGTACGGCGAGCTGCAGCAGCTCATCTGGCAGGTGAACTCGTTCGGCTTCCACCTGGCCGAGCTGGAGATCCGCCAGCACTCCTCCGTGCACGCGAAGGCTCTGGAGGAGGTGCTCGGCGGTGGCGAGCTTTCCGACCAGACGGAGGAGGTGCTCGCCACACTCCGGGTGATCGCCCAGATCCAGCAGCGCTTCGGTCCGGAGGCGTGCCGTCGGTACGTCGTCTCGTTCACCCGCAACGCCGGCGACCTGGCCGCCGTCTACGAGCTGGCCGATGCCGCGCTCGACGGACGGCCGATCGAGCTGGACGTCGTACCGCTGTTCGAGACCGGTGAGGACCTGCAGAACTCGGTGGAGGTGCTGGACAACGCGATTCAGCTCACCCGGGTTCGGCACCGCCTGACGGCGAACGACCGGCGCTTCGAGGTCATGCTCGGGTACTCCGACTCGGCCAAGGACGTCGGCCCGGTGTCGGCGACGCTGGCGCTGTACGACGCGCAGGCGCGGATCACCGCGTGGGCGCAGCGCAACGCGATCCGGCTGACGCTGTTCCACGGCCGGGGTGGCGCGCTGGGGCGGGGCGGTGGCCCGGCCAACCGCGCCGTACTGGCGCAGGCACCTGGATCGGTGGCCGGGCGGTTCAAGCTCACCGAACAGGGCGAGGCGATTCCGGCCCGGTACGGCAACGCGGCGATCGCGCAGCGGCACATCGAGCAGGTGACCGCGGCGACGTTGCTCGCGTCCACGCCGGCGATCGAGGAGCGGGCTGCTGCGGCGGCGGATCGGTTCGCTCTGGTGGAGAAGACGCTCGACGAGGCAGCGCGGACGGCGTACCACCGGCTGGTGAAGGCGGACGGGTTCGCGGAGTGGTTCAGCACTGTGACCCCGCTGGAAGAGCTGGGGCAGCTGCCGCTCGGTTCGCGGCCGGCTCGGCGTGGTGTCGCGGTGTCGTCGCTGGAGGACCTCCGGGCGATCCCGTGGGTGTTCGCCTGGTCGCAGGCTCGTGTGAACGCGCCCGGTTGGTACGGCCTCGGTACTGCGCTCGCAGCGGTCGGTGACGTCGATCTGCTGCGGGATGCGAATCAGAACTGGCCGCTGTTCCAGGTGATGCTGGAGAACGCGGAGATGTCGCTGGCCAAGACAGACCGGCGCATCCTCGGCCGCTACCTGGAGCTGGGCGACCGCGCCGAGCTGACCCAGCAGATGCTGGACGAGCACGAGCTCACCACGGAGTGGGTGCTCAAGGTCCTCGACCAGGAGCGACTGCTGCAGGGACGCCGCGTGCTGGGTCGTGCGGTGGAGCTGCGCAATCCGTACGTCGATGCGCTGAGCTACCTGCAGTTGCGGGCGCTCCGGACGCTGCGGACCGATGACTCGCTGGACGAGGAGCAGATCGTCCGTACCCGGCGGCTGCTGTTGCTGACCGTTTCGGGTGTCGCCGCGGGTCTGCAGAACACCGGATGAGCTTCAGCGATCTGGACCGGCCCCCGCTGGACGAGAAGTTCCTGCGGGGGCGGCTGGTGCGTCCTGGTGCGCTGTGGACGCAGATCGACGTACTCGCGGAGACGCCGTCGACGAACGCTGTTGTGGCAGCTGCGGCCGCAGCTGGACAGCCCGAGGGGCTGGTTGTTGCTGCGGAGTTCCAGTCGTCCGGTCGGGGGCGGCTGGGGCGTACGTGGAGCACACCGCCGCGCTCTGCTGTGTTGATGTCAGTACTACTGCGCCCGAGCACGGTCGACGCCGCACGGTGGCCCTGGCTGGGGTTGCTGGTGCCGCTGGCCGTGGCAGCCGCGGTGCGGAAGGTTGCCGAGGTCCCGGCGCAGGTGAAGTGGCCGAACGACGTACTGGTCGAGGACCGGAAGCTGGCGGGCATCCTGCTGGAGCGCGTCGAAGGGCCGGCTGCGGTCGTCGGCATCGGTCTCAACGTCACGCTGCGCGAGTCGGAGAAGCCACACGAGGCGGCGACGTCGCTGGCGTTGGAGCAGGCTGCGACGACCGATCGGGTCACCGTCATGGCCGCGGTACTGCGTGAACTCGCGAGCCGCTACCAGTCGTGGGTCGACGCCGATGGGGATCCGGCTGTAGTTCTTCCCGAGTACCGCGAACTGTCCGCGACGCTCGGCCAAGCGGTACGTGTGGAGCTCCCCGACGGCACATTCCTCGAGGGAACCGCCCGCGACTTGGCCGACGACGGTCGCCTCATCGTGGACTCACCAGACGGCCCAAGACCGTTGGCAGCAGGCGACGTAACCCACCTACGCCGAGCCTGAGCCCAAGCTGCCGAGCCCGTGCGCAGCCCGGGGCGGGGCTAGCGGTGGGAGGAATCGCCGATTGTTGGGGCTTTGTCGGGGCGGTGTAGGACGGTGATGCGGTTGCCGGCTTGGATCTTGCCGGGGTGTAGGACCTTCAGATACGCGCCGACTCGGCCGGTGCGGGCGAAGCGGTGGTGGAAGCGCTTGATGTCCATCCGCCCCGACAGGTTCCCGCACGGCGTGCGCGGCGAGCGCACCTCGACCAGGATCCCGCCGATCTGCCAGCGCTCACCGATCAACGCCCCGGTGATGTCGAGGCCGCGCGTCGTCAGGTTCTCACCGAAGAGGCCCGGCGGGATCTCCCGCCCCAACTCGGCCGCCCACCACTCCGCATCCTCGATCGCATAGGCGTACAGCGCCTTGTCGGGCCCACCGTGGTACCGGGTGTCGCACTGCCGATCCCCGGCCACCCCCAACTCGCCGACCTCGACCGCCCCGCGCACCGGCCGCTTGTCGATCGCCGTCCACCGCGTCGGCCCACGAATCAGCTCGTGGACGACGTTCACCGCCACCAGCAGCCCGCTCATCAGCTGATCCAGCGGATCGGATCGCCGCTGTCCAGGTCGTCGCAGCCGGCATCGTGCAGCGCCCCGGCGACCAGCGTCCGGCGGTACGACGCGAACGTCAGCACGTGCGCGACCATCGCGCCGGCCGTGTACACCTCGACGTTCTCGCCGCCCGGGCAGACGATCAGCTCGTCGAGCCGGTTCGCCGTACACAACTCCCCGACCTCACCCGCGAACGCGGGCCCGACCTCGTCCAGCCGGCGGCGCATGCTCTGGACACTCTCGCCCTGCTCGACCGAGAAGTCGTACGGCTGTCCCGCGAGGTTCGCGTGCCACATCCCGAGCTGGCCGACCAGCCGCGACAGCAGCGAGCGCACCGTCGGATCGTCGTCGATCCCCTCGACCGAGATCGTGATCGGCCGGTCGAGCTGCTCGTCGGTCAACCTCGCCGCCTGCCCGAGCATCCGCCCGAGCAGCCAGATGTGATGGTCGACCATCTTCTGGATCAGATCCATCGAACTCACCTCGTCCCTGGCCGGCACCCGCAACCCGTCCGGCGGGTGGAAATGGATCCCACTGGGCGCGTCCAGGCGGATCCGGTCCGGGCGCCCGCGCCATTCGGCAGGCGGTACGCCGTACGCGCGGCTGAAGGCCCGGGTGAACGCCTCGTGCGACCCGTACCCGGCCTCGACCGCGACGTCGAGGATGTTCCCGGACCCGGTCAGCAGCCGGTACGCCGCCCGCTCGAGCAGGATCCGCCGCCGCAACCGTGCGGGCCGCTCACCCGCTGCCGCCTCGACCATCCGGTCCAGGTGCGACCGCGACAACCGGACCCGGGCCGCCAACTCGGCCGCCGTCGCCTCGTGCTCGTCCAGCGCATCGGCCAGCACGTCGACGAAAGCGGCGAACACGTCACTCATGGCCCTATCGTGCCGCCGCCGGGGTCGCCGTACTTGATCGTTTTCGCTCAGTCCGGGATCTACTCGGTGAAGATCTTGACCGCGGTGATCAGCGTCTGGATGACGCCGTACCCGAGCAGTACGGCGACCAGCAGCCAGGAGATCACCAGGCGCGGGGTCTGGTTCATCGTGCCGCCTCCACCCTTGTGCTCGACTCTTCGTGGAACCGCTCGGACACCGAGCGGATCAGCAGGTTCGCGACGAACCCGACCGCCAGGACGCCGACCATCGTGAACAGCGCCGGCCGGTACGCCGACGCGGTGAGCGTGCCCGGTTTGCCCTCGCGGTCCAGGAACCCGTTGATGATCAGCGGTCCCGCGATTGCTCGGGCTGTACGACTCCGGCTACAGCAGCCCGACGAACCCGGCGGCCGATGCCCGCGGTCACGTTGCAGAACAGCACGATCCACAGCAACCAGAACTGCGGGGTCTTGATCGCGTTCGCCGCGGAGACGTTGCCGGTGGTGACCAGCGCCTTCTGCCGGACCGTCGCCGAGTCGAAGCCCGGCGGCGCCCAGCCGTCGGCCGGGACGCGGATGTTGAAGACGCCGAACATCATGATCACCTCGGTGGCCGGCGGCGGGGCGCTGGTCGGGCGCGACAGCGGACTGGCGACCAGGGCGCCGCCGCCGAAGCCCATGATCGCCAGGCCGGTCGCGAGCCCCGGCCGGTCCGGGAACCACTTGATCAGCGTGGAGACCGGGGAGATGTAGCCGATCCCGAGGCCGATGCCGCCGATCACGCCGTACCCGAGGTAGACCAGCCAGAGCTGACCGGTGCCGATGCCGAGGGCGCCGACCAGGAACCCGGAGGCCCAGAAGCAGGCGGCGACGAACATCGCTTTCCGCGGGCCGTTGCGCTCCACCCAGGTGCCGCCGACGGCGGCGGACAGGCCGAGCATCACGATCGCGATGCTGAACACCACGCCCACCGCGGTCTGACTGGTGTCGAAGTGCTTCACCCGCCTGCCATCTCGGCTCCCTCTCGTCCCCCAGCTGACGACCCCTCGCGCATACTCGCTCACTGTATGCATTTTGTGAAGTGTTAAACCATCTTTCCGGGCCGATCGTGTCGGGAGGGGACAACCGAACCCGCCACCTGTGAGACTGGGGCCATGGCGATCTCGGCGAAGTTGTTGGGTGAGGACGAGTACGTTGTCGTCAGCACCCGGACGCACTGGAAGGCGCTGATCGGCCCGGTCGTCCTGCTGCTGGTGGTGGCGGGCCTGGGCGGGTTCCTGGCCGCGATCGTGCCGCCCGGGTCGTTGCAGACCCCGGCCCGGATCGCGCTCCTGGCCGTCGGCGTGGTGCTGCTGGCGACGTTCGCGCTGAAGCCGTTCCTGAACTGGTTCTTCTCGACCTACACGCTCACCAACCGGCGGCTGATCACCCGGCACGGCATCCTCACCCGGACCGGCCGGGACATCCCGCTGATGCGGATCAACGACGTCTCCTACGAGCACGGCCTGATCGACCGCGTCCTCGGCTGCGGCACACTGCACATCGAGTCCGCCGGCGAGCGCGGTCAGGTCGTGTTGCCCGACGTACCGCATGTCGAGCACGTCCACCTGCAGATGTCCGACCTGCTGTTCGGCGGGCCGGAGGGCAGGCCCGGCGACGGCATCCTCGATGACGAGCAGCCGCCGGAGCACCAGCGCCGCCGCCCCCAGCAAGCCGAGCAACGGCCGCGGACCGCCGACGACGGCGACACCATCTTCAGTTCGGACGACGACCGCTAGCGCATGGCTCGGCCGGAGAGTTCCGATCCGTGGTGGGTGTCGACCCACTCACGGACCCGGCTCGCGGTGACGCTCGGCGCGGGGCTGGTCGCCGCGGTCGCGACCGGCCCGACGGTTGGCTGGACCTACGCGCCGCTGGTCGGCTGGGATGTCACGGCGTTGCTGTTCGTCGTCTGGGTGTGGCTGACCGTCCGGCGGATGGACCCGGCGGAGTCCGCGGCGCACGCGACCAGGGAGGATCCGGGCCGGGCGCTCAACGACCTGATCCTGCTGATTGCCGCGGTCGCCAGTCTGGGAGCGATCGGGTACCTGCTGATCCAGGCGTCCAGCGCAGGCAGCGCCGAGCGGAACCTGCTCAGCGGATTCGCGGTCGCCAGCATCGCGGTGTCGTGGTTCACGGTGCACACCGTCTACGCGTTGCGGTACACGCGCCTGTACTACGCGGAAGAAGAAGGCGGCGTCGACTTCCACCAGGACGAGTCACCGGACTACCGGGACTTCACCTATCTCTCGTTCACGATCGGTATGACCTTCCAGGTGTCCGACACCGACCTGCAGTCGCGCGAAATCCGCCATGCGGCGTTACGGCACGCGCTGCTGGCGTACCTCTTCGGTGCGGTCATCCTGGCCGGCACTGTGAACCTGGTAGCGGGCCTCGGCTCGGGTGGCTAGAAGATCTCGACGCTGACCGGCGCGACCGGCCAGCCGAACGCTGCCGTCGCGCGACCCAGTGCCCCTGGCGTCTGCTCCACGACCCGTCCGGTTGCGGCGAACTCGGCCAGCTGCCGCCCGCCGAGGTACGCCGCGCCGAGCTCGGCCACCGAGAGACTGAGATCGGCCGCGGCGTCGGTGCGCTCGCAGCTGACCGAGGATGCGTCGGCGGTCAGCCGGAAGCGGCCGTTGTTGGACTCGATCAGCGCGTCCGTCACGTCGAGGACGACCTCGACAGGTACGGCGTACCGGCGCTGCTGAAGGGCCTGCGGTACGTCGGTGACCCGGACCCAGAGCGACTCACCCACCCGGCGGTCGAGCGCGGTCGGCGTACGGACGAGCTGCAGGAGCGGCTCGTCCACAGCGCCGTACCCGTAACCGAGCTTGGCGCTCAGGTCCATCGTCAGCAGGTGCTGCCACAGTGCCCGGTACGCCGTCGCGTCCGGGGCGACCAGCTCCTCGACCTGCACCTCGTTCGCCGGGCCGGTCGGGATCCAGTTCATCTTCCCGCGCCAGAGCGCGTACCCGTCGATGCTGCCGGCCTCGTCGCGGTGCACGAGGATCTGACGGGCCGTCCGGCCGCCGCGGTCGTCCGGCTTGTCCTGCAGGTGTTTCTGCCACAGCAGCTCCGACCGCCCGGACACTCCCGGCCGCTGCTCCTGCGCCCGGCGCAGCAGTGTGGGCAGCTCCTTGAGCGCCTCCTCGACCGTCAGTTCGCCGAGCTCACCCGGGCGGATCGGTCCGTCGGGCGGGCCGACGCGGTGCAGGTCGACCTCGTACGCCGTGCCCCAGGCCGCCGCGGCGTACCCGAACCGCCCGTAGATCGCCGGCTCGCTTGCCCACAGCACCGCGATCGCCTCCGGCACGTCCCGCAGCTGTTGCCCGATCAGCCGCGACATCACCCCGCGCCGCCGATGCGTCGCCCGGACCCCGACTCCGGTCACATGGGCCGCGTCCACGACCGCACCCGGGACGGACAGGTCGCGCGTGAGCGCCCTCGTCGTCCCGACGATCCGGCCGTCGTCGGTCGCCACCAGCGTCCGCTCGGGCTCGAACAGCTGCCGCCCGAGGTCGTCCGGCGTGGGCTCGAACATCATCGCCCCGCCGAACACGGCCCCCACTGCCTCGAACTCGGCCGCCTCCGCCGTACGCACCTCGATCTCGCTCATCCCAGCATCTTCACACGCCGGGGGAGCCGGGGGTGAACGGTTTAGCGGACGACGGGCAGGTCGCCGGTGGTCTCGCCGTCCAGCGCGGCCGGGGAGTCCGGGGCCGGCGTGTGCTCGGCCTCCTCGAGCGCGATCTCCTCGCGGAAGACGAACTTCCGGTACGACCAGAAGCGGAACAGCGTACCGAGGCCGAGGCCGATGAAGTTCGCGGCGATGTTGTCCGACAGCCAGCTGTGCAGGTCCAGGACGTAGCGCGAGAAGGCCAGGCAGCCGGCCGCGATCAGCAGACCGATGCCGTTCAGCACGAAGAACAGCACGTACTCACGGTGCAGTCCGGAGCGCTCGCGGTGCCGCCAGGTCCAGTACCGGTTCCCGAGGTACGTCGCGATGGTCGCGACCGTGACCGAGATGAACTTCGCGGTCAGCGGCTTGTGGTGCAGCATGCCGACGCCCGAGTCGGCGAGCACCAGCGGGTTGTTGAAGACCAGCCAGTTGTAGATCGGCAGGTCCACGATCAGTCCGAGCAGACCGACCAGGCCGAACTTGGCCACTTCGTGCACCAGGTGCTGGAACTGGCGGTACAGCGCGGTGACGAGCTTCAACGGGGTTCGGAGCCTTCTGTGATCGGATCGCGACGGCTGGGTCAGCCTCCCACGGTACCCGGCCCGTGGTCCGAGCCCGAAATCGCCCGCGCGCCGCGAAACCCGGCGTACGGCGGGTGCTGTCAGGACATTAGGCTCACGGCTGTGAAGTTCGATCGCAAAGACCTTCCCGTCGGTACGCCGGTGGTCGGCATGGTCGGCGGCGGCCAGCTGGCCCGGATGACCCAGGAAGCGGCCGTCGCCCTCGGCATCCAGCTCCGGGTGCTCGCCGAGGGCGACACGGTGTCCGCCGCGCAGGCGGTCGCGGACGCTCCCGTCGGCGACTACAAGGACCCGGAGACGGTACGGCGGTTCGCGGCCGAGTGCGACGTGGTGACGTTCGACCACGAGCACGTCCCGACCGACCTGCTGCACTCGCTCGAGGCGGACGGTGTCGCGGTCCGGCCCGGTCCGGACGCGTTGGTGCACGCCCAGGACAAGGCCGTGATGCGCGCCCGGCTGGACACCTTCGACGCGCCGTCGCCCGCTCACCAGGTGGTCGCCACGGCCGCCGACGTCGCGGACTTCGCCAAGCGGGTCGGCGGCTTCCCGGTCATCCTCAAGACCACCCGCGGCGGGTACGACGGCAAGGGCGTGTGGTTCGTCGACGGGCCGGACGACCCGCAGGTCGCGACCGCGTTCGGCAGCGGCGTACCGATCCTGGCCGAGGAGAAGGTCGATTTCGTCCGCGAGCTGTCCGCGATCGTGGCCCGCTCGCCGCACGGCCAGGCCGTCGCGTACCCGATCGTCGAGTCGGTCCAGCAGGACGGGATCTGCGTCGAGGTGACCGCGCCGGCACCCGGTCTGTCCCCGGAGAAGGCCGCCCAGGCGCAGCAGACCGCACTCGGGATCGCCGGCGAGCTCGGTGTCGTCGGCGTCCTCGCGGTCGAGATGTTCGAGGCCCGCGACGGGCGGCTGCTGGTCAACGAGCTCGCGATGCGCCCGCACAACACCGGGCACTGGTCGATCGACGGCGCGGTCACGTCCCAGTTCGAGAACCATCTGCGGGCGGTGCTCGACCTCCCGCTCGGCTCGCCGGCCGCGCGGGCGCCGTACACCGTGATGGTCAACGTGCTCGGCGGCGACGTCGAGGACATGCACCGCGGGCTGCTGCACTGCCTGGCCCGCGACCCGGGGCTGAAGGTCCACTTCTACGGGAAGTCGGTGAAGCCCGGGCGCAAGGTCGGCCACGTCACGGCGTACGGCGACGACCTCGAGCAGACCCGTGAACGTGCGCGGCACGCGGCGGCGTACCTGACCGGCACCATCGACGAGTAAGGGAAGTCATGTCCGTTGGAATCGTGATGGGGTCGGACTCCGACTGGCCGACGATGAAGGCCGCCGCGGAGGTCTGCGCCGAGTTCGACGTGCCCTTTGAGGCAGATGTCGTCTCGGCGCACCGGATGCCGACCGAGATGATCGACTACGGAAGGTCAGCACACGAGCGCGGGCTCAAGGTGCTGATCGCCGGCGCCGGCGGGGCCGCCCACCTGCCCGGGATGCTGGCGTCGGTGACCCCGCTGCCGGTGATCGGGGTACCGGTACCGCTGAAGTACCTCGACGGGATGGACTCGCTGCTGTCGATCGTGCAGATGCCGGCCGGGGTTCCGGTTGCGACGGTCTCGATCGGGAACGCTCGCAACGCGGGGCTGCTGGCGGTCCGGATCCTGGCCGCTTCCGACGAGGGGCTGCGGGACCGCATGATCGGTTTTCAGGAGACGCTCGCGGAGGTGGCGCGGGGGAAGGGCAGCACGGTGCGTGACGGGGCGGCAGAGTTGCGTAAAGGCTGAGGTTGTCGCTGGTTTTCCACAGGACGGGGCGGGTAGTCATGAGATCCCATCGGTTGTCGTTTAAGGTCGTCGATCGTGACTCCGCCCACTGAATCGGATACGCAGCGCATTCCGGTCCGCTACTGGATCTGGCTGTTCGGCGCCGCCGTGTCCCTCCTCGGCGACCTGACGATGAGCTTCGCCATCGGCTGGTCCGCCACTCAGCACGGCGGCAGCGTCGCGGGCCTGATCCTTCTCCTCGCCGCTGCCCCCCGAGCTATCCTCCTCCTGGTAGGCGGCGCCGTAGGGGACAGATACGGAGCCCCCCAAGTCCTCCTGGCCAGCTGCACCGCGATGTTCGTGGTCACCGCGGCCCTCGTCCCCGCCACTCTGGCGGTCGGCGAACCCGTGTGGTTGCTGGTGATCCTGGCGCTCGTGGTCGGATCGATCGACGCGTTCTTCCTGCCGTCCTCGCGGGCGATGCCCCGACTCCTCGTCCCGTCGCAGCAAGTCCCGCGGGCGCTCGCGAGCTTCCAGGTGACCGGCGTGGTCTTCGCCGTCACCGGCACCGCGATCGGTGGTGTCCTGGTGAGCTGGGCGGGTCTCACGGCGGCCGGTGGATTCGACGCCCTCACGTTCGGCGTGATGATCGTCGTCCTGATCGTGCTGCGGAAGTCGATGGCGCCGTCGAAGCGGATGCCGACCGGGATGATCCGGTCGATCGGCGCGGGGATCCGGGTCGCGTTCGGGAATCCGCTGACCCGGGCGCTGCTGATCACGATGACCGTCGCGGCCGGTCTGCTGATGCCGCTCGATGCGCTGCTGTTCCCGCTGCTCGCGCGCGACCACGGCTGGGACGCCGCCACTGCCGGTCTGCTCGTCGCGAGCCGGAGTCTGGGTGTGGGGGTGATCGCGCTACGCATCCTGATGCGCGGCGCGTTTCCCCGGCCGGGCGTGGTCGCCGCGCTCGGCCTGCTGCTGGCGGCTGTCGGACTGCTGGGTCTCTCGGCGTTCGATCCGTTGCCGCTGACGTTCGCGGCGGGCGTACTGAGCGGGATCGGGGTCGGTACGTTCACGGGGCACGTCCTGCCCCTGCTGATGAACTCGGTGGAGCGTGAGTTCCAGTCGCGCCTGCAGTCCATCGTCGTGCTCTGCCAGAACATCGCCCTGATGGTCATGAACCCGCTGCTCGGCGGTCTCTCCGATCTGGACGGGGTGGGGATCACCGGTGTCTGCCTGGGCATCTCTGTCCTGGCAGCTCTCACCGGTTGCGTCGTACTGACCCGCCCCGTCGTCCGGGCGGCGACGGTCAGCTAGGACCTTACGGTTTCCCCGGGGCGCGGTACGTCCAGCCGGCTGTGCGCCAGGTTTCGGCGTTCAGGTTGAGGCGGGCGTCGATGACGACCGGGGTGCTGACGACGTCCCTGAGCGCGGCCGGGTCGAGGGCGCGGAACTCGGGCCATTCGGTGAGGTGCAGTACGGCGTGCGCCTCGCGGCAGGCCTCGACCGCGGTGGGGGCGTAGCGCAGCGTCGGGCGGACGCGGCGGGCGTTCTCCATCGCCTCCGGGTCGTAGACCGTGACGTTCGCGCCGTGCAGCTGGATGCGGCCGGCCACGTCCAGGGCGGGCGAGTCGCGGACGTCGTCCGTACCGGCCTTGAACGCGGCGCCGAGCACCGTGACGTTCTTGCCGACCCACTCGCCGCCGAGCATCTCGTGGGTGAGATCAACGATCCCCGCGCGCCGGTGCTGGTTGATGTCGTCGACCTCGCGGAGCAGCGTGATGACCTCTTCGACGCCGAGCTCGCCGGCCCGGTGCATGAACGCGCGCAGGTCCTTCGGCAGGCAGCCGCCGCCGTACCCCGGCCCGGCGTTCAGCGCGCCGCGGCCGATCCGCTTGTCGTACCCGAGCGCGTCGGCGAGCTGGGTGACGTCCGCGCCGGTCGCGTCGGCCATCTCGGCGAGCGCGTTGATGAACGAGATCTTCGTGGCCAGGAACGCGTTCGCGCCGGCCTTGACCAGCTCCGCGGTCGGCAGGTTGCAGATCACCACGGGCGAACCCTCCGCGATCGGGGTGGCGAACACCTCGCGCAGCCGGGTCTCCGCGGCCTCGGACTGGACGCCGAACACCAGCCGGTCCGGGTGCAGCGTGTCCTCGACGCCGTGCGCCTCGCGGAGGAACTCCGGCTGCCAGGCGATCTCGACCGCCGTACCGGCCGGGGCCTCGGCGTGGAAGCGCTGCTCGACGATCGTCGACGTACCGACCGGGACCGTCGAGCGTCCGACCACCAGCGCCGGCCTGGTCAGCAGCGGCGCGAGCATGTCGACCACCGAGTGCACCTGGGACAGGTCGGCCGCCTCGCTGCCCTCGAGCTGCGGCGTGCCCACGCAGATGAAGTGCACGTCGGCCCAGTCGGCGATCTCCCGGTAGTCCTTGGTGAACCGCAGCCGGCCGGAGTCGGTGTGCTTCTTCAGCAGCGGGTCCAGCCCCGGTTCGTACAGCGGGGCCTTGCCGTCGTTCAGCAGTTTCAGCCGGTGTTCGTCGATCTCGACGCCGATCACGTCGAAACCGAACTCCGCCATTCCCGCGGCGGTGTTCGCGCCGAGGTAGTTGGTGCCGATCACGGCGATCCGCAGCGGACGGGACGTCGCTTCACTCATGTCCGGGACTCTACCCATCGTGGTTATCGGCCGGTGACCGGCTCATGTCCGGCCCGTGCGTACTTGGTCACTTTCGGAGTACGACGCCCTCCGCCGGCGCGTGGTTCGTCGTACTGTGTGACTCGTGAGTAACTCATTCGAGCTGTACGCGCTGTCCGAGGAGCACCAGGCGATCCGCGAGGCCGTTCGCGACGTCTGCGACGCCAAGGTCGCCCCGCACGCCGGGGACGTGGACGAGCTGGCCGAGTTCCCGAAGGCGTCGTACGACGCGCTGAAGGCCTCGGACTTCCACGCGCCGCACATCCCGGAGCAGTACGGCGGCGCGGGCGCGGACGCGCTCGCCACGGTGATCGTGATCGAGGAGGTCGCCCGTGCCTGCGCCTCGACCTCGCTGATCCCGGCCGTGAACAAGCTCGGCTCACTGCCGCTGCTGCTGTCCGCCTCGGACGAGGTGAAGCAGCGCTACCTGCCGCCGGTCGCGGCGGGTGACTCGATGTTCTCGTACTGCCTGTCCGAGCCGGAGGCTGGTTCGGACGCCGCCGCGATGAAGACGCGGGCCGTCGCGGACGGGGATGGGTATGTGTTGAACGGGGTGAAGCGGTGGATCACCAACGCCGGTGTCAGCGACTTCTACACGGTCTTCGCGGTCACCGATCCCGACGCCCGGTCGCGCGGCATCTCGGCGTTCGTGGTCGAGAAGTCCGACGAGGGGGTGTCGTTCGGGGCGCCGGAGAAGAAGCTCGGCATCAAGGGCTCGCCGACCCGCGAGGTGTACTTCGACAACGTCCGGATCCCGTCTGATCGCTTGATCGGGGAGCCGGGCACCGGGTTCGCGACCGCGATGCAGACTCTGGACCACACCCGGGTGACGATCGCGGCGCAGGCCCTCGGAATCGCGCAGGGGGCGCTCGACTACGCGCTCGGGTACGTGCAGGAGCGCAAGCAGTTCGGCAAGGCGATCGCCGAGTTCCAGGGCCTGCAGTTCATGCTCGCCGACATGGGCATGAAGATCGAGGCGGCGCGTCAGCTCACGTACGCCGCGGCCGCCCGCTCGGAGCGCAACGACAGCGACCTGACGTACTTCGGCGCCGCCGCCAAGTGCTTCGCCTCCGACGTCGCGATGGCCGTCACCACCGACGCCGTCCAACTCCTCGGCGGCTACGGCTACACCCACGACTACCCGGTCGAACGCATGATGCGCGACGCCAAGATCACCCAGATCTACGAAGGCACCAACCAGGTCCAACGCATCGTCATGGCCCGCCAACTCCTCAAGGGCATCAGCTGACACTGACTGTTCTGCCCGTAGATACTGGCCTCGTGCTGTTCGTCTGAGTCCGGTGAAGGGCTGATGGCGAAGCCGTAGGGTCTGCGAAACGGCCGCCGCGGTTCGAGTGCGCGGGCGAGGCGAGCAGTTCGTCGTACAGCTGCCGGCCGGCGCGGGGATCCAGCCAGTTCCCGTGGTCACTCAAGCGCAGCACGGTGCGCCTGATGAGATCCGTCAGGTAACGGACCTCGAGCTCGGCCGGCGAAGGCGGCGGTGGCGGAGCCGCTGCCACGGGCTTCGGTCGCTCCCGGACCAGCAGACCGACAACCGCGACGACCGACACAACGAGCATCGCAACGATGACCAGGGCTGCTGCAGGCGTCGGCACGCCCTCACGGTAGTGATCGCCGACCCGGCAGATGCACCCATGGCACGGACCTGCCAGCAGTCACATCGCCGGAGCATGACTGGTCGGATGGCGGATTCTCTTGCCTTGGGCTCCGATTTAGCGTCGGTTTCGGCAGCGGAGTCGTTCCAGCAAGAGGAGAACTATGGTCGACCTTCCGAGTAGTCCACTTGCTGATGTGGATCCGGTGTTCGAGCAGATGGCGTTGGAGACGGGATCTCGGACGTTCGGTTTGCGCGGTCCGTCGGTTCGCGAGAAGTTCCTCCAACTGTTGGCGCACGACGTCTGCAGGCTCAACCTGGGGATGGCGTTCCGCATGCATGTCATGGCGGCAACGAAGATGCATGGCGTGCCGTACGCCGACGTTCTGGCAGTGATCCGTTTCGTCGCCCCGTACTCGGGCTATCCCGCTGCCGCCGACGCGCTCGGCAGGCTGCCCGAGATCGCCAAGGTCCTCGGGCTGGACACCGATGTCCCGGCCGACGTGGACCTTGACTCCGTGAACGGGCCTTCGTCGCGATGACAACGGACGCGTGCTTCCAGACACTGGGCAGCACGTTCCGGCGCCATGTGCGGATCGCTCGGAACGACGGCGTACCGGACGACGACATCCGTGACGCGGTCCGGTTCACCGCCGAGCTCGGCATCATCAGGACCGTCAACGCACTCGAAGAACTCGAAAAGATCCTCGGCTAGGAGGTCCCGCGACGGTGCGGACCTCGCGGGCCAGCTGGGTTCTCTTCGCCATGCTCGGACGCTAGGCGCCCTCCGTCGGCAGCGGCATCCGTCGATCGACCGGCTCGAAATCGGCGCCGGCATCCGGTTGACTGGCGCGGGTGCTTCTTCGACCGCTCGAGCTGCCGGATCTACCGACCTTCGTGTCCTGGGGTCGCGATCGGACCTTCTGTGAGCATGCCGGTTGGACGGTGGACCGGCCCGCGGCGACCCTCGCGGCTCATTGGCGCGCGCTGATCGAGGAGCCGAAGCCGGATCACCTTCGGCGTGCGGCAGTCGTCGGCGCTGAGGTCGTCGGGTACGTCGACCTGGCGGGTGCTGACCCGGATCGGCGTGAACTGGGCTATGTCATCGGCCCGTCCGACCGCTGGGGACGTGGTCTCGGCGGGATCGTGGCGCGACTCGGGCTCGACTGGGGATTCCACGAACTGGGGCTCGAGGAGATCCGGGCCGAGGCGGTGGACGCCAACCGGGCATCGGTGCGCATCCTGACGTCGCTCGGGATGACGGAGACCGGTCGGGGCGAGGACGAGGAGTTCCTCGGTATTGCGAGCAACTACCGGCGGTTCTCGATCAAGCGGGCCGAGTGGGGTCCTGATGGATTACCGTGTGCGTCCAGTCGCGACGTACTAGGAGGTCCACGGGGTGGCGGATGTGTTCGCCGGGCGGTTCGAGCTGCTCGATCCGATCGGGGTCGGTGGAGCCGGGACGGTGTGGCGGGCGTGGGACCGGCGGCAGGAGCGACTGTGCGCGGCCAAGGTACTGCGGCAGCGCGACGCCGGTGCACTGCTGCGGTTCGTGCGTGAGCAGGGCCGGCGGCTCGATCACCCGAACGTGCTGACGCCGTACGGCTGGGCCGCGGACGACGACATGGCGCTGCTCGCGATGGACCTTGTCGGCGGCGGCTCGGTGGCCAACCTGGTGGCGGACTTCGGCCCGCTCCCGCCGCGACTCGTCGCCGAGCTGCTGAGCCAGCTGCTCGGTGCGCTCGACCAGATCCACACGGCAGGCGTCCTGCACCGTGACGTCAAGCCCGCGAACCTGCTCCTGGAAGCGACCGGCACGGCACGGCCGATCCTGCGACTCACGGACTTCGGCATCGCGATCGCCCTGGGCGAGCCCAGACTGACCGTCCACGGCACGGTCGTCGGCACGCCGGGCTACCTGGCGCCCGAAGCCTTCAAAGGCGCCGCACCCTCCCCGAAGCAGGACCTGTACGCCGCCGGCGTCACCGCCTGGCAACTCCTCACCGGCGCCGAACCTCCCGAACGCGGAGACCTGCCGGCGCCGCCGGACACCACCGCTCCGATCTGGAGCCTCGTCGCCGACCTGACGCAGACCGATCCAGCCGCCCGTCCGAAGTCCGCACGCGCCGCGCTCGCCGCCCTCGCCCCGACGTTGGCCGAGCCCCTCGAAGTACCGGCCAGGACCCCCGACGGCGAGGTCATCGAGGTCTTCGACCACCTCCCGCCCCTCCCCGACGACTCGCCGTACGCACCCCCTCGGCCGACGCTGACGCTGGACGACGCGGCCCCGCGAGGACCCGAGGACGGCGTTCGCACGGACGAGCAGCAGGGCGACGCAGCGGGCCGGGATCCGCGGGGGAGGCGGCGTACGGCGGTGGTTGTGGCGGTGCTCGCGCTCGTGCCGGTCGTCGGCGGTGGGATCGCCGCACTGCTGGCCGATCTCGGTCCGTTCGGCGATCCGCCGCCGTCGAAGACCTCCACGTCGCCGAACGGCACGGTCGGACCGACCACGACAGGCCCGACCACCAGTGCATCGAACAGTGCGACGCCCGTGACCCGTTCGGCCGATCCGGCGATCCGCGTCGGGCAGCCGTGTGGATGGCAGCTGGCCGGGGCGGTCGAGACGGCAGCTGACGGCACCCGGGTGGAGTGCCGTCAGCAAGGGGCGTCGTACGTGTGGACGAAGGTCAGTTAGACCAACCCGCACCCGGCGCGCCCGGGCCCTGCGGTCGGCGGCCGCGCAGGATGAGCGCGATCGCGACACCGGCCACCGCGAGCAGTACGGCGGCGCCACCGATCACCCAGGGCAGGACCGAGCTGGAGTCCTCGGACGCCCGGCCGTCGATCGGTCCGGTGGCGGTCCCGGAGCCGTTGTCCGGCGACGAGGTGGGGGAACCGGCGGGCGTCTCGCTCTCCGTCGGCTCGGCCGTGGGGGTCGGGCTGGTCGTCGTGCCGGAGGCGCCGTACTCGGGTCCGCTGACCTTCGTCCCCGCGACCGCCACGTCGATCTTGACCGGTACGCCACCCGCACTTGCGTCCGCGCCGAGCTTGACCATGATGTAGTACCAGCCGTCGACGGCCATCTTCCGCACGTCGGTGGAGTTGCCCTCGCGGTTCAGGTACATCACCCGGGTGGTGGCGATCGGCTTGCCGTTGGTCGGCAGCGTCTTCGTTTCCCCGGTGTAGGCGGTGGTGGAGCTGCCGATCTCGTCGCGGACCGGGTTGTACAGGGCCGTCGCCACGTTGACGATCTCCCCGTCCGGCACCCCGGCGTAGGTGACCCGGTAGGCCAGACCCTGGCCCCAGTCCAGCTTCACCCGGTAGAACAGCTGCTCGCCGTAGTACACGGTTTCGCCGTACCGGCCCGGCCCCGGCAGGGTGGTCGCCTCGTTGAAGGAGCCGCCGCCACGCACCGGCTGCCCGGCACCCGCCGGCTCGTTGGCGAACTCGACCTTCGCGGCGGCAGCCGGCTCGCCCTGCCCGCCGATGACCGGCGGCTCGACCCGTACCAGCAGCTCGACCGGCACGCGGTCCGTGCCCTTGTTGTCGCGGGTGATCCGAAGGACGTAGCGGCCGGGCTCGTCGCAGGTGCGGTTACCCTGGCCGTTCGCCAGCTCGTCCCACCGCAGTACCGTGCTCAGGCTGCCGCCGTCGGTCTTGGCGCGGGTGTGCAGCTCCCGCTCGCGCTTGTTGCAGTCGGCCGCACCCGGCCCGGTGATGCGGATGTCCAGCGCCTCGACCTCGCGGACGTTGCCGCGCGGGAAGACCACGGTCGCGGCGAAGTACAGCGTCTCGCCTTCCTTCAGGTCGACCGCGTAGAAGCGCTCCTCCTGCGAGTTCAGGGTGTCGATGTACTGGCCGGGGGCGACCGTCGGCGCCGTGGTCGGGTCGTTGGTCCCCGTCACCGGCTTGCCGACGGGCTCGTAGTGCCGCAGGGCCCGTTCGGTGACCCGGCCGAGTACGCCGGTCAGCGTGCCGGCGTCCTCGGCGTCGTGGTAGGTGCCGCCGGTGGTCTGGGCGATGCAGGCGAGCTGTGCGCGGGCGGCGGCGCCGACCTTGAAGCCGATGGTGTGGACGTGCAGGTCGACGCCCTGCCGGTGCAGCTCCTTGGCGACCTCGCACGGCTGCGGCGGGGCGCAGGTGTCCTCGCCGTCGGAGACCAGCACGATCGAGCGCTGGCCCTCCTTCGGCAGTTGCGCCGCGGCGATCCGCAGGGACTGGCCGATCGGCGTGTAGCCACGAGCCTGCGCACGGGCGACTGCGGCCTTCAGTGCCGGCTTGTTCACGGCGCCGACCGGCTGGACCACCTGGACGTCCCGGCAGCCGGCCGCCTTCTCGGACCCGGCCGAACCGGTGCCCGCGCCGTAGATCGTGAGCCCGACCTGGGCCTCGGCGGGGAGCCCGTCGACCATCGTGGCGACGGCGCGCTTGGCGGCGTCCATCCGGGTGCCGGTGCCGCCGGCGTCACGGGCCTTCATCGACCCGGACGAGTCCAGCACGACCATCACCGGCGAGTACGGGTTCGCGGCGGCGTTTGCAATTGGAAACACGAAGGCGAGGGCGGCCAGGGCCAACAGTGCAGCGGCGCGGCGTATCATTGGCTACTCCAGTGTTTGCAGATCGGAACGATGACGACCCTAGCGTTTGCATTTGATATTTGCAACCGCAAAGCCTCGGAGGACTTGTGGCGGACGCGCACACCCGCAACGTCGAACGGCAGATCGAGTGGTACGGCGAGCCGCTCGGCGACCGGTTCGGACGGCTGCTGGCGAGACTCGGCCTGTCGCAGGCCCAGCTTGCCGGGGTACTGGGTCTCTCGGCGCCGATGTTGTCGCAGTTGATGTCCGGGCATCGGTCGAAGATCAGCAGCCCGGCGGTGCTCGCCAGGCTGCTGCACCTGGAGGCGATGGTCGGGGACCCGGCCTGGGAAACGCTGCCGCCGGACGAGCAGCAGCGGCGGTTCGCCGACGTCCGCGCCGCCGAACGTTCCACGCTGTCGATGGTCACCGCGGAGCGCGATCAGGTTGGGCAACTCCAGTCCGTCGTCGGCGGCGACACCGGAGGGAGCCGATCGACCGGGGATCCCGTGACGACGATCCAGGAGTTGCTCAGGGCGGTGGCGTCGGCGGCCGAGCTCGACGGCGCCGCGCGCCTGCTCGAGCACGACTATCCGGATCTGGCAGAGGCCCTGAGAGTGCTCGGCACCGGCCGCACCCCGGACGCCCGCGCGTTCTACGCCCGGGTCGTCGGCTGAGCCGGGCCCGCATCAGGTCACGGCGTCAGGTCACGGCGAGGTCGTTCACGAAGCTGTCCGACCAGTCCGACAGGGTCGGGAGGCGTTCGGACCAGATCTTCGTGCGCGGCGTTCCCGCCGTACCCGGCTCGCCGTTCTCCGGCCAGTAGCCGATCATCGAGCGCAGTGTGCCGAGGTGCTCGGTGAAGTGGTCGTCCGCACGGACGATGGTGGCGACCCGGCCGGCGCCCAGGCGGGCGATCACCTCCGGGTCGCGGAACACGGTCCGGATCGCGCCACCGAGGTTGGCGAGCTGCGAGTCGCACGGGTGCGCGGCCACCGGTTCGGTGATCACCAGGGTGTGGGTGTCGGGGAGGTACCAACCCTGACGCTCGGCGATCCGGTAGAGCTCGGCCAGCCGGGTCCGCAGGTGCGGCGTGGTGGCGAGGCCGGTGCCGGGGTCCTCGCACGACGACGAGTGCAGGTACGTGAGCGTGCACTCGGTCCAGCTCTGGCACAACGTCCTGATCGCCTCGAACGACGGGTCTTCGCCAACGGTCCGGTACGTCGTTCGCAGTACGTCGAGAGCCGCTGTCAGCGGGACCTCGCGCTCGGCCAGCCTGCGTCCTGCCGCGGCCGCGTGCGGTATCGGGTCCGATCCGCCGGCCAGTGCCTGCAGCAGGGGTCGGAAGACTGCGTCGTGGCCCGGCCGGTTCAGGCGGTGCCGCCCTCGCGCCGGCTCTGGTTCCGGCTCCGGAGCGGTCCTGATGGGCGGTGGTTTGCGCAGCTTGTCGATCAACATGGCGGGTCCCCGTTTTGACTACCGATCGTGGTCACCCACCTGGCCGGCGGGCAACGTGTACGCCCTGAGACGCTCCACCTCCGGATCCATGACGCGGAACGGCGGAAATTCGCGGGAACCGCCTGGATTACGCTTACCGGCGATCCCACTGGCGATTCCCGACAGTCACGACCGCCCCGACGCCCTGGAGGGAAGACATGGAAGGTGCCGGCGTTCATCGCATCGCTCGACGCGATCGGTCCGGGATGGAGCGCGAGTACCTGATGGCCGTGCCTGACGGTCCGGTCCGCGGTGTGACGGTGCTGTTCCATCCCTTCGGCTTCACGCCTGAGGCGGTCCTGTTCGGTGAGCCGGCCGGTGAGTTGCTGATCAGGCCGCTCGACGGTGCGCTCGGTCCGGCCGAGGCTGCTGGTCAGATCGTCGTCGCTCCGCGCAGTCACGGCCGGGTGCTCAGCGGGATCTCGTTGGCCTGGCAGGACCATCTGGATGCGACGTGGGAGATCGTGCGGGAGGTCTGCGATCGCTTCCGGACGGACGTCGTGGTCGTCGGCGGGCTGTCGATGGGTGGTCAGGAAGCTCTGGTGCTGGCGGCGCAGCATGCCGACGATGTCGCGGCGGTGTGGGCTGTGAATCCGGTCGTCGACCTTGCGCGGTGGCACGACGACATCCGCGACGGCCGCACGAGCGACGCGCTCCTGGGGGCCGACGAGACGATCCGGGAAGAGGTCGGCGGGGCTCCGTCCGAACTACCCCACGAGTACACGCGCCGGAGCCCCATCTCGTACGCCGCCGCGCTTGCCGGGACCGCAGTACGCCTCGTCTGGTCCGCCGCCGACACGATCATCCCCGGCCAGCCGTCGTACCACGCCCACGCCCTCGCGGAGAACCTCCGCGCCCTGGGCGGCGACGTGGACGAGCGCATCGTCACGCACGCCCCGATCTCCCCGACCGAGGACCCAGGCCGCTACGCCCACGAGGCCTGCGACACCTGGGAACACCTGGCCTGGGCAAGCCTCGTGCAAATTACCTGATCGCGCTCCGAAGCAACTTTTCTGGCCAGTCGGGATCGTTGCTCTTGGCAATGGGGTAGCCGGAGGCCCACGGGCCTTCCCAGCGCACGTCGATGCCGGGATTGTGGGCGGCGGTGCCGTCAGGGAGGAAGAGGTGCGGGCTGCCCTGGACGGCGTCGGTGACGGCGACGGCGTGGTCGTTCATGACGGCAGAACGTGCGCGGCCGTCGTCCAGCGCGACCGCGAGTTCGGTGCTGTCGAGCGACTCGACCTCGGCGGCGACCTCCAGGATCGTCTGGCGGTGACCGATCGGCCGCGAGTCGAACCAGAACGCCCGGCGCAGCGCGGCATCGAGATCCTCCGACGCCTGCAGCCCCTGCGCTTTCGCGGCATGCACCGCCTCGGCCGCCAGGAGAACAGTCGACGGATAGGTCCAGTCGGGCTTGCCCCACAGCCGGAACCCGGCCTCCGGCGCCACCTGCCCCAGCCCGACCGCCTCACTGTCCGTCCCCGGCCGCGAATGCGGGCCGTTGAACAACTCCAGCGCGAACGTGTGATGATCCAGCCGCACGTCCACCCCGAGCTCGGCGCGCACCGCCCGCAGCCGATGGAGCGCCACATGGGCGAACGGACACAGCAGATCCGACCACACCTGGATCGTCCCGGGCGCGACGTTCACTCGTCCTCCTGGTGGTCGGCGCCGGCCGGGTTGCCGGTGAAGTGCTCCGGCGCGATCAGCACCGCCGTACGACGATCAGCCACCATCTCCGCGTCGTACGCATCCAGATCCGGATGTACGCCGCCCGCTGCGTGGTAGATGTCGCGCAGCAGCACCCGCAACCGCTCCGCGTCGATCCCCGCCAGCGGATCGTCCGGACCTGCCAGCTCGACCGATCCGCTCACCCCGATCCACTCCCACTGCGCGCGGAACACCAAGGTCGCGCGCGGGACCCGCCGCAGATGGGCGAGCTTCGCGGTGCGTCCGCGGGCGACGAACGCGACGACCGGTGCGCCGGTCACCGGGTGGTCGACGACGCCGGCGTTCACCACCGACGCGGCCGGCTCGCCGGAGCGGCGCTGGGTGACGGCGACCGCCAGGAAGTGATCCCGGCGGCCGAGCTCGTTGATGCGGGCCAGTCCCGCGGAGGTCTCCATGCGCCTGACGTTAGCGGACCATGGTCCGGTTATCAATCGCGCGGCCAGAGCTGCGGCTGGATCGCCGGGTCCGTGTAGTCGGGATCGGGGATGTGGCGGACCAGGTCGTCGTTCGGGTGCGAGGCGCCGGCGCGCCAGCGGTTGCCGAGCGGCTGCAGGTGGAATCGCAGTGATTTCGAGCGCGATCGTGTGTCACACGGAGCTGCGCTCGCTGGTCGGTAGAGCAGGAGCAACTACCGACGAACACAAGGGGTCAGTCATGCATGACAGTGCCGAGGCATCAGTTCAGCCGACAGTGGAGATGCTGGCGTCGGTGGCGAATCCGCCGGTGCCTGCCGATCTCGAGGTGCGCACGGTGCTGATCACGTTGCCGCCCGGCAGCGCGGGATCTCCGCCGCACCGCCATCCGGGCCCGGCCTTCGGATACGTGCTCAGCGGCGAGGTGATCATCGAGCTGGAAGGCGAGCCGGAACGCGTCGTCAAGGCCGGCGAGGCGTTCTGGGAGCCGGGTGGTGACCTGATTCATTACAGCGGAGCCAACAACCTGCCGGATGCCGAGACGTCGTACGTCGTCACGCTGCTGGGAACGGCCGGGCAGCCGGTGCTGACTCCGGTCGGCGCCGAGGAACTCGAAGAACGTCGCGACCGCCGCGCTTCCAAGCCCCGATGATCATCGGGCGGGCGGCTCGGGAACTGTTCGGGCGGTCGACGATCACCTAGGCCCTACGAGGCCGCGCCGGCTTCCCGGCGCGGCCTCTCGCCTGATCCGAGCAGACCGAGAACGTCGTCACGGAGGTGCGCCATCGACTCGTGGTCGGTTCCTTCGACGTTGAGCCGGAGCAACGGCTCGGTGTTCGAGGGCCGCAGGTTGAACCACGCGCCGCCAGGCAACGTGACGGTGAGTCCGTCGAGATGGTCCGTGGTCGCGCCCTGGTCGCTGTACCGCGCCTGAACGAGCTCCAGCGCTGCCCGGATGTCCTCGTGGGCCAGATTGATCTCACCGCTGGCGACGTACCTCGAGAACCCGTGCATCAGCTCCGACAGCGGCTCGTCCGCTTGTCCGAGCGCTTCCAGGACGTGGAGTGCGGCGAGCATGCCGCTGTCGGCGTTCCAGAAGTCACGGAAGTAGTAGTGACCGGAATGCTCCCCGCCGAAGACGGCGTCGTTGTCCGCCATCACCTGTTTGATGAACGAGTGCCCGACGCGGGTGCGGATCGGCCGGCCGCCGTGCTCGGTGACCTCCTCGGCGACAGCCTTGCTCGTGATGGCGTTGTAGACGATGGCGGATCCGGGGTGCCGGTCCAGTTCCCGGGTCGCTATTAGGCTGACGACGGAGCTGGGGGAGACCGCTGCGCCTTGTTCGTCGACGAAGAAGCAGCGATCGGCGTCGCCGTCGAAGGCGAGACCGATGTCCGCGCCGTGACGCCGGACCGCGAGGCGCAGGTCGTCGAGGTTCGCCGGGTTCATCGGGTTGGCTTCGTGATGCGGGAACGTCCCGTCGAGCTCGAAGTACAGCGGGACGATCTCGAAGGCGGGATGCCGAAGCGCCACGGGCGCCGTCCGACCGGCCATGCCGTTGCCGGCATCGACCACGATCTTCAGGCGCCGGCTGCCGGTCAGGTCGACCAGGCGGCGGAGGTGGGCGGCGTACGGCGGAAGCAGGTCCTGGTGCCGGATCTGGCCGGTCTCGCCGTCGTACGCGGGCAGGCCGGTCTCGAGCAGGGTCCTGATCTCTCGCAGCCCGGTGTCCTGCCCGACCGGCGCGGCTCCGGGGCGGCACAGCTTGATGCCGTTGTACGCCGGCGGGTTGTGGCTGGCGGTGATCATCGCTCCGGGAATGTCTCCGACGCCCGACGCGAAGTACAGCAGGTCGGTCGAGACGAAGCCGATCGAGAGTACGTCGGCCCCTCGGCCGGCCACGCCGGCGGAGAACGCCTCGGCCAACGACGGCGAGGACACCCGCATGTCGTGCCCGACGGCGACGAGGTCGGCACCGAGATGGTGGGCGAAGGCAGCACCGACCTGGAAGGCGAGCTCGTCGTCGAGCTGGTCCGGGACCGTACCGCGGATGTCGTACGCCTTGATCAGCGTGCCGAGGTCTCGCATGGATCACACCTTCTCCAGTCGTGCCACGCCGATCTTGGCGTCGGCCATTCCGTAGAACACGTAGTGGATGTCGTCGATCTCCTCGATCGCCGTCGGAAAGACCACGTTCGCGACGGTTCCGATCCGCTCGTCGTCGGTCTCCGGCGCCAGCAGCGGCTCGGTCGTCCGGTCGACGACCTTGGTGACGTCGTTCAGGTCGAGGAGCAGCGCACCGGCGGAGTAGGTGACCCGCTGCGTGGTCGGGTCGAAGCCGTGTGTCTGCTCGCCCGTGACGCCGTGATGGATCACCAGCCATCCCTCAGGTGTCCACAGGGGTGGTGGTCCGGCGCCGATCTTCAGTTCCTCGAAGGGGTACTCCGGCATCGCGACGAGCCGATGATGCCGCAGATGCGCCAGGTTGCGCACGTCGCGCTCGACAGCGGCGACCGGCGTGAACGACACCCAGATCCCTGGACGGTCGTCCGTGACCCCGGTCGGCAGGTGCACGCCTTCGCCTTCGCGGAACCACCCGAGGTCCCACATCGGGCGATGCAGCATCGCGTACGACGGCTCGCCGTCCGGACCGGGCACGGGCTGCGGGAAGAAAACGGTGTCCTTGTTCGGAAACAGGTTGAGATCGGTGTCCAGCAGCGGCTGGTACTCGAAGTGCAGCGGACCGAGCCGCCGCCACTCGCGCAGGTTCGGGGAGATCGCGAGCGCCGGTTTCGGCCCGAGCGGTCCGTAGGCGACGTACGTCATCACGTGCAGTCCCAGCGACGGTACGAAGGTGACCCGAGGGTCCTCGACGCCGGCGTTGTTCTTGCCGCGCTCCCAGCCTTCGTCCGGTGCCAGCACGACGCCTTCACGTCCGACGCCGACAGGCACACCGTCCTTCAGTTCCACCCAGGCCAGACCGACCCGAGAAACGTTGCCTGCGGCCACCAGCCGCGGGAGGAGGTAGAGCGTGCCGTCCGGCGTCCGTCCGCTGGCAGGGTTGAGGACTCCTTCGATCTCCAGGGAGTTACCTGGCTCAGGGCTCATCAGGACGCCGATACGGGTCAGGGTGTACGGGACGGTCATGGTGATCAACCTTTGATTCCGGACTCGAGGCCCTGGGAGATGAACTGACGCTGGAAGACGATGAACAGGGTCACCGCGGGTGCGGCGAGTACGCAGGCGCCTGCGAGCACGGCGCCGAACGGGTTCGCGGCCCGTGCCGACACGGTGGTCAGGTAGTTCGACAGCGAGACCGCCAGCGGCTGCAGGTCCTGCTGCTTGGTGATCAGGAACGGCCACAGGAACTCGTTCCACGGCCCGATGAACGTGAGCAGCACGCCGGTCAGCAACGCCGGCCGGACCAGGGGTACGGCGACCCGCCAGAGGATGCCGAGCTCCGACGCGCCGTCGATCCGGGCCGCGTCGAACAACTCCGCCGGCAACTGCAGGAAGTACTGCCGGAAGACGAACACTGCGGTGGAGTTGATCAGGAACGGCAGGATCATGCCGAGGTACGAGTCGGCCAGTCCGTAGCTGCGCACGATCAGCACGTACAGCGGAATCGTCAGCAGCTGGAACGGCACGACCTGGATCAGCAGCATCAGGTTGAACACCAGCCCGCGGCCGCGGAACTGCAACCGCGCCAGCGCGTACCCGGCGAGCACCCCGAACACCAGCGTTCCGAGGATCACGCCGCCGGTGAAGATCCCGGAGTTGATCAGCGACCGGCCGAGATCGATGGCCGAGTTGATCTCGCTGTAGTTGTGCAGTGTCAGGTTTCCGGCCGACGGAAATGCTCCGGAAACGGACGGATCCGGCTCGGCCTGCAGTGACCCGATCAGCATGTAGTAGAAGGGGAACAGGAACACGAAGGCGCCGAGCAGCAGCGCGACGAACTTGAGTTTCATCAGTCCTCCTCGCGGCCGACGAAGCGGCGTTCGATCAATGCGAGCAGCAGGACGCCAACGACCAGCAGCACCCCGATCGCGGAACCGATGTCCGGGTTCCCCTGCTCGATCCCGCGCTGGTACATGATCAGTACGGGGGAAGCCGATGCTCCGTCCGGCCCGCCGCCTCCGGTCAACAGATACGGCTCGGTGAACAAGTTCGCGCCGGTGACCGTGGCAACGAGCACCACCAGAGTGGTCGCCGGCCGCACACCGGGGACGGTCACGTTGAGGAAGGACTTCCACCGCCCGGCGCCGTCCATCGAGGCAGCCTCGTAGAGGTCCTTCGACACGTTCTGCAGCGCGGCCAGGTACAGCAGGATGAAGAACCCGAGCTGTTTCCAGGTCACGTAGACAGCAACGGTCGGCATCGCAAGGGACGAGTTGACCAACCACGACGGATCGGGTGCGAGCGGACCGAGGACGGAGTTGACCAGACCGTTGGAGTTGAACAGGAACAGCCATACTCCGACGACCGCGACGGATGCCGTGACGTACGGGACGTAGTAGGAGACGCGGAAGAACGTCCGCCAGCGGATCGCCGCGTTCAGCGCGTTCGCGAGGAGCAGCGACAGGACGACGGTCAGCGGAACGTTGATCACCAGGAAGATCAGGACGTTTCCGAAAGCCCGCCGTACCGCAGGGTCCGACAACACCGTCGCGTAGTTGTCGAACCCGGCGAACGGCCGCTCGACGATCGCCCCGGGCGCCGCGAAGAAGTAGTCGTGGAAGGAGATGTAGACGGCGAAACCCAAGGGGTAGGCGAAGACGGCGGCCAGGAAAACGACGTACGGGGCGGCGAGGGCGATTCCGATCGGTTGCCGCCCGACGAGCCGATCGAGCGTTTTGTTGCGGCCCCCTGGGCGCAGGTGGCGTCCGGTGGGATGCGGGTCGGCGCGGGGCACGGTTGCCCGGGTGGTGACGGTCATGGCTGGGACGCGAGTTGGTCGATCTTCTGCGCGGCGCCGTCGAGCGCCCCACCGGGATCCTGCTGTCCGAAGATCACGGACCTCGAGTAGGCGTCGCGGAAGGTCTGCCAGATCGTGATCGAGTTCGGCACGTTCGGCACCTCGACGGTCCGCGAGGCCTGGTCGGCGAAGGTCTTGTACTCCGGGTTCTTCGCGAAGTAGTCGGCATACGTGGACGCGACGTCCTTGCGCAGCGGCATCTGCCCGGTCGCGGCCAGGAACTTTCCGTCCTGTTCCTTGCTGGTGGCGAACTTCAGCACGTCCCAGGCCGTTCCGCGGTTCTGGCACGCCGAGTACATCGCGACGTTCTTCGCGTCACTGAACGTGTGGATCTCCGACGCCGGCCTGCCCGCCGACGTCGGCACCGGTACGACGCCCCAGTCGGCCTTGCCCTTGTACGTCGCGATGGCCCACGGACCGACCACGGCCATCGCCGCCGTACCGTCGACGAACGCGTCACCGGTGTACTTCTCCGGCGAGGCGAGCTTCTCGGCGTACATCGTCCGCCAGAACTGCGCGACCTTCCTGCCCTCGTCGGAGGCGAAGGTCGCCTTGCCGTCGGCCACCAACTGCCGGCCGCCGGTCTCGGCCGCGAACAATGGGTAGAAGTCGAACCAGGACTGGTAGAACTCGTTGCTCGGCGCCGGGTAGATCGCGAACTTCGCGGCCTTCGCGGCCACCACCTTGCGTGACGCCGCCAGGAACTCGTCGTACGTCGTCAACGACGGATTTGCGATGCCTGCCTTCGCAAACGCTTTCTTGTTGTAGAAGATCATCACCGGGTTCGACTTCCATGGCAGCTGGTAGTACTTGCCGTCAGCCGACTTGTACTGCCCCGCGACCTCCCCCGATCGGTCCTCGACGTACGACCTCCCGTCAGTGAAGCCGTCCAGCGGCACCAAACCACCCTGCTTCTGGAACTGCGACACCGACGCCGGCGAGGTGTTGAAGATCAGGCACGGCGCGTTCCCCGCCGTGATCGCCGCACCGATCACCTCCTCCGACGACTTCCCGGTCGGGATCTCCTGCGCGGTGACCTGCTGATCGGCGTGCTCGGCGTTCCACGCCGCGACCATCTGCTTGCCCCAGGCCACTTCTTCGGCGTTGTTCGAATACCAGATCGTGATCGGCCCGCGCGTGGCGGTATCCGAACCTTCGAAGCCCGCAGGCCCACAGGCCGCGGTGGCGGCCAGGGAGATGACGATCGCGGCGGCGGTGACGGTTCGCCTCATGGTTCCTCCAACGGATTCCTGCGGGGTGGCCCACATCGTCAAAGACCGCACTGCACGGATGCGTGTGACAGCGGCACTCATCAGCTGGCCAGGTCCTCGGCCAGCACCTGCTCGAGGGTGGCGAGATCACCGCTTCGTGCGGCACCGAGGAATGCCTGCACGAAGCGCTCGTGTGACTCCGGACTGCCGATCACGTCGCGGTCGCTTCTGAGTCGCCTCCGAGCGCGACTGACCACCTGCCGGGTGTTCGCCGCTTCCACAGCGTCGTGGTGCTCGACGCGAGTCGCCGGGTCGTCGCTGAGATCCGCGGTGTCCGGCGAGTAGGGCCCTGATACTCGTGGCTGCGGCACGTGGTGCACGCGCACCACGTGGTCACTTCCGACCACGGAGTGCGCGGCTTGCTCGCCCGCGGCTACGCGTTGTGGTTGTCGAGCAGGACCTGGAGCTGTCGGCGTGAGCGGATGCCGAGCTTCGTGAAGACCTTGCGGAGATGCCACTCGACGGTGTGCCGGCTGAGGAACATCTGGGCGCCGATGTCCGCGTTGGTCAGGCCTGCTCCGGCGAGTTCGGCGATGCGGGCCTCCTGAGCGGTCAGGCTACTGTTCGCCTGGCGCGTGGGTTCGTGGACGACTTCACCCGCGGCCGCCAGTTCGTGGCGCGCGCGCTCGGCGAACCCGTCGGCACCCGCCGCGGAGAACAGCTCGTACGCCGTGCGCAGTTGCTCGCGCGCTTCCTGACGTGGCCCTTCCCGCCGCAGCCACTCGCCGTACACCAGATGTGCGCGGGCGAGGTCCATCCGGATCCGCGTTCGGCTCAGGTACTCGATGGCCTCCCGGTAGTACCGCTTGGCCGTGGCGTCGGTGGACAGCAGTGCGCGGGCCCGGGCGAGGACTCCGAGCGCCCACGGCGTACCGCTGGCCTCGGCCATCATGGTCAGCCGCTCCATGGCCTCGGCCGCGGCATCGGGCCGGCCGCTGTAGACGGCGGCTTCGACGAGTTCCGGCAGCGCCCAGTTCGCGACGCCGAGCTCGACGGGGTACTCGGTCGCGACCTGCGCCGCGGCCAGCGCGTCCTGGTATCTGCCGCGACTGTTCAGGAGCACGGCGCGTGCCCATTGATGGGAGGTGACCGCACCGCCTTCACCGCGGATTTCGGCCCCGTCCAGACTCGCCCCCACGAGTTGCTCGGTCCGCTCCACCTGGCCACGCCAGGCGGCCAGGGTGACAGCCTGGTACGGCGTGGGGGTGAGACCGGTCGCCTCCCAGATCGTCTCGATCTCCCGAATCACCGACTCGGCCACCGTGAACTCGCCGGCGAACATCTGGAGGATGACACGCGTACCGAGGACGGATGGAATCTCGGTCAGATCGCCGGCCCCACGAGCGATCCGAACATGCTTGGCCGTCAGGACGTCCCAGCTCTCGTCGTCCCACAGGTCGATGGCCAGCAGCGTCGCGAGCCAGATCCAGCGCAGGTCGTGCGCGTTCCGTGCGTCGTCGGTCTCGGAGAAGGCTGCCATCACGTCTCTGGCCAGTGGGACGGCGGCCGGATAGTCGTCGGTGAAGAGCCGGGCCAAGGTGTCCAGCAGCAGGTCCCGCTCGCCGCGGACAGCGGGACTCGGCGCCGCGCGGGCCGCGCGGGCGACGACGGGCAGACCGGCGCCGGCGCCGAAGCGGCCGGCGAACATCGCGGCGGTGATGGCGTCGAGGTAGGTGTCCCGGGCCAGGGCGGGGTCGAGTGGTTCCAGCCGGTCGGCGGTGTCGAGCAGCATCCGGGGCGCGTCCATGCCGTGACCGGTGGCGAACGCGACCCGGGCCCGGACCAGATCCGCGCGGGCGCGCCGCAGCTCGTCCGCAGAATCCTCGTCGGCGGTGACGAGGAGCTTCAGCGTCGTCTCGAAGGCGCCGGCGTGGAACGAGGCCTGGGCGGCGGCGAGAGCTCGGTCGGCGCGCTTCGCGGGGTCCGGCGTCAGCTCGGTCGCGCGCCGCAGGAAGGCGGCCATCGCCGCGAGCCCTCCGCGCCGGC
The DNA here is from genome assembly GCF_011761605.1 of Kribbella shirazensis. Lineage (GTDB taxonomy): Bacteria > Actinomycetota > Actinomycetes > Propionibacteriales > Kribbellaceae > Kribbella > Kribbella shirazensis. The sequence goes on along the minus strand of NZ_JAASRO010000001.1, from coordinate 8,223,106 downwards.
TCGCGCGGTCCGCGGACGCGATCAGGTCCTCGGCGATCTCCTCGTCAGGTTCGAGCGCCCCGTTCGCCCGGTGCCACGCGCGCCGGTCGGGGTCCACCGCCGGATCGGTCGCGTCGGCGAGGGCCCGATGCACGGCCCTGCGGTCCGCGGGCGTCGCGGACCGGTAGGTCGCCGACCGCACCAGCGGATGCCGGAACCGAACCGGCGCACCGAGGTCGATGAGTCCCGCCTCCTCGGCCGGGTGGGCCGCGCTCATCGGTACGTCGAGATGCGTCAACGCGCGACGCAGGAGCAGCAGATCGCCGACGGAGTCCGCCGCGGCCGTCAGCAACAGCCGCTGGGTCTGTGGTGGCAGCGACTGCACGCGCCGGTGGAAGTGCTGCTCGATCTGACTCGCCAGCGGCCGAACGTCAGGCTGCTCGAACCCACCGGCCAGCTCCGCCGTGCTCAGGCCTCGCGGGAGCTCGAGCAGCGCGAGCGGATTGCCGCGTGTCTCGGCCACGATCCGGTCGCGCACATGCTCGTCGATCCGGCCCGGGATCGCCGCGGTCAGCAGCGCCTTCGCATCGTGGTCGGCGAGGCCACCGATCGGCAGCTCGGCAAGCCCACGCCACTCCGGTCCGGTCAGCGGATCGCGCACTGCGAAGACGAGTCCGATGCGGTCGGCGAACAGGCGCCGGCCGGCAAAGGTCAGCGCCTGGGCGGAGGCCTGATCGAGCCATTGCCCGTCGTCGACGACACAGAGCAACGGTTGGCCGGCGGAGGCTTCCGACAGGAGCGTCAACGTGGCCGCGCCGACCACGAATCTGTCCGGTGGCGCGCCGGCCCGCAGGCCGAAGGCGACCTCGAGCGCTTCACGCTGTACGGGAGGCAGACGCTCCACCAGGTCCAGCATCGGTGCGCACAGTTGGTGCAGACCGGCGAAGGGTAGCTCCATCTCCGATTCGACACCGGATGCTCGGGCCACCCGGCAGCCGTCGGCGTTCGCGGCGAGATGATCCAGCAGAACGGACTTGCCGATTCCGGGCTCACCGCGAATAAGCAGTACTCGACCCTCGTTCGTGCGTATGTCGGCAACCAACCCGTCCAGCTGCGCCAGCTCTGCTCGCCGACCCCGTATCCCGTACTCCGCGCCACCCGCCACAGGCCCACCCTCCTGATCAGAGGTTAGAGCCGCGCGCCCTCGAACGCGACCGGCTTGCCTTCTGGCGACATGTCAGGAGCCGACGTCCGGGAAGGCCGGCCGATCAGATCGTCGCGATCGCGGTGACGCCGAGTGCGATCCCGACGAGGTAGGTGCCCAGGGCGCCGACATCGCGGAGCGGGCCGTGCGTTGCGAGCGTGCTGGACCGCAGCATGCCGACGGCGTGCGTGAACCGGACCGCGACGGCCGCGACGGCGAGTACGTCGATCAGCCAACTGCCGGACAGCGCCGAGCAGACGAGCAGTAGCACGATCATCGTCGGGATGTACTCGGCCGCGTTGCCGTGCGCGCGGACGGCGATCAGCAACCGGTCGGCCGGATCGGTCGGCTGCTGGTTGCCTGCCCCACGCAGCGCGCGGTTCCGCGTCACGTTGGCGCCGAGCAGGAACAACAGGATTCCCAGCAGGCCGATACACACAACGGTGATCGTGCTCATACGAATGCTCCTTCGAACAGGTGGCTCACGATGGTGTGACTGAGGCGGGTCCCGAGCAGCGCGTCCGTCTTGTGCATGCCGCCGGGACAGGTGACGTTGACCTCGATCAGGCGGCCGTCGATCACGTCGAGACCGGCGATCACCAGCCCGTGTGCGCGCAGCACCGGTCCGAGGGCGCCGACGATCGCCCGGTCGTCGGCGTCGATCTCGGCCGGCGCGACCGGCGGCCCGATCCGGAAATCGTCGACGGCCGGCCGCCGCAGGACCGCACCGACGATCTCACCGTCCAGCAGGAACAGGCGTTTGTTGCCGCGCGCAACCGCCGGCAGGTACTGCTGGGCGATCACGTGCCGCCGCCCGCCGTGTGTCGCCGACTCGAGCAGCGCGACAGCGGACCGGTCGTCGTGCACCAGCCAGACGCCGATCCCCGCGAACCCGTCCACAGGTTTCACGACCGCCGTACCGACACGGCTCACGAAGGACCGCAGGGCGAGCGGATCCGCCCCGACGTACGTCGCCGGGCACAGCTCCGGGAACTGCAGCGCGACCAGCTTCTCGTGCATCGCCCGGATCCCCTCCGGGCGGTTGATCACCCGCGTGCCGGCCCGTTCGACGAGATCGAGCAGGTATGTCGTGTGCAGGTACCGCGCGTCGACCGGCGGATCGATCCGTAGGTGGACCACCTCGAACGACGCGACGTCGACCACCGCGGTCCCGAGCTCGTCCCACCAGGTCGGGTCGACGATCCACCGATGATCGCCGTTGGTCGCCCGCGGCCGCAGCAGGATCCGCCGCGCGTGGGCGCGGACCTGGCCGTCGACGACCGCGAGCTCCTCCGGTTCGCAGCACCAGACATCGAGGCCGAGGTCCTGCGTGGCGCTCATCAACCCGATGCCGGCGTCGATGTCGCCCTGCAGCCCGGTCAACGGATCGGTCACGAACAGCACCCCGCTCATGCCGCCGGCTCCTGTTCCAGCACGCCGTCGGCCGCCGCGCGCCAAAGCCCTGCTGTACAAGGCAGTTCTCGCAGTGCCTTACGTCGGCGTACGTCGTCGTACATGAGCTCCCTGAGCACCGCGACGGCCTGCTCGGCGGCTTCGGGCTGCAACGCGTCGAGGAAGCGCACCTCGAGGTACGTCCCGCGCGGCCGGACCGGTGGGAACAACGTGCTCACGTGTCCGGCCGGCCCGTCGAGAAAGGCCGTGGCACCCGCGGCGAAGGCGGTGTACGACGCGACCGGGTCGTCGTCGCGCAGCAGGCGCTCGTCGAACGCCGTACGCGCCGGATCGACCGCCAACCAGGTCGCGAGCCGGTCGCTGCGGTTGAACCGCGCCGCGAGGAACGGTCCGGCCAGGTTGAGCACCCGCCACTGCTCGAGACCCGCTCGCCCCGGCCACCAGTCCAGGCAGACCTGCGTGGACGCGGTCCGCCGCATCATCCGCCGACCGGCCGGACCGATGCGGTCGAAGTGCCGCTGCATGGCGACGTACCGCGCTGACGTCAACTGCAACGGCACCTCCTTCCGTGGGTCGACCGGGATCGGCTGCAGTGTGATCCCGCTGAGCCGGCGCCGGAGGTCGGCGGTCAGCACGCGCAGGTCGTGCAGCGGCTCGAGGGACGGCGGCAGGCTCAGTTCGACCTGGCCGCCCGGCTCGAAGGTGAGGTACGGCGCCGCGAGCGATCCCGCGGCCGCTTGCCGTACCTCCTCGATCGGCACGACGCCGCCGTCCGCCGCGGAGACGACGTACTCCTGCTCGATCGCGACCCGGACCGTCCGCCGGCGCCCCCGCGCGAACAGACCGGCCACGATCGGCCGAAGTTTCCTGGGATCCATCAGACCCTCCCTGATACTGTAAGGATTCCTGTCGAAATATTGGAAGGTATCCTTACGACATGTCAAGGCCTCAGATGCCGCGACTCGATCGAAAGCCGCTGATCGCGCTGGTCGAGCGTGCCAACCGCGCCCTGCAGACCGACATGGTGCGCCGCGCCCACGCCGACGGGCACGCCGAGGTGAAGATGGCCCACAACTCGGTCTTCGGCACGCTGTACTCCGGTGGATCGCGGGCCGCGGACATGGCCGCGCGGGCGGGGATCACCCGGCAGTCGATGGGGGAGGTGATCCGGGACATGGTCGCGCTCGATCTGCTCGAGATGCGGCCGGATCCCGACGACGGCCGCGCCAAGGTGGTCGGCTACACCGAGCACGGACTGGACGTGGCCAGTGACGGCCGACGGCATCTGATCCAGCTCGAGCGCAGGCTCGCGGAGGAGTTCGGCGAGCACGAGTACGACACCGCCCGCGACGTACTCGAGCGCCTCGTCGACGTCCTCGACAGGTTGGCGACCGAGCAGGATCAGGACTCGCCGTCGGCCGGCGGCAGTGTCGGGTAGTCGACGATCGGGTAGAGGCCGACGGTGAAGCCGTACGTCGTACCGCCCGAGCGGGGGAGCTGGTCGAAGGAGTGGATCAGCTGGTCAACCTGCTGCCAGAACTCGGCCGCTCGCTCCTCGGGGATCCGCGCGTGCCGGATGAACGAGCGCAGCTGACCCGCGTCGTACGCCGGCTTGGACTCCTCGGCCGCGACCTCGAAGTCGTTGAAGTCGTGGGGGAGCTGCCCGTCCTTGCCCTGGCGGCCGAGGCCGACGTAGAACATCCTCGCCGCGCGCCCGTAGAACCGCTCCTCGATCGCCCGCACCCGCCGGGTCCGGACCACCTGCAGGATGCCGGCGTCGGCCAGCACCTTCACGTGGTGCGCGACCGTGCTCTTCGGCCGCCCGACCGCAGTGGCCAGCTCGGTGACGGTCGCCGCGCGCTCGTGCAGCAGCCCGAGGATCGTCGTCCGGAGCGGGTCGCTGATCGCGCGCACCTGCTCGGCAGTCGTCAGCTCGAGCTCGTCCAGGAGCTCGTAGTCGGGGACGGGGCTATTGATCGACATGGTGCGAATAGTCTACCGTTTCCGATTGTTCGAGATATTTGGATCATTGGAGCTGATGATGGCCGAGGTCGTGCTGTACCACCACTCGCAGGGGCTGACGGACGGGGTGAAGGCGTTCGCCGACGAGCTCCGGCGGGCGGGTCATACCGTCCACACGCCGGACCTGTACGAGGGCAACACCTACGCGACCATCGAGGAGGGGATGGAGTACGCGCGGTCGACGGGCTTCGGCACGATCGCCGAGCGCGGCGTCGAGGCCGCGCAGAGCCTGCCGGAAAAGGTTGTCTACGCCGGTTTCTCGCTCGGCGTCGTGCCCGCACAGCAGCTCACGCAGACCCGTCCGGGGGCGGCCGGCGGGTTGTTCTACTACTCGTGCCTGCCGGTCGAGGAGTTCGGTACCTGGCCGGACGGCGTGCCGGCGCAGGTGCACGGCAAGGACGAGGACCCGTTCTTCGCCGAGGAAGGCGGCGACCTGGACGCCGCCCGCGCCCTGGTCGCTGCCGCCGACACGGTCGAGCTGTTTCTCTACCCCGGCAAGGAGCACCTCTTCGCCGACTCGTCCCTGCCGAGCTACGACGAACCCGCCGCCAAGCTCCTGACCCAGCGCACCCTCGACTTCCTCGCGAAACTCGCGTAGGCCCGCGCCACCGAGCTCCTCCTGCAACGCACCCTCGACGTCCTCGCCTAGGTGTTTCTGCGGGAGAATGGCTTGATCGTCGGTGTGGGGAGTTCTGCTGGTCGTTTCAGGTAGGTAGGACTCCCCGGCCCAGGCGTCACCCGACGAGAGCGGCCGGTCCGGCTACAGTGCGGTAGGTGATCTCTGAGTTTCGGATTGGGGTGCCGGACGCGGAGTTGCGGGAGCTGCGGGAGCGGTTGCGGCGGGTTCGTTGGCCTCGGCAACTACCTGGTGACTCGTGGGAGCGTGGCGTGCCGGTCGGGTATGTCCGGCGGGTGGCCGAGCGGTGGGCGGCGTACGACTGGCGTGCCTGGGAGACGCGGCTCAACGGGTATCCGCAGTACACGACCGAGATCGACGGGCAGACGATCCACTTCCTGCACGTGCGGTCACCGGAGCCGGGCGCGTTGCCGTTGATTCTGACGCACGGGTGGCCGGGGTCGGTGGCGGAGTTCCTGGAGGTGCTGGGGCCGTTGACCGATCCGGCGGCGTACGGCGGCGACCCGCGCGACGCGTTCCACGTCGTGGCGCCGTCCGTTCCGGGACACGGGTTCTCGGTGCCGCTGGCGTCCGGGTGGAACCACGCGCGGATCGCTCGCGCCTGGGTGGAGTTGATGCGTCGGCTGGGATACGAGCGGTACGGCGCGCAAGGCGGCGACACGGGATCGGTCGTGTCACCTCTTGTCGGACAGGCGGATCCGGAACACGTTGTCGGCGTACACATCAACGGGGGACTGGCGTATCCGGAGCTCGAACCAGGTGATCGCGAGCAGTTGAACGACGCCGAGCGCGAGCGCCTCGCGGCGGCGGACCGGCTGCGCGCGGTGGGGACCGGGTACGCCGACCTGCAAGGCACGCGCCCGCAAACGGTTTCGTTCGGGCTGAGCGACTCGCCGGTCGGGCAGCTGGCGTGGATCCTGGAGAAGTTCTGGGAATGGACCGATCCGGCGCGTGAACTGCCCGAGGACGCGGTCGACCTCGACCACCTGCTGACGGACGTGTCGATCTACTGGTTCACCAACACCAGCGCGACCTCCGCCAACCTGTACTACGAGAACCACTCGGTCGCCGACGACCTGCGACCAGGCGTGCCGACCGGCGTCGCGCTCTTCCCGACCGACCCCGCAATCAGGCGTGTTCTACAGCGCCGGCACCACATCGTCCACTGGTCGGAGTTCACCCGAGGCGGCCATTTCGCCGCCCTCGAGGCACCCGACCTCCTCGTCGACGACATCCGTACGTTCTTTCGGGCGGTCCGGTAGGTGGGCCGGTGTGACGAAGGTCAGGAGGGTGCCGTCGCGTTCGACTGTCGCGTCCGGCCAGCGGCGGCGGATCATGCGGATCGAGCGGTCGTTGGCGGCGCTGACCACGAACAGGAAGCGGGTCGCGCCGGATGCGACCGCGTCGGCGGCGGCGGTCGACAGCATGCGGATTCCGAGGCCGCGGCGTTGTTCGTCCTCGGCGATCACGGCCGCGAGTTCGGCGGTCGACTCGCCGGGCGCCCAGGCCCACATGGCGTGCCCGACGATCGTTCCGGAGCGGGTGGCGACGAACGCGGCGCCTGCCGGGCACAGCATCCGCAGCAGCACGGCCGTGCGCGGCGGCGTACCGATCGCGCTCTGGAAGCGGAAGTAGCGGCTGAGATCGGTCAGCCCGGTCAGCATCCTGGCCAGCTCGTCCGCGTCGGGTTCGCCGGCGCGACGGACAAGTGGCAGTCCCACCTGAGTCTGGTTCACGGATTCAGCCTTGCTCCACCTGGCTGAGTCTGTCAAGCAGACTTATCCGGATGTGCGGATTATCATGACTGTCATGGCTACGGCGATCACCGAACAGGTGCCGGAGGCGATGAACTGGTCCACGGAGAACTGCACGATCTCCCGGACCATGGACATCCTCGGTGACAAGTGGACGTTTCACGTCCTGCGCGAGATCTTCGTCGGCGTCCGCCGGTTCGAGGACATCCGGACCCGGGCCGGCATTCCGCGCCAGGTCCTGACCGAGCGGCTCGCCGCGCTGATCGAACGCGGCCTGATCCGCCGGCATCCGTACCGGCTGCCCGGTCAGCGCGAGCGCTCGGAGTACCGCCTCACCCAGGCCGGGCTCGATCTCTATCCGGTACTGGTGGCGATGATCCAGTGGGCCGACCAGTACCTCCCGCTGGACGCCGGCCCGCCGATCGAGCCCCGGCACCGCGGCGACTGCGGCGAACGCGTCACCGTGGTGATGCGCTGCGAGGCCGGCCACGAGCCGACGCCCCGCGAGGTCGCCTTCCTCCCCGGCCCAGGCGCCACCCGCCGATAGGGCGCGTCTCCCGACTCCACGCCTACCGCGCGGCACCCGTCGCTAGCGGTCGTCGAGACGCTCGATCGCGCGGCGGATGATGGACTCGGTCTCGCGGGGCTGGGCCGCGGTGATCGTGACGGCATCCATGGTGACGACGTAGGTGTCGAGTTCCTCGCGCTTATCGAGGTAGACGGCGCTGGTCAGGTGCTCGATGTAGACGATGTCGGGCAGGTCGGCGTCGTTGAACCGCAGCAGCGTGAACGCGCCGCCGGTCGCCGTGTAGCCGCCCTTCTCGAACGGGATGATCTGCAGCGTCACGTTGTGCCGCCGCGAGGCCTCGATCAGGTACTCCAGCTGGGCCCTGAGGACCGCCGGGCTGCCGATCGGCCGTTTCAGCACGGACTCGTCGATGATCGCCCACAGCCGTGCGGGTCGTTGCCGCGTCAACACTTCCTGGCGGCTCATCCTCAACGACACCAGCCGATCGACCTCGGCCCGCGGCAGCGCGACGTCCTGCCGTCCGAGCTGGATGATGGCCCTCGCGTACTCCGGTGTCTGCAGCAGCCCCGGGACGAACTGCAACTCGAACGTACGGATCAGGTCGGCCGCCATCTCCAGGCCGAGGTAGTCGTGGAACCAGATCGGCGTGAGGTCGTCGTACCGCTGCCACCAGCCGGGGTCGTTCGCCTGCTGGGCCATGGTGAGCAGGCGTTCGCGCTCGGACTCGTCCTCGAGCTTGTAGAACGTGAGCAGGTCGTCGACGTCGCGCACCTTGAAGCTGACCCGGCCGAGTTCGAGCCGGCTGATCTTGGACTCGGAACCGCGGATCTCCCACGCGGCCTGGGTCCGGGTAATACCGGCCGCCTCGCGCAGGCGGCGCAGGTGTGTGCCGAGGATGATGCGCTGAGCGGTCGGGCCGCCGTACGCCCCCGGCTCTGTCACCTCTGACCTCCCAGCAGCGGTGTTTCGGTATGCAGCAGTTGATCATTTCATAACGGATCGTAAACCCGTCCACCCCCTGCGTCCGGCACGGTGTGTTCACTGCGCCGTACTGTCAGTAGAGTCGGACGGACAAACTCCCGATCACTCTGCGAGGTTCACTGATGGTCGATGCCACCAAGGCACCAAGCTCGAACCCGGTCGGCGTCGACACCTCCCGGGCGAGTATCGCCCGAGTGTACGACGCCTTCCTGGGCGGCAAGGACAACTTCGAAGTCGACCGCGAGGTACTGCGTGGGGTCCAGGCCGCTGCGCCGCAGGCCCAGGACCTGGCCTGGTCGAACCGGAACTTCCTGATCCGCGCCTGCCGGTTCCTGGCCGGCCAGGCGGGTATCACGCAGTACCTCGACTGCGGGTCCGGTCTGCCGACCGCCGAGAACACCCACCAGGTCGTGCAGCGGATCCAGCCCGAGGCCAAGGTGCTCTACATCGACAACGACCCGGTGGTGCTCGCGCACGGCCGCGCGCTGCTCGAGGAGAACGAGAACACGCTGTTCGTCAGCGCCGACATCTTCGACCCGGACGAGGTGCTGGCAAACGAGGAGGTGCGGAGCTTCCTCGACTTCAACGAGCCGATCGCCGTGATCCAGAACGGCACGCTGCACCACTACATCGGCACCGAGGGCGCGCAGATCATGCAGAAGTACGTCGACGCGGTGGTGCCCGGGTCGTACACGGTTGTCTCGCACTTCTTCAACCCGGAGACGCCGGAGCATTCCGAGGTCGCCCGGAAGATGGAGGAGAAGTTCATCCACAGCCCGATGGGCAGCGGCAGGTTCCGCACCCGCGCCGAACTGATGGAGTTCTTCCCCGGCCAGGAGCTGATCAGCCCGGGCCTGGTGCTCTGCGACGACTGGTGGCCGGACGGACCGCGGATCAAACCGCTGAACCAGGTGGAGGAGTGCATCGTCGGCGCGGTAGGCCGCAAGGTCTGAGCGTCGCTCGCTGAGGTTGCCCGGAGCATCGGTTGCTCCGGGCAACTTTTTTGTCCTCAGACGTGCTCGGAGACCAGCGTCGCGGCGGTGCCTTCCTCGAGCGCCTGGAAGATGTGCGGGAGGTCGCCGGGGTAGGCGATGTAGTCGCCCGGGGCGAGCTCGACCGGATCGTCGAGCGGGCCGACCAGGGCGCGGCCGGAGCCGAGGATGACGTGCTCGACGACGCCGGGCATGTGCGGGTCGGACTTCCGGCCGGGGCCGGGGGAGGCGACGATCCGGTACAGGTCGCGGCGCGCGTTCGGCGGGCTGGACGCGACCAGCGTGGCGCTGTAGTCGGCCTGGTCCGAGTAGATCGCCGGGCCCTCGCCGGCGCGGATGATCTGGACCTTCGGGCGCGGCGGGTCGAGCAGCGCGGCGAACGGGGTGTCGAGGGCGACCGCGAGCGCCCACAGGGTTTCCACGCTCGGGTTGCCGGTGCCGGACTCCAGTTGGGAGAGCGTCGACTTGGCGACGCCCGCGCGTTTCGCGACCTCGGTCAGTGACAGGCCGGCCCGGGCGCGGTGCCTGCGCAGCGAGGCGGCAATCACGTCCAAGGGTGCTCTGCTGTCCATGGCTGTTCGCTCCATCGGTCTAACTGTTCGGCTTGACGAACGGGCGGCGTGTTGTTCATCATAATGCCCATGCGTTCGATCTGGCGAACACTCGATCCGGGACTCGCCCGCGACATCGGCCTGGTGTGCCTGGCCGACGGCGTCGTGGGGGTGTCGTACGGCGCGATCAGCGTCGGGGGCGGGCTGCCGTTGTGGGTGCCGGTCCTGTTGTCGGTCGTGGTCTTCGCGGGCGCGTCGCAGTTCCTCTTCGTCGGGATCGTCGCGGCCGGCGGGAGTCCGATCGCGGCGATGATCGCGGGCCTGCTGGTGAACAGCCGGCACCTCGCGTTCGGTCTGGCGCTCAGTGACGTGATCGGCCGCGGCTGGCGGCGGTGGCCGGGCAGTCACGTGATGACCGACGAGAACGTCGCGTTCGCGATGGGCCAGGACGAGCTCGAGCAGCGCCGGGCGGCGTACTGGGCCGGAGGGATCGGCATCTTCGTCTGCTGGAACCTCGGGGTCGTCGTCGGCGGTCTGGCCGGGTCGGTGATCACCGACACCGATGTGTTCGGGCTGGATGCCGCCTTCCCGGCGGTCCTGCTCGCGCTGGTCCTGCCGGCCCTGCGCGATCGGTCGACGCGTACGGCGGCACTCGTCGGCGTCGTGGTCGCCCTGGCGGCAACTCCGTTCTTGCCTGCCGGTCTGCCGGTGCTGCTCGCCCTCGCCGGGCTGCTGTTCTACCGCGCGGGGAAGCCCGCGCTGGAGGAGGTGGTGCGATGAACAACACCGCTGTGCTGCTGATCGGGATCGGGGTGCTTGCTGTGGGCACCTTTTCGATGAGGTTCGCGGGGCCGGCGCTGCGGAGCCGGGTCGAGGTGCCGGAGCGGGCGCAGCAGGTGCTCGCAGCGGCGGCGATCGTGCTGCTGGCCGCGCTGGTCGCCACGTCCGCGCTGACCGACGGTCATGGTCCCGCGGGTGTTGCACGACCGGCCGGGGTGCTCGTCGGTGGTGTCCTCGCGTGGCGCAAGGCGCCGTTCGTGCTCGTGGTGGTGGCGGCAGCCGCGACCGCGGCGGGTCTCCGGCTGCTCGGCGTGCCCTAGGTAGCAGATACGGTGCGGGTATGACGACGTACCCCGGGATGCCCGCGGCACCGAAGAAGTCAGTCCTGCCGACGATCGCGATCGCCTGTTTGGTGATCGGCGTGCTGGTGACCGGGTTCTTCGTCTACCGGATCGTGGTGACGGTGCCGGGGACGCCGCAGCCGATCGAGGCGGGCATGGTCCACCTGGAGAAGGAGGGCCTGACGATCTACGCGTCCGTCCCGGTGCTGACGCCGGCGTGCGAGGCGCAGGACGCGAGCGGCAACGACGTACCGCTCAAGGGCCCGACCGGCTCGGAGACCATCACGATCAACGACGACACCTGGTACGTCGTGGCGCGCTCGACGCAGCCGGTACCGGCCGGGGACTACAGCATCTCCTGTACCGACGACGAGACGAGCGCGACGTACGCCGCCGGACCGAAGTCGTCCGTGGTGGCGTTCGTACTGTCGATCCTCGGCGCGGTCTTCTCGTTCCTGATCTTCGTCGGCCTCGGCGCCACGCTGCTGACCGTCGGCGCAGTCCGGAAGCGCCGCGGCAACCGCCCGACGAACACGTTCCCCGGCCCGCCAGGTGCCCCGAGCAACTACTCTCAGCAGCCGCCGACGACCCCGCAGCAGAGCAACACGTTCCCCGCGCCCCCGCCGTACAACCCGGGTCCGAACCCGGACCGCCCTCAGGACAGGTGACCGCATTGGATCTCGACTGGCCCGGCTGCCGCAACGTTCGTGACGTGGGGGGTCTGCCGACCGCGGACGGGCGGGTGATCAGAGAGGGCGTGCTGATCCGCGCCGAGAGCCTGCAGTACCTGACCGACGACGGGGTCGAGTGCGTCCGGCGGTCCGGGGTGAGCCGGATCCTCGACCTGCGCGGCGATGCCGAGGTCGCGATCGCGCCGACGCCGTTCACCGGTACGGCGCTGGCGGTACGGCAGTCGCTCGCGGATCCGGCGGACCCGGATCACGGGCAGCCGACCATCATCGAGGCGTGCACGTGGATGCTGGACAAACGGCCGGAGCTGTTCGCGGCCGCGGTGAAGGCGATCGCGGACGAGCCGGACGGCGCCGTGGTCGTGCACTGCCACGGCGGCAAGGACCGCACCGGCATGATCGTCGCGCTGGCGCTCAGCGTCGCCGGCGTACCGGAGGAGGAGATCGTCGCCGACTACTACCTCACCCGGTCGCGGCTCGCGGGCTGGCTCGAGGAGCAGCTGGCCGACGAGCCCGACACCTCGAAGCACCCGGAGATGATCGAGTTCCGCGATACCCGGGCCGAGTCGATCGTCGCGATCCTGCGGCATCTGGACACGACGTACGGCGGGCCGGAGGCGTACCTGCGGCACGGTGGTCTGACGGACGAGGATCTGGCGAGACTGCGAGCCCGCCTGGTGGCCTGACCTGCGTCAGGGTTGCATCACGCAGCGCAGTACATTGGCGCAATGCCGACCGCCGGGACCGATCCTGCTGGGACCGACCCTGCTGGGCTCGCAGGGCTGGCCGAACGCTACGGACTCAGCAAGAGCTCGATCCGCCCGTCGCTCGGGTCCTATCTGCGCGAGCTGTGGAGCCGCCGCCAGTTCGTCGTCAGCTACGCTGCAGCACGCACCTACGCCATGTACGCGGGGGCTCGTCTCGGCTCGCTCTGGCAGGTGCTGACGCCGCTGCTCAACGCGGCGGTGTACTACTTCGCGTTCGGCGTCCTGCTCGGCACCAAGAACGGCATCGACAACTACGTCGCCTTCCTGCTCAGCGGCATCTTCGTGTTCACGTTCACGCAGCGCTGCATGACCGAAGGGTCGCGCTCGCTGGCGCTGAATCTGTCGCTGATCCGTACGCTGCACTTCCCGCGCGCGACACTGCCGATGGCCTACGTGCTGAACGAGCTGAACCAGATGCTGGTCTCGTTCGGCATCCTGTTCGTGGTCGTCGGGTTCACCGACGGACCGACGTGGCGCTGGCTGCTCGTCGTACCGGCGATGCTGCTGCAGGTGATGTTCAACATCGGCGTGACGTTGATCTTCGCGCGGATCGGGACGTTCGTCTCCGACATCACGCAGTTGCTGCCGTTCGTCACCCGGACCTGGTTGTACGCGTCGGGCATCTTCTTCTCGCTGCCGGGCAAGCTGGCCGAGATCGACGCCCCGGGCTGGGTGACCCAGCTGCTCGCGTTCAACCCGATCTCGGCGTACGTCGACATCATCCGGCGGTCGCTGCTCGCGGAGCACGAGCCGAACGAACTGCCGTACGCCTGGCCGATCGCGGTCGGCTGGTCGGTCGTGATGCTGGTCGCCGGGTTCTGGTACTTCTGGCAGGCGGAGGATCGCTATGGGCGAGGCTGAACCCACGGTGATCGCCGACCGGCTGGACATCGTCTACAAGGTGATTGCGGGCCAGGGCGGCAAGGGGACGGCGGCCACGGCGTTCCGGCGGATCCTGAAGCGCCAGGACCGGCCGACGATCCGTGAGGTGCACGCGGTCAAGAACGTCACGTTCACGGCGTACAAGGGCGACGCGATCGGCGTCATCGGGCGCAACGGCTCCGGCAAGTCGACCCTGCTGCGCGCGATCGCCGGCCTGCTGCCGCCCGAGTCCGGGGCCGTCTACACCGGCGGCCGGCCGTCGCTGCTCGGCGTGAACGCGGCGATGATGAACGACCTCACCGGCGACCGCAACGTGGTCCTCGGCTGCCTCGCGATGGGCATGTCGTCGGCCGAGATCGAGCGCCGGTACGACGAGATCGTGGAGTTCTCCGGGATCGGCGACTTCATCGACCTGCCGATGTCGACGTACTCCTCCGGGATGGCGGCACGGCTGAAGTTCGCGATCGCGTCCGCGAAGACGCACGACATCCTGCTCGTCGACGAGGCGCTCGCCACCGGGGACGCCGAGTTCCGGATCCGGTCGGAGCGGAAGATCAAGGAACTGCGCGAGCAGGCCGGGACGGTGTTCCTGGTCAGCCACAGCCTCGACGTGGTGCAGGAGACCTGTAACCGCGCCCTCTGGCTGGACGCGGGCGTCCTGCGCCAGGACGGCCCGGTCGACGAGGTCGTCGCCGCCTACATCAAGTCGACGCGGGCCAAGCCGGCGAACTAGGGGAGTTAGACGGCTTTCGGGCGCTCGCGGAGGCCGACCAGGAAGCCCAGGCCCCAGGAGACGTGCATGGTCGCGCAGACCAGCGGCATCCAGAACAGCGCCTTCCACGGCAGGTAACGGCCCTCGACCGCGGAGCCGACGATCAGCAGCAGCGCGTACCCGAGCGGGGCCAGGAAGCCCAGATCAAGCCAGCTGATGCCGGTGGCCAGGCCGATGATGCCGAGGATCGTGCCGACGGCCAGGCCGATGACGGCGACCGGCGGCGCCAGGTACCGCTTGCTGGCGGTCTCCGGGTGCCGGCGGATCACCTCGCGGCGCCACTGGCCGGTGTGGAAGAACTGCTTGGCCACCGCGGACAGCGAGGACCGCGGCCGGTACGTGACGGACAGATCCGGGCTGAACCAGATCAGGCCGCCGGTCTTGCGGATACGGTAGTTCAGCTCCCAGTCCTGGGCCCGGTGCATGGTCTCGTCGAACCCGCCGACCCGCTCCAGGGCGGCCCGCCGGAACACCCCGAGGTACACCGTGTCGGCCGGGCCGGCCTTGCCGCCCTGGTGGAACGTCGACGCGCCCAGCCCCAGCCGAGAGCGGTACGCGCAGGCGACTGCCATCTCGGTCGGCGTCCGGCCCTCGGCGGCCATCACGCCGCCGACGTTGTCCGCGCCGCTCTCGTCCAGCACCTCGACCGCGCGGGTGATGTACCCGTCGGTGAGCGCGCCGTGGCCGTCGACCCGGACCAGGATGTCGTGCTTGGCGTGCGCGATCCCGACGTTCAGCGCGGCCGGCGTCTTGCCGGTCGGGTTCGGCACGATGCTGATCCGGTGGTCCCGCTCGGCCAGCTTGTCCGCGATCTCCTGGGTCCGGTCCTTGCTCGGGCCGATCGCCAGCACGACTTCGAGCTCGCCCGGGTAGTCCTGTTCGAGAACGCGGCCGACTGCCTCCTCGAGATGGCGTTCCTCGTTCAGCACGGGCATCACGACGGATACGGGTGGCCAGTGGGACAGCGGCATATCAGGTCAGGCCTTACAGATCGAGGCGACGTCGTCGACGCCGGTGGCGGGTGTGGTCGGTGAGCTGGTCGGTTTCTTCGTGCTTGCGGTGCTCGGCTTCTTCGTCGTACTGCTGCTCGGGTTACTCGACTTGCTGGTGCTGCTACTCGGAGTGCTCGAAGTCTTACCGTCTCCTCCCGAGCCCTCCTTGTCCAGCGATTCGGACTTCGCGATCGCCTCCGCGACCTTGGTCCTGATCAGCGCGAAGTCCGGGTCGCCGGTGTGGATCAACGGCGGGACCGCGGAGAAGCTTGACACCGGCAGCTTCTTCGCGTCCAGCGCGAGATCCGTGAAGGTGCCGAGTTCACTGGCCGGGATGCTGGTCTTGACCACCTCTTTACTGGCCGAGGCGATGCCCTGGAACTTCGTCAGCACGGTCTGCGGCGAGAGCTGGTTCAGCATCGCGGACATCACGCACTTCTGCCGCGCCATCCGCTCGTAGTCCGACGACTCGGCCCGGGACCGGGCGAACCAGAGCGCGTGGTAGCCGTCCAGGTGCTGGTTCTTGCCGGCCTCGATATAGCCCTTGATCGGCGAGCTGCCGCCGCCGATCGGGACCCGCTTGCCGATGTCCAGGGTGATGCCGCCGACCGCGTTCAGCAGGTCGCGGAAGCCGGCCAGATCGATCAGCACGAAGTAGTTGATCTTCAGCCCGGTGACCGCCTCGACGGCCTGGGTGGTCGCGGTCTCACCGGGGTTCGGGTTGCCGGGGAACAGGTTCTTGTGGTTCACGGCGTACGTGTAGACCGCGTTCAGCAGGCACTCGGTGCCGCAGTTCTTCCACCTGAAGCCCTCGGGGAACTGCTTCGCCATCGCCGTACCGGCCGGGAACGGGACCTTGGCCAGGTTCCGCGGGAGGCCGACGAGGACGGTCCGGCCGGTGTCGGCGTCGATGCTGGCCACGGTCAGGCTGTCCGGCCGGGTGCCGATCCGGTCCGCACCGGAGTCGCCGCCCATCAGCAGGACGTTGTAGCGGCCCTTCTCGGCCTTCGACTTCTCGCCGCTGCCGAACACGCTGGCGACGAAGTCGCGCTGGGTGTTCACGATCACACTGGCGTAGATCAGTGCGCCGACGACCACGAAGATCAGGACGCCGTCGAGGATGCTGGCGGTCAGCCGGTGGTTGCGCTCCAGCATCAGCGGCTGGCCGAGGCGGTACGCGTCCACGAACAGCGCGGCCCAGCCGAGCGCGAGCAGGATGAGCAGCACCTGGACGATCCGGAGCGTGCCCGGACGGGCCAGGATGTTGATCGTGCCGGACCGCCAGATCAGGCCGAGCAGCACGAAGAAGATCACGATCGCGACCAGGCCGGCGACCACCCGCCAGGCCCACCGGCCGGCCTTCCGGCTGCCCGCGACGATCTGCGCGGATCCGGGCAGCACCAGCGTCATCAACAGCAGAGTCAGCGCCCGCTTGAACCGGACCGGCTCGCGGAGATTGCGCAGGTCTGG
Organism: Kribbella shirazensis; assembly: GCF_011761605.1. Classification (GTDB taxonomy): domain Bacteria; phylum Actinomycetota; class Actinomycetes; order Propionibacteriales; family Kribbellaceae; genus Kribbella; species Kribbella shirazensis. Next base: position 8,206,351 of record NZ_JAASRO010000001.1, on the reverse strand, counting down.
CTTCTCCTGCGGCATGACGTCCTTCCGTTCTCCTGCGGGCGGCTCTGCCGACCGTACCTTGTCCCCCAACTGACGCTTGGTAGGACGTGCCGGGTGGGCGGATGGTTCGGGGCGGGCCGGATCCGGAGACGAAGAGTAGCAGTCTGGACACGGAGTGCAGGAAAACCCCTGTGCTGACCCTGTGGACACCCGGATTCACGCAACTGTGATGGAGACCGGTGGGCGGATGCGTTACGAAGTGCAGCAAGTACAACCAGTGAGGACACCGCCCCATGAAACTGTTCCGTACACTCCTGGCCGGTACCACGGCCGCCACAGTGACATTTTTTGGCAGCCTGCTCGGTACGAGCTCGGCCCAGGCCGCGCCCGGTGCCGACTTCACCGGGATCGCGGCGCTGAGCAACTGCTCGGCCTCCCTCGTCCGGTACGCCGAATCCGTCGACACCGACAAGGCCCTCGTGCTCACCAACGGGCACTGCTACGAGGGCGGGTTCCTGCAGCCCGGCCAGGTCCTGGTGAACAAGACCTCGACGCGGTCGATCACGCTGCTCAAGCCGGACTCGAGCAGCGCCGGCACGATCCGCGCCGAGAAGATCCTGTTCGGCACGATGACCAAGACCGACATGATCGTGTACCAGGTCAGCGAGACCTACGGCGCGATCAAGAGCCGGCTGAACGTGACCCCGCTGACGCTCGCCAAGCAGGGCCCCGCGGACGGCGCCGGCATGGCCGTGGTGTCCGGGTACTGGAAGCGGATCTACACCTGCTCGGTGCAGGCGACGATCCCGCAGCTCCGCGAGGGCGACTGGACCTGGCAGAACTCGATCAAGTACCAGCAGCCCGGTTGCGAGACGATCGGCGGTACGTCGGGTTCACCGGTCGTGAGCACTTCGACCGGCGAGGTGATCGGTGTCAACAACACGGGTAACGAGGACGGCGAGCGCTGCACCCTGAACAACCCCTGCGAGGTCGACGCCGACGGCAACGTCACGGTCGACCAAGGAGCGGCGTACGGCCAGCAGACCTGGTGGCTCTACACCTGCCTGACCGCGAACCGCACCCTCGACCTGAACAAGTCCGGCTGCGAACTCCCCAAGCTCGCCCGTCGCCGCTGACCAGTTCGTCACATGCCTGGCGGGGTGACGCACAACACCCTGATATCCGGTAACGTCGCCCCGCATGGCAGTCGACTCCGCTACTGATCAAGTCGTCACGACCGGTTGGCCCAGCCCGTTCGGTGTTCGGACACGGTTGGTCGCCTCCAGCGCGCTGATGCTGTTCGTCGAGCTCGCGCTGATCCGCTGGACCGGGTCCAACGTCGTCCACCTGAGTTACTTCTCGAACTTCGTGCTGCTCGGCTCGTTCCTCGGTATCGGGATCGGTGTGCTCCGGTCCAGCCGGGCGAAACGGCTGCCGTTCTACTCGCCGATCATGCTCGGCCTGCTGGTCCTGGTGATCGCGTGGAAGCCGGTGACCGTCGACCGCGGCAGCTCCTCGAGCGTCATCTACTTCACCAGCCTGAACACGACCGGCCCGCCGGTCTGGGTGATCCTGCCGATCGTCTTCGTCGCGGCCGCCGTCGTGCTGGCCGGCCCGGCCGAGCTGGTCGGCCGCTGTTTCGCGGAGCTTCCGCGACTCACGGCGTACCGCTTCGACCTGGTCGGCAGTCTGATCGGGATCATCACGTTCACCGCGCTGTCGTTCCTCGGCGCGCCGCCGATCTGGTGGGGCGTGCTGGTCACCGCGATGTTCGGGCTCCTGATGATCCCGCGCTCCGCGGCGGTGCCCGGACGGAGGGCGGTCGCCACCGGGGTGAGTGCCGCGTTGGTGCTGTCGCCGCTGCTCGTGATGCTCGGCGTGCTCTTCCACGAATCGACGCGGCCGGACAACTCCTGGTCGCCGTACTACAAGGTGCAGACGAAGAAGTCGACGTGGGAAGGCGTGCCGCTGCTCACCATCACGGTGAACGGGGTACCGCACCAGCAGGCGATCCCCGCGGACGCGCGGCTGCAGTGGGAGCCGCAGTACGGGCTGCCGTACGAGCGGGCGAACGCCGGCAAGCAGCCGAAGAACGTGCTGATCATCGGCGCCGGCTCGGGGTCGGACGTGGCGATCGCGCTGAAGAAGGGCGCGACGCACGTGGACGCGGTCGAGATCGACCCGGAGATCCGGGACATCGGCAAGGCGCTGCACCCGGACCGCCCGTACCAGGACCCGCGGGTGTCGTCGCACATCGACGACGGTCGCGCGTTCCTGTCGCGGACGGACAAGAAGTACGACCTGATCCTGCTGGCGCTGCCGGACTCGCTGACGCTGGTGAACGGTGCGAGCTCGCTGCGGCTGGAGAGCTACCTGTTCACCCAGCAGGCGTTCGAGTCCGCGCGTGACCACCTGAACCCGGGTGGCGCGTTCGCCATGTACAACTACTACCGCGAGACCTGGCTGATCGACCGGCTGGCGTCGACGGCGGAGCAGGCGTTCGGGCACAAGCCGTGTGTGGACAAGATCGGCGACGGTCTGCAGCAGGCGGTCGTGACGGTCGGGCTGACCGAGAAGGACCAGACCTGCGGGGCCGAGTGGGCCGGCGCGACCGAGGCCACGCCGCCCCCGGCGACCGACAACCGCCCGTTCCTGTACCTGTTCACCGACCGGATCCCCGGGCTGTACCTCGTGACGCTCGCACTGATCCTGGTCGCCGGTCTCGTCGGCGTCGGCATCGCCGGCGGCGGCGCGTCGTACCGGCGGATGCGTCCGTACGCGGACCTGTTCCTGCTCGGTGCGGGCTTCATGTTGCTGGAGACCAAGAGCATCACCGGGTTCGCGTTGCTGTTCGGTACGACGTGGGTGGTCAACGCGATCGTGTTCGCCGGCGTGCTGGTGGCGGTGCTCGCGGCGGTCGAAGTGACGAGACGGTTCAAGACACCGCCGATGAAGGTGATGTTCGCCGTACTGTTCGGCGGGCTCGCGCTGTCGTGGGTGTTCCCGGACAGTTGGCTGCTCGGGATGCCGGTCGGGTTGCGCGCGGTGGTCGCGGTGCTGATCGCGTTCCTGCCGATCTTCGCGGCGAACGTGATCTTCGCGAAGCGGTTCACCGACACAGCTGACGGCACTGCGTCCTTCGGCGCCAACCTGCTCGGCGCGATGCTCGGCGGCTGCCTCGAGTACGCCGCGCTGATCATCGGCTTCCACGGCCTGCTGATCATCGCCGCACTGCTGTACGTCGGGGCGTTCCTGCTCACACCCAAGACGAGATCAGTCTCTGGATGAGCGAGCTGGCCGACTACTACCGCGAGCGTGCCACCGAGTACGACGCGGTGTACGAGAAGCCGGAGCGGCAGGACGACCTCGCACGTCTGCGGGCCCTCCTGCCGCCGCTCGTCGCCGGCCGCTCGGTCCTGGAAGTTGCCGCCGGCACCGGTTACTGGACGACCGCACTCGCGACCACCGCGGAGAAGGTGGTCGCCACCGACCTGAACGACGAGACCCTCGCCGTCGCCCGGACCCGGTCGTACGGCCCCGCCGAGGTGCGTTTCGAGACTGCGGACGCGTACGACCTCGGCGCGGTCCCGGGCCGCTTCGACGCGATCTTCTCCGGGTTCTTCTGGTCGCACGTGCCGCGGGCCGACGTACGGCGGTTCGCGCAGGGGCTGCTGGAGCGGGTCGAGCCGGGTGGCGTGGTGATCTTCGCCGACAACCGGTTCGTGGAGGGCAGCAACCACCCGATCACGCGGACGACGGCCGACGGCGACACCTACCAGACGCGGCGGCTGTCGGACGGGCGTACGTTCGAGGTGCTGAAGAACTTCCCGGCCCGGGAGCAGTTCGCGGCGGACGTCGGGCGGCCGGTGGAGTGGACCGAGTTGACGTACTTCTGGCTGGCGACTGTCTGCTGATTGGTACGGATTCGGCCCGTTCACGGGGCCGCGGTCAGGTTCTGGTGGCAGGATCATGGACATGACGTGGCTCGTGACTGGTGGTGCTGGGTACATCGGAGCGCATGTGGTGCGGGCGTTCCGCGACGACGGGATCGACGTGGTCGTGATCGACGACCTGTCGAGTGGCAAGGCGGAGTTCGTGCCGGACGGCGTGCCGTTCGTGCGGGCGAACCTTCTCGACGGTACGGCGGTGCGTGAGGCGCTGGACGGGGTCGACGGTGTCGTCCATCTCGCCGGGTTCAAGTACGCCGGGGTGTCGGTGGAGCGTCCGCTGCACACCTACACGCAGAACGTGACGGCGATGGTGACGCTGCTCGAGGCGATGGCGGAGCAGGGCGTCCGCAACCTCGTCTTCTCGTCCAGCGCCGGTGTGTACGGGACGCCGGAGGTCGAGGTTGTCACCGAGGACACCCCGCCGGACCCGCAGTCGCCGTACGGCGAGTCGAAGCTGATCGGTGAGTGGCTGCTCCGCGACCAGGCGGCCGCGACCGAGCTGCACCACACCTCGCTGCGCTACTTCAACGTCGTCGGCTCCGGGGACCCGACCGTGTACGACGCGAGCCCGTACAACCTGTTCCCGATCGTCTGCAACCTGCTGACGCAGGGGAAGGTGCCGCAGATCTACGGCACCGACCACCCGACCCCGGACGGTACGTCGGTCAAGGACTACGTCCACGTCGCGGACCTGGCCCGCGCGCACGTCGCGGCCGCCCGCGCGCTCGAGTCGGGCAAGACCCTCGAGCGCGTCTACAACCTCGGCAGCGGCACCGGTACGTCGGTCCGCGAGATCATGGACGCCGCCCGCCGGGTCACCGGCATCGACTTCACCCCGACCGAGGGCGCACGCCGCCCTGGCGATCCGTCCCGCGTCGTGGCGAACGGGGATCTCGCCGCCCGCGACCTGGCGTGGCAGAACACCTACACCGTCGACCAGATGTTCGCGACCGCCTGGGAAGCCTGGCCGAAGGCCTAGTACTCCTTCTTGAAGGCTCCCGACGGCGTCAGGTCGAGGACGCCGGGGCCGGTGAGGACGCCGCCCTCCACCGGGAGGGTGTGGCCGGTGATCCAGGAGGCGTCGTCGGAGGCGAGGAAGGCGACGGCGGCCGCGATGTCCTCGGGCTCGCCGATCCGGCCGAGCGGGTACATCTCGGCGAAGCGCTCCAGGGTCTCCGGCTGGTCGTCCCAGTTCGGCGTCCGGATGGTGCCCGGGGCAACCACATTGAACCGGACGCCGAGGCCGCCGTACCGGGCCGCGTAGTTGACCGTCATCGCGATCTGCCCGGCCTTGGCCGCGGAGTACTCGACGTTGCCGAAGGCGGCGATCCCGTTGACCGAGCTGATCGTGACGACGTTCCCGCGGTTCTTCACCAGTTGCGGGAGCGCCGCCTGGATGCAGCGGGACGCGCCGACCAGCGTCAGGTCCAGCTGGGCGTGGAACTCCTCGGCGGTCGCGTCCTCCGGCACCGAGCGGACGATGCAGCCGCCGGCGTTGTTCACCACGACGTCCAGCCGGCCGAACCGCTCGACCGCGGCCGCGACCGCCGCGTCCACGTCGGCGCGGTTCGTGACGTCCACGCGCACCGGTAGCGCCTGCTCGCCGATCGCGGCGGCGACCTCGCCGGCCTTCTCCTCCTGGAGATCGGTCACCACCACCGAGGCGCCCTCGGCCGCCAGCCGCCGCGCGACCGCGGCCCCGATGCCCTGCGCCGCCGCCGTGACCAGCGCTACCTTGCCCTCGAACCGCCGCACGTTCACCCCTCCAAGACCTGGTCGACCTTCTCGTCCGTGACCCGGCGCTCCAGCTTGGCGGCGTCCAGGTTGCGGCAGAGCACGATCGAACCACCTCCCGCGATCACACCGACCAGCAGTCCCAGTCCTTGCCGGTCGGTCAGCGTCCGCGTCACGAGGATGCGGTCACCGATCGGGTCCGCCGTACCGATCAGGTCCTCGTGGGTGAGGTCGTCGTACGCCGGGGACGTGGGCGTCGGCACGTCGTACGGCGAGAACACGTCGGGGTGGTTGTAGACCTCGGCGCCGTAGTCGTGCACGCCGTCGGGCAGCGGCTCGCGGAAGCGCCCGCCGAGGGGGAGGAGCGCGGACGCGACGGTCTCGCGTGCGCCGCGGATCGCGAAGTCCGGTCCGGTGATCGCGAGGGTGCCGGTCCCGCTGGTCAGCGCCGCGCCGGCCGACCAGGTGGACAGCGCCCAGACCACGCCGAGCCAGTGCGGCGGCAGGCCGATCGCGACGGTCTCGCCCGCCTCGAGGTCGTACTCGTCGACCAGCAGGTTCGCGGTCTTCGCGACCCAGTTCGCGGTGGTGAGCGTGCTCAGCTCGATCCGCTCGCCGCTCGCGTCGTCGTAGTAGGTGAGGAACGGGCCGGCGCCGTCCCGGCGGACCGCGGCCGCGAACAGCTCGGGCAGAACTCGTGACATAGGGCCCAGCCTACGGTTCAGGTCCGGGCGTCGGGCCGGGCCTCGGGGCCGCGGTCCACCCCTCGGTAAGGCCCTCGTCGGTCCGTGGTGGTTAGGTTAGCCTAATTTCCGTGAGGGGTGCGACGATACGTGCGGAGATCAGGCGGCTGACGCGGTCGGGGGACTCCCGGTTGATCTGCCCGGTCCGGGTCGAGACGATCGAGTCGTTGACCTCGCGGTTCAGCCGCGTCACGGTGCAGGGCGACGGACTGGCGGCGTACCGCACCATCCGTCCGGCCGACGCGTTCAAGCTCGTCATCCCGCCGGACGGGATCGGCAGCGTGCGGATGCCGAGGATCAGCCCGGCCGGCGCCCCGGTCTGGCCGTCGGACCGGCCGGCGCCGCTGACCCGCGGCTTCACCGTCCGCACCTTCGACCCGGCCACCCGCCGGCTCGTGTTCGACGTCGCGCTGCACGGTGACGGTCCGGCGATCACCTGGCTCGCCAACACCCGTCCCGGCGACACCGTCGTCCTGCTCGGCATGCGGCGCGAGTTCCACGCCGGGGACGTCGACCATCACCTGCTGATCGGCGACTCCACCTCGTTGCCCGCGATCGCGAGCATCGTCGAGAGTCTCGACGTACCGTCAACCGTTTTCCTGCAGGCGGAAACTCCGGCGGAACGCGCGCTGGTGGAGGGCGACGTGCAGTGGATCCACTCGCCGCCGCTGAGCGGTCCGGGCAGCCTGCTGGAGCAGGCGGTCCGGGCGTTTCGCCGGCCGCCGGGGCGACTGCAGGCGTGGTGCGCGGCCGAGGCCGGAGTGGTCCGCTCGATCCGTCCGTACCTCGTCGACGAGCTCGGCGTCGGTCGCGACGACCTGCACACGGTCGCGTACTGGATCGCCGGCGAGACGGCGGAGCGCGGTGACGTGGTCCGGATGCAGGCGTTCACCCGGGCCGCCGAGGAAGGGCTCGACGCGACCGACCCCGCAGTATTGCAGTCGCTGGAGTTCTCATAAGGTCGTGCCATGCTGATCCTGGCCGGTCTGGGCCTGATCCTGGTGCTGACCGTTGCCACCGGCTACTTCGTGGCGCAGGAGTTCTCGTACGTCGCCGTGGACCGGAGCCGGCTGCAGACGCTGGCCGCGGACGGTGACGCGGCGGCCGGGCGGGCGCTGAAGGTCACCGCGCGGTTGTCGTTCGTACTGTCGGGTGCACAGGTCGGCATCACGATCACCGCACTGCTGGCCGGGTACGTCGCCGAGCCGTATCTCGGTCAGGGCCTGGAAAACGTGTTCGGCGCCGCCGGGGTCCCGGAAACCGCGAGCATGTCGATCTCGGTGGTCCTGGCGTTGCTGATGGCAACGATCATCCAGATGGTGTTCGGTGAGCTGGCGCCGAAGAACCTGGCGATCGCTCGCGCGGAGTCGATCGCGCTGCGGCTGTCCCGGTCGACCCTGGTCTACCTGGCGGTCGCGGGGCCGCTGATCCACCTGTTCGACTCGGCGTCGAACCGGATCCTCCGCCGGGTCGGCATCGAGCCGGTCGAGGAGCTGCCGCAGGGCGCGACCCCCCAGGAGCTCGACCGGATCATCGAGACGTCGTACGAGCAAGGACTGCTGGACCAGGACACCATGCGGCTGCTGGACCGCGGCCTGGACTTCCGCGGCCGGACCGCGGGCGAGGCGATGGTCCCGCGGGTCGACGTGATCACCATGCACCGCGACGAGCCGCTCACCCGCGTGGTCGAGCTGCAGGACACCGGGCACAGCCGGTTCCCGGTGATCGGTGCATCGGTCGACGAGGTGATCGGTGTGGTCGCGATCGGTGACGTGGTCGAGCTCGAACCGGCCGATCGCGCGACGATCGCCGTCGGTTCGCTGGCGTCGGCGCCGGTCGCCGTACCGACGACCCTCCCGCTGCCCGGTGTCCTGGAGCGGCTGCGGGTCGCGCGGCGGCAGCTCGCGATCGTCGTCGACGAGTACGGCGGGTTCGCGGGCATCGTGTCGCTGGAGGACATCGCGGAGGAACTGGTCGGGGAGATCCGCGACGAGGACGACCTGCCCGAGACGGGACCGGTGCAGGGCGGGGACGGCTCGTGGGTGGTGCCGGCCAGATGGCGCCTCGACCAGGTCGAGGAGGCCACCGGCGTACCACTGCCGGACGGCGACTACTACGAGACGGTGTCCGGTCTGGTGATGGCGCGGCTCGGGAGGATCCCGGTGGTCGGCGACTCGACGGTCGTGGAGCTGCCGCACCGGATCGATCACGAGGGGCGGCCGGTCCCGGCCGAGTTCGTCCGGCTCACGGTGCAGACGATCGAGCGCCGGGTGCCCGGGATCGTCGTGATGGAGCGGACGGCATGAGTACCTCGCTCGCTCTGATCATCTCCGTCGTCCTGCTGGCGCTGAACGGGTTCTTCGTCGCGGCCGAGTTCGCGTTGGTGGCGTCGAAGCGGCATCGGCTCGAGGAGGCGGCCGCGTCCGGGAGCCGCTCGGCGCGGGCCGCGATCGCCGGGGTCAGCGAGCTGTCGTTGATGCTGGCGGGGGCGCAACTCGGGATCACGTTGTGCACGCTGGGTCTCGGATCGTTGAGCGAGCCGGCTGTTGCTCACCTGCTGCATCCGCTCTTCGAGCTGGCGCACATCCCGGAGGCGGTCGGCCATGTGATCGCTTTGATCATCGCGGTGGCGGGGATCGGTCTGTTGCACGTGCTGCTCGGGGAGATGGCGCCGAAGTCGTGGGCGATCAGCGACCCGGAGCGGTCGGCGCTTGTCCTGGCGCTGCCGTTCCGCGGGTTCACGTACGTGTTCCGGCCGCTGCTGATCGTGCTCAACTGGCTCGCCAACCTGTGCGTGCGGCTGGTGAAAGTGACGCCGCAGAACGAGATCGCCAACGCGCACGGCCCGGACGAGCTGCGGCTGCTGATCGAGTCCTCGCGCGAGCACGGCACCCTCGAGCAGCCCGAGCACGAGCTGCTGACCGCGATGCTCGCGTTGCAGAACACCACGGTCGGGCAGGTGATGACGCCGATCGACCAGCTGTCGACGGTCCCGACGACGGCTTCGGCCCGCGAGGTGGAGCTGACCAGCCGTCGCGAAGGCCACTCCCGTCTCGCCGTCGTCAGCCCGGGTCCCGACGGATCCGCCGGGATCTGCGGCATCGTGCACGTCCGCGACGCGGCCCGCGCGACGACCGCCGGCGACACCACGAGCCGCGCGTCGGACCTGATGACGGCGGCGCTCGAACTCGGGGACAACACCCCGGTGGCGAAGGCGATCCGCACCATGCGCGACGAACGAGCCCAGCTGGCCGTCGTCTGCGGCGGCGACCACGCCATCGGCGTAGTAGCCCTGGAAGACCTCCTGGAAGAAGTCATCGGCGAATTCGACGACGAAACCGACCCCATCATCGCCGCCACCCGCCCCGAGCCCCCCGCCTGACACGCACGCCCGCCCCGAGCCCCCCGCCTGACACCCACGCCCGCCCCCAACCACCCGCGCATACGCCGCCCAGCCGTCGCACTCTGGTGGGTCTGCGTCCGAGATGCTGGGTCTGCGACCCGTATTCGGCTCGCAAACCCAGCATCTGGTGGGTCAACCCACGAGCGGTGGACGAACGGCGCGCGCCGTGTCAGAGGGGAGCGGGCGGTACCGTGAGGCGGGGAGCGCGGAGGAGGGTTTGTGGCGATCAGGCGAGTGGGGCTGGTGGTTCATCAGGGGCGGGCGGTGGCCGTGGAGACCGCCGGGACCGTGCGCAAGTGGGCGGCCGATCACGGGATCGGGTGCACGGACATCGACGTCTGGAAGGACCACCAGGAACGGCGGACCGGGACCGACGAGCTGCACCACGCCGGCGACCCCGACCTCGTCGTCACGCTCGGCGGCGACGGGACGTTCCTGCGCGGCGCCCGGATCGCGGCGAAGAACAACGCCGCCGTCCTCGGGGTCGACCTCGGGAAGGTCGGCTTCCTCACCGAGGTCGCCTGCAAGGACGTCGAGGAGGCACTGGAGGCGGTGCACCACGGCGGAGCGGCGTACGAGGAACGGATGACGCTGACGATGCGGGCGTCGCGGCCGCTGGAGATCCCGAGCGGGATCGAGTCGCTGCTGCGGTACGGGCACGGTCCCGCGCTGCCCCCGCCGCCGGTCCGGCACGAGATGGCCGAGGGCGACGGCTGGGGGATGGCGCTCGACGTCACCGCGCTGAACGACGTGGTGGTGGAGAAGCTGGCGCGCGATCACCAGGTGGCGCTCGGCGTGTACCTGTCCGGGCGGTTGCTGGCGTCGTACTCCGCCGACGCGGTGATCGTGGCGACGCCGACCGGCTCGACGGCGTACAGCTTCGCTGCCGGCGGACCGATCCTGTCGCCGAACACCGAGGCGATCGTGTTCACCCCGGTCGCGCCGCACATGACCTTCAACCGCACCGTGGTCGCGGCGCCGGACGAGCCGATCGCGCTGCGGGTCCTGCCGCATTCGGGACAGGCGGCGGTCAGCATCGACGGGCAGTTGCGCGGCGTTCTCGATCCTGGCGACTGGATCAGTGTCTACGGATCACCGCGCCGGTTGCGGCTTGTGCGGCTGCGCCCGACGGACTTCTACGGCAGGTTGCGCGACCGCTTCCGGCTCACGGACGCGCCTGCGACGGCGCTCGACGGTGAGGCCGAGCTGTTCTGGCAGCCCGCGGACTCGCCGGTTCCTCCGGACCTCCAGCACCTGAGGATTCCGCAGTCGCCTGGTGACGACCGGTAGGGTCTTTCCTCATGCGAAACGTGGTGATCCTGGCGGGTGGTTCGGGGACGCGGCTCTGGCCGATGTCCAGAGACGACAGGCCGAAGCAGGTGCTGCCGCTGGCGGCCGGGCAGTCGTTGCTGCGAGTGGCGTACAACCGGCTGCTGGGCCTGGTCGAACCGGAGAACATCTACGTGTGCACCGTCGGTGCGATCACGGACGTGGTGCGCAAGGAGCTGCCGGAGCTCGGCCCGCACAACATCATCGGTGAGCCGGCCCGGCGGGACACCGCGAACGCCGTCGGGCTCGCGTCCGCCGTGGTGGCGCGCAACGATCCGGACGCCGTGGTGGCGTTCGTCGGATCGGACCACCTGATCAGCCCGGAGGAGGAGTTCCGGGCGGCGATCGAGCACGGGTTCGAGGTCGTGGAGGCGCGGCCGCGGTCGCTGGTGACGTTCGGGATCGAGCCGACCCATCCGCACACCGGGCTCGGGTACATCGAGCGCGGGGCGCCGATCGAGGGTACGTCGGCGTACGTCGTGGACCGCTTCCGCGAGAAGCCGGACCGCGAGACCGCCGAGGAGTACCTGGCGACCGGACGGTTCTGGTGGAACTCCGGGATGTTCGTGTGGCAGGCGTCGACCGTGCTGAACGTGCTCGACGAACTCCTGCCCGAGTCCGCCGCACGCCTGCGCGAGGTCGCCGCCGTCTGGGACACCCCCGAGCGGGACGCGACCCTCGAGCAGATCTACCCGAACCTGCGCAAGATCAGCGTCGACTACGCGGTCATGGAGCCGGCCTCGCAGGGCAAGGTCGACGCGGACGTGGTCGTCGTACCGATGCCCGTGCACTGGCTGGACGTCGGCTCGTGGGCCGCGCTCGCCGACACGTACGAGGCCGACGCGAACGGCAACCGCACCGACAGGATCACCCTCAGCTGCCTGCTCGACTCCCACGACAACATCATCGTCACCGATGACCCGGACCACCTGGTCGCCGCCGTGGGCCTCCGCAGCCACATCATCGTCCACACCCAGGACGTCACCATGGTCTGCCCCCTGTCCGACGGCGAACGCGTCAAGGACCTGGTAGCCCAAGTCCAATCCGACCACGCCAACTACATCTGAGTTCTGTGATGCATGGGGGATGTGGTTTACCCACGCGTAGCACCGCGTGGGGCTTCCACGGTACTCGTCGTCCTACGACGAACGCCCCCGAGAGGAGTTGCTCTCGGGGGCGTTCACAGGTGCTGGTGGTCAGCCGCCGTTGGGTTCCTGGGCGTCGGCGGCGGGGTACTTCTCCATGAACTGCTTCAGGGCCTCGCCGCTGACCGAGCCGCAGAACTGGCGGTGGGCGAAGGACTTCTGGTCGGCGCCGGGGGCGCTCCAGTGGGCGAAGGCGAGGTTCTTGCCCTCGGGCCAGCCCTTGCCCTCATCCTGCTTGAACGGGGCGGCGATGAACTTGCCGATCGAGCTGTCGGGCAGCTTGGACTTGGAGATCTTCTCGATCTGGTCGATCTGGTCCTTCGGCAGCGTGTCCTTGTACCAGAGGATCGTGTAGCCGTGCTCCAGGTTGTGGACCAGGTGCTCAACCGCCGGACGGTCGTCCATCGTGTAGAACTTCTTGTCGAACGGCGCCCAGTTCGCGTAGTGCGGACCGGAGGACGGCGGGGAGACCGCGTAGGCGATCTTCTCCCCGTCGGGACGGTGGTCCTGGGTGCCGCCGCCGTCGTCGTTGGTGGGCGCGTCACACGACGCCGCCGACGCCGCGACGCCGAAGTCGGTGAGGGCCTGATTCTTGGTCCGGGAGTCCTGGATCAGCCGGATCGCCGGGTAGGCGATGATGGCCAGGCCGATCACGATCGAGGCGACCACGATGAGGATGGTGCGGCGCCGGTCCGAGCGGGCCTGCTCGCGCTGCATCTTCTCGATCATCTCGCGGCGCGACTGTTTCTGCGACGACGCTTTACCCACAGTGTTTGGTCTTCCCGGATTAGGGCGGCCACCGCGCCGCCGTGCGAAGGCAGTGTACGAGGCGACACTGAGAAGTTGCCTAGAAAACTACCGCGACCGTGAGCCGAACGTGACCGTCGCCTCGCTGCCCGGCCCCGGCCGGACCGTGACGCCGAACCCCTCGGCGTGCAGGAGTACGGCGAGCCGCTCGGCCACCATACCGACCGTCACGGGTTCTTCGCCAAAGACTGTGACAGCGTTGTCACCGACCTGGAGACGTACACCGTCGACGTCGGCGAGCAACCCCGACCACAGCGCCGGATCGGCTTCCCGAGTCCCGGCGGGCGATTGCCGGTCGAGTACGGCGGCCCGCGCGGCCTCCCGCGTCCCCAGGCTGAACATGTCGTGCTCGGCGTCCCGCACCAGCGCCCGCGCGCCGGGGCCGTGCTCGCCGATCGGCAGTACGGCGTCGTCCAGTCCACGCAGTACGGCGACCGGCACCCCGTCCGCCTTGCCCTTGACCAGTTCACTCGCACTGGCGATCTCGTCCGCCAGGGCGGGCTCGGTCACCGCAAGCACGTTGCCGTGACTGTCCGTCGTACCGCGGAGGTCCTCGACGACCGTGACGCCGGCGGCGCCGATCGCGAGGTCGGTCTGGCCGTTGCGCCACGGGCGGCCGAGCGTGTCCGTGACGACGATGCCGACGTTGACGTCGTACCGCTCCTTCAACGCGGTGCGCAGTGCGCGCGCCGACGCGTCCGGATCCACCGGGAGCAGCAGCACCGTGCCGGGGACCGTGTTGGACGTGTCGGTGCCCGCCGCGGCCATCACCAGGCCGTGCCGGGTCTGCACGATCCGGGTCTCGCCGCGTTGCGCGACGACCCGGACGAGCTCGGCGTCCACGGCGTCCCGGCGGGTGCCGTACGTCAGCCGGCCTTCCGCCTTGCTGACGATCTTCGACGTCACCGAGACGACGTCGCCGTCACGCAGGTCGGCGCTGTCCGCGATCAGTGCCGCCAGGTCGTCCCCGGCCGCCACCTCGGGTAGTCCGGTCACCGGGAAGATCTCCAGGTGCTTCCTCATCGCCGCACGGCCTCCGCGAGGGTCAGTGCCGCGTCAGCCATCGCGGCGGTGGTGGTCTCGTCCGTCATCCACAACGGCACCGCCTGCACGTGAATTCCGGCTCCGGCGATCGAATCCGCCTGGATCGCGTCGGAGGTGTCGATCAGCCAGCCGTCCAGGACGCCGCCGGACGCGCGCGAACCGTAGTACCGCGCCACCGCCGACGCGGTCGCCGCGACGCCCTCGGTGGCCAGCACCTTGTCGGCCATGCCGCGGACCGGGCCGGTGCCGATGATCGGCGACAGCCCGATGACCGGCGCCGGCGTCTCCCGGACCGCCTCCCGGATCCCGGGGACGCCGAGGATCGTGCCGACCGAGACCACCGGGTTCGACGGCGGGACGATCAGGACGTCGCAGTCCGCGATGGCTTCCAGTACGCCGGGAGCGGGCTTGGCCTTGTCCTGGCCGACGGCAACGATCTGGTGCGCGGGGATGCCGGCCTGGTAGCGGACCCAGTACTCCTGGAAGTGGATGGCCTTGCGCCGTCCGGGCTGCTCCGGGTCGTCCACGACCACGTGGGTCTCGATCCGGTCGTCACTCATCGGCAGCAACCGGACCGGGAGCTTCCAACGGGCGCACAGCGCCTCGGTGACCGCGCTCAGGCTGAAGCCGGCGTCGAGCATCTGGGTCCGCACCAGGTGCGTCGCGATGTCCCGGTCGCCGAGCCCGAACCAGGTCGGCTCCACGCCGTACGCCGCGAGCTCCTCCTTGATCACCCAGGTCTCGTCCTCGCGGCCCCATTTGCGCTCTTCCGAGATCCCGCCGCCGAGCGTGTACATCACCGTGTCGAGGTCGGGACAGACCCGCAGGCCGAAGAGCGTGATGTCGTCCGCGGTGTTCCCCACGACGGTGATCTCGGCGTCCGGACGGGCCTTGAGCAGCCCTCGCAGGAAGGCGGAACCGCCGATGCCGCCGGCCAGCACTGTCAATCGCATGGGCAATCGCATGGGAAGAGTCTGCACGAGTCGTCAATGCGTCGAACCACGGCACGACTATGCTGCGGTGAGTCATCACATCCGCACAGCTCAGTTGTACGGCCCCCCAACATCCGAGGAGCCCTCGTGGTCACCGACGCAACCAAGAAGCTCAGAGAGCCGGTCGCGTACATCCTGCTCGCTTTCGCCGGCCTGCTCGCGCTGGCCTCGTTGTTCCAGCTGTTCGTCGGCGGGATCGGCTTCGTCGCCGCTTCCGGCGGTGTGCACAGCATCATCGTCCCGCCGTCCATCACCTCGCTGGCGCTGATTTTCGCGCTGGTCGGTGCGGTGTGGATGGTGAACGAGGGCGAGCGGACGCCGAACGCACGGATCGTTGCGTTGGCCGCGCTCGCCATCACCGGTCTTTTCCTGCTCATCGGCCTGGTGGCCACGTTCGCGCAGTTCAACGGCAGCGGCACCGCCGGTGAGAAGATCGTCGGTTTCGTCGCGTCGCTCGGCGGCCTCGCGCTGTACGGCGCTGTCGGGTTCTACCTGCTGAAGACGTTCCAGGCGCTGCCCGCGCCGGTCAAGGCCCCGAAGCCGGGTCAGTTCCAGCAGCAGGGTCAGCCGGGGCAGTTCGGCCAGCAGGCGCCGTACGGTCAGCAGGGGTTCGGCCAGCAGGGCTACGGTCAGCCGGAGCAGCAGGGTCAGTACGGTCAGTACGACCAGGGCCAGCAGTACGGCGGTTACGCGGCGGGTGCCGCCGGCGCCGCTGGTGCTGCTGGTGGATACGCCGCGGCCCAGGGCGACCAGCAGCAGTGGCCGCAGGAGCAGAGCTGGAACCAGGGCGAGCCGCAGGCCTGGTCGGCCGGTGACGCCGAGGCCCAGCAGCAGTCCGGTCAGCACTCCGCCCAGCACTCTGCGCAGCACGCCGGTCAGCAGGAGCAGTCCTGGCCCGCGGAAGGCCAGGGCGTCGAGCCGACGCAGGCCTGGAACGCCGAAGGCCAGCAGCAGTGGGGCGGCCAGGAGCAGGCGCAGCAGTGGCCGCAGGAGCAGCAGCAGTGGGGCGGCGCCGACGCCGGCCAGCAGCAGTGGGGTGGCCAGGAGTACGGCCAGCAGCCGCAGGCCGGCCAGGAGTGGGGCCAGCCGGAGCACAGCACCGCTGAGGGCTCGCAGGAGCAGGCGGATGCTCAGCAGGGCCAGCAGGCCTGGCAGCAGGAGCAGGCCTGGCAGGCCGACGACAAGCCGGCCGCCGAGCAGCAGCCGAGCGCCGCGGAGCCCGCGCAGCCGGGCGAATCCGCCGACGAGACCCGGATCGACCCGCGGGTGGAGCCGGAGAAGAACGACCAGAACCAGCAGGGTCAGGGTCAGCAGGGCTGGTGGTCACAGCCTTCCTGATCAGGCGATCAGGGCAGCAAGCCCTTACCGAGCTTGAGGGAAAATCCCGGCAGTATGAAGTTTGAGCCCGGGTACACAGCGCGAGAGGCCTGTATCTACAGGCCTCTCGTTCTTTTGCGGGCATGTTGCGGATGATCCCAATAGCAGAGCACGGCTTGACTTTCGTGGATTGCAGGAATGTAATTTCAACCGTGTCGTTCGTTAGGACACTCGGTATCGGGGACCGTTGCAGAGCGCAGGACGGACGAGGTCAGGCATGTGGACCGCAAACCCACATGTACAGGGGAACGAACAGGGTCGAGGAGGTCGTACCGTGACAGAAGGCCTGATGGCGATTGTCGACGGTGAGGCGATCGAGGAGGAGCCGAACTGGCAGGAACGGGCGCTGTGCGCCCAGACCGATCCAGAGGCTTTCTTCCCGGAGAAGGGCGGATCCACCCGCGAGGCCAAGAAGGTGTGCCTCGGTTGCGACGTCCGGGGCGAGTGCCTCGAGTACGCGCTGCAGAACGACGAACGCTTCGGGATCTGGGGCGGTCTGTCGGAGCGGGAGCGCCGCAAGCTGAAGAAGAAGGCCGTCTGACGGTCCGCACGCACCAGACAACTACACGTTGGACTTCCGCGAGGCCCCGGGGTGATCATCCCCGGGGCCCGCGGCGTTCTGGCCTGGAGCCCGCGGCTTTCCTGACACTCCGACGGCGGCTGTATGGTGAGTCCTCGCCGGGACCTGCGGTCACGGTGACCGTCCGCAAGCATCGAGGTGTCACAGCTCCGCATGGAACAAGAAGCCCCGGCCGGCTGGGAGTTCTTCGACTCCGTCGACTTCCCGACCGATCACATCGACGACCCGATGGGTCGTCCGCGGGTCCGGCATGTCGTCACCGCGGTGGTGGTCGGGCATGAGGGCGCGGCCTGGCTGCCGCGGCTGTCCGAGGCCTTGTGGGCGCTCAATCCCCGTCCGGACCGGCTGATCGCGGTCGACACCGGATCCACCGACGAAACGGCCGAACTGCTCGCCGCGATGCCCGGTGTCGAGCCGGTGGTCAGCGTCTCCGCGCGGACCGGCTTCGGCGTGGCGGTCGCGCGCGGCCTCGAGGCGCACGGTTTCGCGCCGATCCCGAGCGCCGTCGGACCGTACGGCGACGACGGCCACATGCCCGTGGTGGAGTGGCTGTGGCTGCTGCACGACGACTGCGCACCGGCCCCGAAGGCCCTGGAGAAATTGTTGCTCCAGGCTACTATGTCGCCGAACACCGCGGTCTGGGGCCCGAAACTGCGGCTCTGGCCGCGGGACCGTGAGCTGCTCGAGGTCGGCGTCACCACGTCGCTCGGCGGCCGCCGCGACACCGGCATCGAGAACGGCGAGCTCGACCAGGGCCAGCACGACCAGCCGCGCAACGTCCTCGCGGTCAGCTCGGCCGGCATGCTGGTACGGCGCGACGTGTGGGAGGCACTGCACGGTTTCGACCCGCGGCTGCCGATGTTCCGCGACGACATCGACTTCGGCTGGCGGGCGAGCCGCGCCGGGTACCAGGTCGGCGTCGCGCCCGACGCGGTCGTCTACCACGCGCAGGCCGCGGCCACCGGTGAGCGAGCGCTCGCCGGCACCCGGCGGCACGCGTACCAACTCGACCGCGCCCACGCGTACTACACCGTTCTCGCGAACGCGCCCGGCAAGCTCCTGCCGCTGCTGATCCTGCGGTTCCTGTTCGGGACCGTGATGCGCTCGATCTGGTTCCTGCTCGGCAAGACGCCCTCCGGCGCCGTCGACGAGTGGACCGCCCTGCTCGGCACCCTGCTGGCCGGCGGCTGGACAACGGCCCGGAAGAACCGCCGCAGCCTCGACAGGGTTCCGTACGACGACATCAAGGGACTGTTCTCCCGGTCCGTGCACGCACTGCGGCACAACCTGGAGGAAACCACCAGCACGATCTCCGAGCGGATCCGTGAAGCCTGGGCGGACGAACCCGAGGAACAGGTCGTCACCACGGCCCGCCGCGCCAAGTCCACCGCACGGGTCGCAACCGACCAGCCGCGGTGGCGACGGCAGCTGATCCGGCGGCCGTTCCTGATCGCGTGGGTCGTGCTGGCGATCGGTGCGCTGGTGGCAGCGCGCGATCTCATCGGCGGCGGCGTACTGCGCTCCAGCCTGCTGCTCCCGGCGCACGAGAACATCGCGGCGCTCTGGCACGCGGCGGCATCGGCTCCACCTGGCGTGACGCCACCGGCCTGGCTGGCGCAGTTGTGGGCCTTCTCGACAGTCTTGTTCGGTCCGACCGGTGCGACGAACGTCCTGCTGCTCGGCGCGGTCCCACTGGCCGGTCTGGCCGCGTGGGCGTTGCTGCGCGCGTTCGTCGTCGACCGCGTGGCGAGGGCCTGGGGCGCCTCGGCGTACGGGCTGGCTGTCTTCACCAACGGTGCGATCTCGCAGGGACGGCTCGGGACGTGTGTGGCGGCGATCGTGCTGCCGCTGCTCGGCGCCGCGGTTCACACCGTCGCCCGGCGGCGGCGCGTCGTCGTTCAGGGCAGCTGGCGGGCCGCGTGGTTCGCCGGGATCTGTCTGGCGGTGCTGTTCGCGTTCACGCCGGCGCTTGGTCTGCTGGTCGCGGTGCTTCTGGTCCTCGGTGCGGTGTTCGGGCTCGGCTGGCGGCGCCAAGGGCGTCAGCTGGTGTTCTCCGTCGTGCTGGGCCTGTTACTCGTGCTGCCGTGGGTCCTCGAGCTGGTGCGGCACCCGTCGAAGCTGGGCCAGGAGGCGGGCGGTCCTCCGACTGCTGCGGTCGGTCCGGGTGACAGCCTGCCGCATCTGCTGACGGGTACGCCGATCGGTGCGCCCGCGCCCTGGTGGTTCGCCGTACCGCTGATTCTGGTGGCGCTGGTCAGTCTGTTGCGTCAGTCGCGGCAGCGGTACGAGTTGCTCGGCTGGTTCGCCGCGCTGGCCGGTCTGGCCGGGACGCTGGTCGCCAGCCGGCTCGGTGGCGGCAGCGGACCGTTGATGTTCCTGATGACAGCGGGCTGGGTCATCGCTGTCACGGTCGCGTGGGACTCGGTCGGCAAGTCGACCGAGATCATCGTCCAGGGCGTGCTCGGGATCGTGCTGGTGACGACGGTGGTGACGGCGGGTTTCTGGCTGGTGCGCGGGGCCGACGGCCCGTTGTGGCGCGGTCCCGCTCAGGACCTCCCGGCGTACCTGGTCGCCTCGCAGGATCCGCCGGACAACCAGTCGATCCTGGTGGTGCGTAAGGCACCGGGCGGTCAGATGCGGTTCTCACTGGTCAAGGACGGCGGTCCGCGGATGGGTGCGCTGGAGGCGGCGCCCACGGCGGCGCAGACCAAGCCGATCACCGACGTCCTGGCGACGCTCGGCGGTGGCGGTAGCGGTGAGGAGGGCCGGCAGTTGGCCGGACTCGCGATCGACTACGTGTACCTTCCCGGCCCGGTCGACTCGACGCTGCAGGCGACGCTGGACTCGCTACCCGGTCTGACCAGGGCCAGCGCGAGCGACGGAGACGCCTCGTGGCTGGTCGACCGGTCGAAGATCGAGGGCAAGACGCCGCTGGTCGACCAGACGCATTCGGTCTGGCGGGTCCTCGGGATCATCGGCTGGCTCATCGCGCTCGTGTTCTGCCTGCCGACGGTCCGCCGCACAGTCGCCGTACCGCACGGCACCCACGCGAGGAGGGACCGGTGAGCCGGTTGCTGTCGGACCCGCGCCTCCGGATCGGCGCCGTCGTCCTTGCCATGGCCGTGCTGGCCGGGCTGAGCGTGGTCACTCATCCGCGGAAGGCGGACACCATCGCGCAGTCCGCCGTCACCGAGCCGGCCCGGACGGTGGTGAACCGTACGGCGCTCGCGTGCCCGGCGCTGTCGCCCGGCGGCAAGATGGCCGGCGTGGTGAACGCGGTCTCGCCGATCCTGCCCGAAGGGACCCCCACCGCGGAGGGGAGCGCCGAGCCGTTGTCGATCGCGGCCTTGGCGGCGACGTCCGACCCGGTCGGGTCGCTGCTG
Organism: Kribbella shirazensis; assembly: GCF_011761605.1. GTDB lineage: Bacteria > Actinomycetota > Actinomycetes > Propionibacteriales > Kribbellaceae > Kribbella > Kribbella shirazensis. Next base: position 8,185,885 of record NZ_JAASRO010000001.1, on the reverse strand, counting down.
AAGCGCGGCACCATCGGTTCGAGCCCGGTGGTCGTCAAGCCGCAGCCGCTGGCCGTCCAGGGCACCGGTCCGCTCGCGGCGGGGACGGTCGGCACGAGTACGACGACCGCGCCGGAGGGCGTGAACCGCGGTATGGCGAGCGTGCCGTGCCAGGTGCCCGGATCGGACTTCTGGTTCGTCGGCGCGTCCGGGGCGGCCGACCGGCGGGACGTCCTGGTCCTGACCAACCTCGACAGCATCAACGCCGAGGTGAACGTCGGCGTGTTCGCGCGGACCGGCGCCCAGGACCTGCCCGCCGCCCGAGGCATCGTGGTCCCGGCCCACGGGACGTTCGAGCTGTACCTCAAGCAGGTCGCGCCGAACCTTCGTGACCTCGCCCTGCACGTGGAGTCGACAGGCGGCCGGGTCGCGGCAGCCGTCCGCTCCAACGCGTCGAGCAGCAACAAGCCGGTCGGTGTGGACTGGCTGAACACGTCCGCGGCGCCGGCGACGAAGGTGTTCGTCCCCGCGGTGGCGCCCGGCGCCGGTCTGCGGATCCTCTCCGTGGCGAACCCGACCGACCTGCAGGCGTCCGCCAGCCTGACGGTGAACGGGCCGAACGGGCCGTTCAAACCGGCCGGTCTGGAGACCGTGCAGATCCCGGCCGGTTCGGTGAAGACGTTCATGCTCGACCAGGTGCTGCACGGCGACCCGAGCGGGATCACGATCACGTCGGACCAGCCGGTGACCGCGTCGATGCGGGTGACCGATGCCAGTAAGACGGAGTTCTCCTCGATCGGGTCCGCGGACGCGCTGACCGGACCGGCCTACCTGGTGATACCGGCTCACAAGCAGCCCGCCGTACTGCAGGTGACCGCGCCGGGGAAGGCCGGAAGCGTGAAGTTCGAGCTGCGGGACGCGGCCGGGCGGGTGCTGGTCACACGGGCGCTGGACGTGGTCAACGGCGCGACGGCGCAGATCGCGTTCCCGGCGCAGCCGCGGCCGACGTACCTGATGGTGCAGCAGACGCGGGGCACCCTGGTCGCGGGCGTCACGCTGATGCCGGCCGCGAAGCCCGCGGACGACGACGTACCGGAGGTGGCCGCGTGGCCGCTGACGACGTCGCTGGTGTTCCGGGCTCAGCTGGGCGCTCAGCCGGACGTCAGCGCGGCGCTGCGGTAATCAGCCCTCGGAGGTGTTCGCGCCGGGGTCTTGCAGCATGCGGAGGTGGCGGCGGCGGGCGACCTCGACCGGTGCGCCCGGCGTGCCGGCGCGGGGTTCACGCGGCGGCAGGGGGCGAGCTGCCTCGCGGACCGCGTTCGCCAGGGCCTCCAGGTCGTCGGAGGACGGGCCGGCCGCGGCAGGGTCCGGAGCGAGCCGGATGACTTCCCAGCCGTTCGGAGCGGTGAGGCGGTCGGCGTGGTCGGCGCACAGGTCGTAGCAGTGCGGCTCGGCGTACGTCGCGAGCGGTCCGAGGACGCAGGTGGAGTCGGCGTACACGTAGGTGAGCGTCGAGACGGCCGGCTTCTGACATCCGGCGCGCGAACAGATCCTGGCGATGCTCACGCACAGACGTTACCCCCACTAGGCTGAGCGCGTGACCGAGGCTCGCCGTCATCGCAGGCACATCGACCGCCACGGCCGCGGCATGCTCGGCCCGATCAGCCGGCCGAGTACGTTCGCGCCGCGGGGTCTGCCGCTGCAGCGGTCCGCCGCGGCGCAGTTCGACGAGGTGGTCGCGATCGAGGTGACGCGGCTCGAGAAGCGGCTCCCGCAGGTGGTCGCGCGGGTCGAGTTCGCCATCGAGGACGTCCCGAACCTGGAGCTCGACGCCACCGAGATCCCGCTCACGCACGCCAGCGGCGGTACGTCGCACGAGCCCTACCGGATCGTCGTGTTCCGCCGCCCGATCGAGCTCCGCGCCGAGCGCTCCGGCAGCAGCCTCGCCTGGCTGGTCCGCTCCGCCCTGGTGCTCGAGCTGGCCGACGTCCTGGCGCTGTCCCCCGAGCAGATCGACCCGGATTTCGACCCCGAGGGCGACTGACCGGACGCGCGCTGACACACCGCCCCGTCCGTCGGCTGTTGATACCTGTTCCGTACTGTGGAAACAGGTTTGTGGCCTTCGTTGTCATCGGGAGAGGATCGTGGGTGTGAACGATCAAAAACTGCGGGTCGGTGTCGTAGGACTGGGTTTCGCCGGGCGGACGGCGCTGGAGGCGTTCTCCGAGCTGCCGGACGTCGAGGTGATCGCGCTGGCGGGCCTGGAGAAGGACGCCTTGACCAGCCTGGGCGAGAAGCACGGCGTACCGCATCTGTACGAGAAGTGGGAGGACCTGCTCGAGACGCCGGGGCTGGAGGCGGTCAGCATCGGTACGCCGACGCAGCTGCACGCCCCGATCGCGCTCAAGGCGCTGGACAAGGGCCTGCACGTGCTGTCCGAGAAGCCGCTGGCCCGGACGGTCGCCGAGGGCACCGCGATGGTCGAGGCGTCGAAGAAGGCCGGCCGGGTGCTGAAGGTCGTCTTCAACCACCGCGAGCGCGGTGACGTCGCGGCGCTCAAGCACCAGATCGACGAGGGCCAGCTCGGCCGGATCTACTACGCGAAGGCGCACTGGATGCGCCGCAACGGCATCCCCGGGATGGGCGGCTGGTTCACGAACCGGGAGCTGTCCGGCGGCGGCCCGCTGATCGACCTCGGCGTCCACATCCTCGACATGGCGCTGCACCTGATGGGCGAGCCGCAGGTCAGCACGGTGTCCGCGGACACCTTCGCCGAGCTCGGCCCGCGCGGCAAGGGCAGCCGCGACCCGAACGCGAACACGCTCGGATCGGCGTTCGAGGTGGAGGACCTGGCCACGGCGTACCTGCGGTTGAAGGGCGGCGGCGCGCTGCAGCTGGAGACCAGCTGGGCGACGTTCCGGGCGCCGGGTGACAACTTCGGGATCGAGCTGTTCGGGACCGACGGCGGCGCCAAGATCGAGGTGCAGAACTACACCAACGAGGACACGCTGCGGATCTTCACCGACGTCGGCGGCGTACCCGCCGAGGTGAAGCCGGCGACCGGCGCGGGGCTCGGGCACCGCGCCGTCGTGCGCGAGTTCGTCCGGATCGTCAAGAGCGGTGAGTGGGAAGGCCAGAACGGGTCCGAGGCGCTGCTGCGGACCGAGATCATCGACGCCTGCTACGCCTCGGCGAAGGCGGGACGAGAGGTTGTGCTCAATGACTGAACCCATTCGCGTCACGGTGTGGGGCGAGAACGTCCATGAAGACCGCGACGAGTCGGTGCGCAAGGTCTACCCGGACACCATGCACGAGACGATCGCGGCGGCGCTGCGGGACAAGCTCGGGCAGGACGTCGTCGTCCGTACCGCGTGGCTGCAGCAGGAGGAGCACGGCCTGACCGAGGAGGTGCTCGCCGACACCGACGTGCTCACCTGGTGGGGTCACGCCGCGCACGGCGACGTCGACGACGCGGTCGTCGACCGGGTGCAGAAGCACGTGCTGTCCGGGATGGGCCTGATCGCGCTGCACTCGGCGCACTTCAGCAAGATCTTCATCAAGCTGATGGGTACGACGTGCTCGCTCGACTGGCGCGCCGAGAACGACCGTGAGCTGATCTGGACCGTCGCCGCCGGCCACCCGATCGCGCAGGGCATCCCGCACCCGCTGGTGATCGAGCGCGAGGAGATGTACGGCGAGCTGTTCGACATCCCGCAGCCCGACGAGCTGGTGTTCGTCAGCTCCTTCACCGGGGGCGAGGTGTTCCGCTCCGGCTGCTGCTACCGCCGCGGTCAGGGCCGGGTCTTCTACTTCCGCCCCGGCGACCAGGAGTACCCGACGTACCACCAGCCCGAGGTCCAGCAGATCATCGCCAACGCCGCTAAGTGGGCCGCGCCGACCAGCCCGCGCCAGCTGCCGACGGTCCACCACCGCAAGAACCCGGGCTGGTTCGAAACGGCCTAGGCCCTGTCTGGCGATCCATCGCCAGACAGAACCTAGAGCCTCCGCTGCCAGGTCAGGTGGCCTTCGTCCATGGTGGCGTGGCCGTCGGCGCCGGCCGCGACGTTGAGGTCGTGGGTCGCCATGATGACCGCGGCGCCGCGGCCGGCTTCCCGGCGGAGGAGGTCGAGGACTCGTTCACGGTTCGTGCCGTCGAGTTCGCTGGTGGACTCGTCGGCGAGGATGATTCGGCCCTGCTGGGCGAGTCCACGGGCGACGGCGACGCGTTGCTGCTCGCCGCCGGACAGTTCCTCGACCAGATGGTCGCCGCTGTCCTGGAGCCCGACATCGGCCAGTGCCTGCTCGACCTGCCGGTCGACCGCTTCCGGGTCGGTGCGCTGTGCGAGCAGCGGCAAGGAGAGATTCTCCCGGGCAGTCAGTACCCGGGCCAGACCGTTGCCCTGCGGGATCAGTACGACGCCGTGCGCCGCGGCGGTGGGCCGGTCGCTGATCGTGAGACCGTCCACCTCGACCTGGCCGGAGCTCGCCCGGACCGCGCCGGCGAGGGCCCACAGCAGCGAGCTCTTGCCGGCCCCGGACGGCCCGCTGACCGCGAGGACGAACCCGGGCGGGACCCGCAGGGAAACGTCCGCCACCGCGACCAGGTCGTCGTAGGCGACGGTGAGCTTGGTGACGGTGATCACGACTGACCTTCTTGCTGTACGGGGTTCAGGCGAACGTCGCCGTCCTCGGTGGTGGTGACGCGGAGCAGGGTTCCAGGCGGCAGCAACTCGGCGACGTGCGGCGGCAGCGGCAGCGAACCATCGGCGGCGACGACCGCGAACTCCTCGCCGCTGCGCCCTTCGGATGCGATCCGCCCGTCGCGGATCGTGACGGTGCGGGGAAGTGACGCAGCGACCTCTGGGTCGTGGGTGACCAGCAGCACCGTCATGCCGGTGCTCGTGTTGATGGTCGAAATCGCGGCAAGAACCTCGTCCCGGGCCCGGTGATCCAGCTGGCTCGTTGGCTCGTCGGCCAGCAGCAGGCCGGGGAACGTGGCGATTCCCACTGCGACCGCGCAGAGCTGGATCTGCCCGGGGGTCAGCGAGGGCAGCGGAGTACGGGCGTGGTCGGTCAGACCGACCAGGTCGAGTACGTCCTCCGGCGTCGGCAAGGACCGGTCGCGAGACGCGGCGCGCTGTGCGTAGCGGACGTTGTCCAGAGGTGACAGGTACGGGATGAGGTTGCGACCGGCTCCCTGCAACACGATGCCGACGTCACGGGCGCGCATCCGGTCGAGCTCGGGCTCGGTCATCGTAGTCAGGTTGTGCTCGCCGATCTGCAGGCGCCCGGCGCTCGGCGTCAGCAGTCCACCACACAGCTGAAGCAGCGTGGACTTGCCGGCGCCGGACGGGCCGAGCAGACCGACGAACTCACCGGGCCGCACAGTGATCCCGATACCCGACAAGGCGGCCACGTCATGGCCTTGGCTCCGGTAGATGTGGACCAGGCCGCTGGTGCTGATCGCCAGTCCGCTCATGACAGTTCCTCCCGGATCCGGCTGTAGCCCGCCCGCCGGTTCACGCTGGTGCCCAGCACCAGCGTTGTCGCCGTCAGCACGACGGTGCCGGCCAGCCAGAGGATCACCGCTCCGGGCCAGTTGATCGCCAGGTCGAGCGGAATCGGCGACGGTTCGGCGGTTTCCGCGAAGAGCGGGAACATCGGTAGCGCGATGTGAGCGCCGACGATGCCGCAGGCCGACCCGAGCAGCGCCGCCAGTGCGACCGGTCCGGTCTGTTCCCAGCGCGCGGCCCCACCGGTCGTGCTCGCCGGTACGCCGTTGATCCGCAGGCTCGCGTAGTCCTGGGCCCGGGATCGCCAGGAGCTGACGGCCGTCAGCAGCAGCACGATGACCGCTAGGGCCCAGCTGGCGAGGCCGACGACCGGAGTGAGCTGGAGGGCGAGTGCGCTGGCGGAGCGCCCGTACCCATCGATCCGGTCCGACCGCCGGTCGACGAGCGTAGGGGTGACCCCGGCCGCGGTCAGGCCGTCCATGATCTTGCCGACGTTCGCGAGCCCGTCGGCGTTGAGCCAGAGCTCGAACTCCGTCGAAGCGCGGTCGACGCCCCCGCCGAAACGGCGAGCGGTCTCCAGGTCGAGGACGGCGACCAGGTCGGTGTGGCGCGGCACCGGGATCAGGGGGTTGCCGACCCCGGCGATCGGGATCGAGATCCCGTCGAGGCCGGGCACCGTCAGAGCTTCGCCGACGGTGTCCGGGCTCACCAGCGCCGGCGCCGGCGTGGGGATCGCGGCATGCTGGAGGTTCAGTTCGCCGCCGATGCTGGTCACGTCGAGTGCCAGCCCGTTCGGCGCTTTCCTGGCCGCGATGCTGCCCTGGTCGGCTCCCCGCTGCGAGCCGTTCGTCCAGTCCTGCGTCCGGCCCAGGGGGATCGACTGCTGGGTGTCGGTCGCCAGGCGGCTGATCGGGATCTCGCCCTTGACACCGGCAGTGTCACCCACTTCGCGAGACACCCCGAGCCGGAGCAGCTGACAGGACGGCAGGCAGCCGAGCGCCGCACTCAGCGTGACCGGACCGCGCCGCCCCAGCGGTATCGGCGGGAAACGCACCAGATAGCGCCCCCCGCTGCTCTGGTTGACCACCGTCGCCTGCAGGACCACCGACTTGGCCGGCTCCTCGGGAGGAGGAACCACGCTGTCACCGGCGGGTGGCTCGTACGACGTCATCGCGCCGGCGTCGGCGGTCACCGTCAGCCGCTGACCGGTCAGCTCGATCGGTTTCGGCTCTGTGGGCGCCTGGAGCTTGCGGAAGCCCTCGGCATCGGTGAGCCGATCGCCGCGGAAGGCGATCCGCCGATAGCTGTCCGGTTCGATCAGTACGGCGCGCAGACCGTCCGCCGACGGCGGACTGGTGAGTACGACGGGGGTCAGCCACTGCCGGTCCGGATCGACCTTGTCGGCTGCCGCGGTGAAGACGCCGAGGCTGGTGGGTTCGATCGCCAGTACCGCCTCGGCGCCGGCCTCGTAGCCGGCCCGGGTGTCCCGGTTGCGATCGGCGACCGACGCCGCCTGACCGGCGAACGAGGTCAGGCCGGTCGCGACGGCGACCACGGCGACGAGCCGCGTCACGGCCGGGCGCCGGGCTACCTGCAGCGCGCCGAGCGCGAGACCGAGCCGCCCCCTGCGCAGCGCACGCCTGCTGACCAGCCCCGCGGCCGGCAACAGCAGATGTGCGAAGGCGAGTCCTGCTGCCAGAGCGAGCAAGGTGGGAGTCAGGATGGGGAGGGGGCCTCGTCCGCCACTGGTCAGTCCGGTCACCAGCCCGGCCGATGCGACGACGATGACGGTGAGATCGATCAGACCGATCGGGCGGTGGCGTCCGCGGAGCGGAATCCGCCGGAGCAGGCTGGAGATCGGCCGGCGGGCGACGGTGCGGACCGACAGCGCGACGACCGTCAGCCCGGCCAGAGCCGCCACGGCGACCGCTGCCGGAACCGTCCACGGCACCTCCAGCGGCGCAACTCCGCCCAGCCAGGTCTCTCGTACGGTGAGGAGCATTGCGAAACCGGCCGCCCCGCCGGCCAACGTACCGAGCAGCACGGGCACGCTCAGCTCGACGGCGAGCCTCCGGCCTGTCGCGCCGGTGCCCGACCCGCGCAGTCGCGAGACCCCCAGTTCCGGTCGGCGCTGGTCGACCACCGTGGCCAGCGCCAGCGCCAGCACGACCACTCCGAACAGGGCCAGTTGCACCATCACCAGCGGGATGATCGTCGTGGCCTGCCGTCGCTCCGTCTCGATGCCGTCGATGACCCCGATCAGTCCTGAGCTGTTCCGCGCGTCGATGCCGCGTTCGGCGATCTGGGCTTCGAGTTGATCGGTGACCTGCCGGATCCGATCGAGGTCGTCGACTCGCGCGCTTCCCTGCTGCGGGCGGGTGTCCAGCGTCGAGTAGGCGTCCCAGTACCCCGCGGAGAGGGTGCCCCGCTCGGCGAGCAGGAAGTCGCCCAGCGGGGGCTGGGAGTCACTGGCCTGCCGCGAGTTCCCGGTCGGTCTGCGGCCGAACCAGTAGGTGGCTTCGGCGTCCGCCTGGTAGATCCCGACCACGCGGAGCGGGCTGCGCTTGGGGTCGCTGGCGGTCTGGGCCCTGAGCGTCGCCCCGACCGTCAGACCGAAGTTCTTCGCGTCCGCTGACGATGCGGCGACCTCGCCGGGGCCGCGGGGGCACCGGCCGGCGGTCAGTTCGAGTTGGGCGCAGTAGCCGTCCCGCCACACCACCCGGCCTTCGACGGTAGGTCTGGCGTTGCCGAGACCCCAGATCACTACGGCGGTCCGTCCGTACACCGGCGGGGTGAACAGCTGCTTCAGGTCGGCCGGGACGAGCTGGGCGAGGTCCTCCGGCCGGGTCGATTCGGCCGATCCGTCGGCCGCCGTCGACTTGAGCTGCCAGGCTGCGGAGTTCCACTGGTGCGTCAGGGCCTCGGTGGTGACGGTCTGTTCGACCGCCCGGGCGAACCAGGGCGCGAACGCCGCGCACGTGCCGATCAGCAGACTGATCCCGGCCAGGACCAGGCCTTGGGACCTCCGGTACCGCAGAGCCTGCCGCAAGAACGTCATTGGCCACCCCCAGCCGCCAGGCCACGCCTCGCGGTGACCAAGAACCGAACATACGAAACCGGAGAGGCAGCGTCAGGACACCTGCTGACAACGATGCTCAGTTGTTGCCTGCGGTGCGGGGACCGAGGCTGAGATACGGGTTGGTCGGTGGGCCGGATAGGGTCCACGCATGGTTGACGTTGCGGCGATCTTCAAGGCGTACGACGTGCGCGGGGTCGTCCCGGACCAGTTGGACGAGTCGGTGGCCCGGGCGACCGGGGCGGCGTTCGTCGAGGTCCTGGACGTGCTCGCGGGTCCTGGGGCGGTCGTGATCGGGTACGACATGCGGCCGTCCAGCCCGGCGCTGGCGGCCGCGTTCGCCGAGGGTGTGACCAGCACGGGCGCGGATGTGATCGACATCGGCCTGGCGTCCACCGACCAGCTGTACTTCGCGTCCGGGCGGCTCGACCTGCCCGGCGCGATGTTCACCGCCAGCCACAACCCGGCCAAGTACAACGGCATCAAGATGTGCCGCGCGGGTGCGGCGCCGGTCGGCGCCGACTCCGGTCTGCGGGACATCGCCGACCTGGTCGCCAAGGCGCTGACCGAGGGGCCGGCGACCGGCGCGACGCCGGGCCACATCACCCGCAAGAACCTGCTGACCGCCTACGCCGACCACCTGCACGACCTGGTCGACCTGAGCGGCATCCGCCCGCTCACCGTGGTCGTCGACGCCGGCAACGGCATGGGCGGCCACACCGTCCCGGCCGTCTTCGCGGAGGGCCCGGTGACGATCGTCCCGCTGTACTTCGAGCTGGACGGCAACTTCCCGAACCACGAGGCCAACCCGCTCGACCCGAAGAACCTGGTCGATCTGCAGGCCAAGGTCCGCGAGACCGGCGCCGACCTCGGCCTCGCCTTCGACGGCGACGCCGACCGCTGCTTCGTGGTGGACGAGCAGGGCGACCCGATCTCCCCGAGCGCGATCACCGGCGCGGTCGCCGTCCGCGAGCTGGCCAAGCACCCGGGCTCGACCGTCATCCACAACCTGATCACCTCGAAGGCCGTCCCGGAGCTGGTCACCGAGCACGGCGGTACGCCGGTGCGCTCCCGCGTCGGGCACTCCTACATCAAGCAGCAGATGGCCGAGACCGACGCCGTGTTCGGTGGCGAGCACTCGGCGCACTACTACTTCCGCGACTTCTGGCGCGCCGACACCGGCATGCTGGCCGCGCTGCACGTGCTGGCCGCGCTGGGTGAGCAGGACAGGCCGGCCAGTGAGCTGTTCGCGGAGTTCGAGCGGTACGCCGCGTCCGGCGAGATCAACAACAAGGTCGAGGACGCGGCGGCGACGGTCGCGGCGATCGAAGACACGTACGCGGGTCGCGAGGGCATTACCGTTGACCATCTGGACGGTCTGACAGTGTCGGCGGGACAGTGGTGGTTCAACGTCCGTGCGTCGAACACGGAGCCGCTGCTGCGGCTGAACGTCGAGGCCGCGGACCGGGCCACGATGGAACGCGTCCGTGACGAAGTACTGGCCCTGATCACTGGTTCGTAGGGAGAACTGAATGGCAGTCAATCTGGACCCGGACCTGCTGAGCATCCTGGTCTGCCCGAAGTGCCGCTCGGAGTTCCGCGTGGACGACGAGGCGAACGAGCTGATCTGCACCAACGCCGGCTGTGCGCTGGCGTACCCGGTGCGTGACGACATCCCGGTGCTGCTGATCGACGAGGCCCGGGACACCCGTGCGGAGTCCGAACCCGCGAGCAACTGATGAGCCTTTTCGACGACACCCGGCTGGACGACCCGGCCGCACTCGAGGCGGCGGACCATCTGCTGCGCCGCCTGGCGATGGCCGGCGCGAGGGTCCGGGCCGAGCTGGAAGCCGCGGAGGACGTGCTGTCCAAGGTGACGTCGGACGGTTTCCGTCCGCGTGCCGTGGTCGCCGCCGGCCGTGACGCCCGGCTGGTCCGGGCCGTGCTGGAGCCGGTCTGCCCGGTCCCGTTCCTCGCCTGGCCCGGTCCGGGACTGCCCGGCTGGGCAGGCCCGCTGGACCTGGTCGTCGTACTCGCCGGTGCCACCGAGGACTCGGACGCGGTCTCGGCCGCCGGTGAAGCGGTACGGCGTGGTTGCGGGCTGATGGTCGCCGCGCCGGAGGACTCGCCGGTCGCGATCGCCTCCGCCGGTCTGAGGCACGCGATCCGGCTGCCGTCCCAGTCCGACGACCAGCTGGCGTCCGCGGTCGCCGTACTCCAGGCGCTGCACCAGATGGAGCTGGGGCCGGAGGTGGACCACAAGGCCGTCTCGGCGATGCTGGACGACGTGGCGATCGAGTGCTCGCCCAACACCGACGTGGCGTCCAACCCGGCCAAGGACCTCGCACTGGTGCTGGCGGACGCGCTGCCGCTGGTCTGGGGTGGTTCTGTGCTCGCAGCGCGTGCGGCGCGCCGTGTGGTCGAGGCGCTGCGACTGGCGAGCGGACGGCCCGCTCTGGCTGCTGACGCGGGGCATCTGCTCCCGGTGCTCAACCAGCCGCCGCGGGACCTCTTCGCGGACCCGTTCGACAAGCCGGAGGAGCTGCGGCCCGCTCTGGTCATCCTGGACGACGGTGTGGACGACCCGGGTGTCACCGAGCACCGCCGCAAGCTGGAATCGAAGGCGCAGGCGCACGACGTCCGCGTGTACACGGTGACGCAGGCGAACGGTACGGACATCGCCCGCTACGCCGCCTTGACCCAGCACGGTCGCTACGCCGCGGCGTACCTCGGCATCGGCCTGGGCCGCTACGGTCCGGCGACCGAAGACGACCCGATCGAGCTAGGCAATCCCTCGGAGGACCCAGCGTGGTAGTGCCGCTGCAGAACACCGTCCGCGACTACGCGTGGGGCTCACCGACCGCGCTCCCCGAGCTGCTCGGGGTGGAGCCGGACGGGAAGCCGCAGGCGGAGCTGTGGATGGGCGCGCACGAGTCGGCACCGTCGGTGCTGCCGTCCGGCGAGACGTTGTACGACGCGGTGTCGTCCGACCCGGCCGCGGTGCTGGGCGAAGAGACGGCCGAGCGCTTCGACGGCCGGTTCCCGTTCCTCGCGAAGTTGCTGGCCGCCGCGCAGCCGTTGTCGATCCAGGCGCACCCCTCGCGGGAGCAGGCGATCGACGGGTACCGGCGCGACGAGGAGGCCGGGATCCCGCGGGACGCCGCGGACCGGAACTACAAGGACGCCTGGCCGAAGCCGGAGATCCTGATCGCGCTCGAGCCGTTCGACGCGCTGGTCGGCTTCCGGCCGCTGGATCGCACGGTCGCGCTGCTGGACGCGCTGGCGCCGGCCGGGTTCGGCGAGCTCAAGGAGCAGCTCCGCAACGGCAAGCTGCGCGAGGCGTTCACCGACTTCATGAGTCGCGACCGGGACGCGATCCGTCCGCTCGTCGGGGCGCTCGGCGAGGCCGTGGCGCAGTACACCGGGGAGGCGTTCGCCCTGGAACGGGAGACGCTGGCGAAGCTGTGCGCGGACTTCGCGGACGACCCCGGCGTGCTCGCGGCCCTGCTGCTGAACAGGGTCCGCCTGGAGCGGTTCGACGCGGTGTATCTGCCCGCCGGGAACGTGCACGCGTACCTGCGCGGGCTCGGGTTCGAGGTGATGGCGAACTCGGACAACGTCCTGCGCGGCGGGCTGACCAGCAAGCACATCGACGTACCCGAGCTGGTCTCGGTGGTGGACTTCGAGCCGCTGGCCGATCCGGTGCTGACCGCGACCGCACTCGGTGACGGCGTGGCGACGTACGAGACGGGATGCGAGTACTTCGCGATCCACCGCGTCGAGCTGGACCGCGACGAGCGGACCGTCGACGGGGTGGGGCCGCGGATCGTCTGCTGTGTCGACGGCACGGTCGATGCCGCGAGCAAGGAGTCCGTCGTGACGTTGTCCGCTGGTCAGTCCGCGTTCGCCGCAGGACCCGAAGAACCCTGTACCCTGCGTGGGTCCGGCACGGCGTTCGTCGTGTCCGCCCGTTGAGATTTTTCCGGAGGATTTGAGCAACCATGGCTGGTGGCGGAACCAAGGCCGTTGTCGCGGCTTTGCTGGCGAACACCGGGATCGCGATCACCAAGTTCGCCGCCTGGGGTCTGACCCAGTCGGCGTCCATGCTCGCCGAGGCGATCCACTCGGTCGCCGACGCCGGCAACCAGGTGTTGCTGCTGGTCGGCGGGAAGCGGGCCCAGCGGGAGGCCAGCGAGCTGCACCAGTTCGGCTACGGCCGGGAGCGCTATGTGTACTCGTTCATCGTCGCGATCGTGCTGTTCAGCGTCGGTGGCCTGTTCGCGCTCTACGAGGGCTACCACAAGATCCACGACCCGCACCCGATCGAGCACTGGAAGTGGGTGCCGGTCGCGGTGCTGGTGGCCGCGATCATCATGGAGACGTTCTCGTTCCGTACCGCCATCGTCGAGGCGAACAAGGTCCGCGGAAAGGTGGGCTGGAGCAAGTTCATCCGCAACGCCCGCTCTCCTGAGCTGCCGGTGATCCTGCTGGAGGACTTCGCGGCGCTGACCGGTCTGGTGCTGGCGCTGATCGGCGTCGTCCTGACGCTTGCCACCGGCAACGGTGTGTTCGACGGCCTGGGGTCGATGGCGATCGGCGCGCTGCTGGTCTGCGTGGCGATCTTCCTGGCGATCGAGATGAAGTCGCTGCTGCTCGGCGAGTCCGCGACCCGCGAGGCGCAGCAGAAGATCGTCGCCGCGATCGAGAACACGTCCGGCGTCCAGCGGCTGATCCACATCAAGACCCTGCACCTCGGGCCGGAAGAGGTCCTGGTCGCGGCCAAGCTCGGCGTCGAGCCGACCACGGACGCGGCCGTCGTGGCCGAGACGATCAACGCCGCCGAGCGCGCGATCCGCGCCGCCGATCCGATGGCGGTCCACGTGTACCTCGAGCCGGACATCTACCTCGACGGCTACGTCCGCGACGAGCGCCCCGCCGTACCCGAGGCGCCCTCGCACTAGCGCGGTTTCGGCGGCAGTACGCCGGAGCGGCCGAGCCACCGCAGCGCGCGTTCGCGGTCGATCTCGGCCTGGGTGGGCGGTGCGGTGAGGCGGCCGGTGCGGTAGCCGAGGTTGCGGATGTCGGCCGCCACGGAGGGTTCGGCCAGCGCTCGGAGCGCGAACGCGAGCGCGGCCGGCGTCACGTCGTACCGGCGTTCCAGATCGAGCGCCAGCTGTACGGCGGCCAGGTCGCGGTCGTCGTACTGGCGCTGGGCCGTCTGCTCGGATCGTGAGCGGGGGAGCAGCCCGAGGGCCTCCCGGTAGCGCAACATGCGCGGAGTGGTACCCAGCTGGCGAGCGGCCTCGGTGATGCGCATAGCATCAATCCTGACATTTCGGTGTCAAAAACGCGCCTGGAGCGATCAAACCGCGTGGCTCGGCCCTCTAGGCTCAGGTCGGTACCAACCACAGTCTTCAGCAGGGGAGCGGCATGACGTTCGACTACAAGGTGGCGGATCTCGGCCTGGCCGAGTTCGGGCGCAAGGAGATCCGGCTGGCCGAGCACGAGATGCCCGGCCTGATGGCGATGCGCAAGCAGTACGGCGAGAGCAAGCCGCTGGCCGGCGCCAGGATCATGGGCTCGCTGCACATGACGATCCAGACCGCCGTACTGATCGAGACGCTGACGGCGCTCGGGGCCGAGGTGCGCTGGGTCTCCTGCAACATCTTCTCCACCCAGGACCACGCCGCCGCCGCGGTGGTCGTCGGTCCGAACGGCTCGGCCGAGAACCCCGCCGGTGTCCCGGTCTTCGCCTGGAAGGGCGAGACGCTGGACGAGTACTGGTGGTGCACCGAGCAGGCGCTCAAGTGGCCGGGCGGAGACGGCCCGAACATGATCCTCGACGACGGTGGCGACGCCACGATGCTCGTCCACAAGGGCACCGAGTTCGAGAAGGCCGGCGCCGTGCCGGATCCCTCGACCGCTGACTCCGAGGAGTACGGCGTCGTCCTGAAGCTGCTGACCCGCACGCTGCAGGAGGACCCGCAGCTGTGGACCACCATCGGTCAGGGCATCAAGGGTGTCACCGAGGAGACCACGACCGGTGTCCACCGGCTGTACGAGATGCACAAGGCCGGCGCGCTGCTGTTCCCGGCGATCAACGTCAACGACTCGGTGACCAAGTCGAAGTTCGACAACAAGTACGGCTGCCGGCACTCGCTGATCGACGGCATCAACCGCGCCACCGACGTGCTGATCGGCGGCAAGGTCGCGGTCGTCTGCGGGTACGGCGACGTCGGCAAGGGCTGCGCCGAGTCGCTGCGTGGCCAGGGCGCCCGCGTCATCGTCACCGAGGTGGACCCGATCTGCGCGCTGCAGGCGGCGATGGACGGGTACCAGGTCTCCACCGTGGACGACGTGGTCGGCGAGGCGGACATCTTCGTCACCGCGACCGGCAACCGCGACGTGATCACCGCCGACCACATGGCGGCGATGAAGCACCAGGCGATCGTCGGCAACATCGGCCACTTCGACAACGAGATCGACATGGCCGGACTGGTCAAGCGGGCCGAGCGGGTCAACATCAAGCCGCAGGTCGACGAGTTCCGGTTCGAGGACGGGCACACCGTGATCGTGCTGTCCGAGGGCCGGCTGCTGAACCTCGGCAACGCGACCGGCCACCCGTCGTTCGTGATGTCGAACTCGTTCACCAACCAGGTGCTCGCGCAGATCGAGCTGTTCGTGAAGACCGCGGACTACCCGACCGAGGTGTACGTGCTGCCGAAGCACCTCGACGAGATGGTCGCCCGCCTGCACCTCGACGCGCTCGGCGTGAAGCTCACCGAGCTGACCAAGGAGCAGTCGTCGTACCTCGGCGTACCGGTCGAGGGACCGTACAAGCCGGACGCCTACCGCTACTGAGCGGATCTGCACGCACGCAGAACCCCCGCAAACGGCTCACATCGGGCCGTTTGCGGGGGTTTTGTCTGCGTGGGGGTTCACGCGCCGGTCAGCGGATCGCCGCGACGAGGTGCTTGTCGGCGACCTGGTGCAGGACGGCGACCTCGGTGAAGCCGGCCTTGCGGAACGACTCGAGGGTGTCGGTGAGGGTGATCTCGCGGGACCTGGCGCGGTCGGCGAAGCGGCGGTCCCGTTCGGCCAGCAGGTCGGCGAACGCGGGCTCCGCGGCGGCGGCGTCCCACCACGTCTCCCAGTCCTCGACGCCGGCGGCGTGCGAGTCGGCCCAGATCTGGTTGCGGAGCTCGACCGTGAGCGCGTCGAGCCGCGGGACCTCGGTGGGGCCGAGGCGCATCGTGTCGGCGTTCAGGAAGACGCCGCCGGGGCGGATCCGGCGGGCCAGGGTCTGGGCGAGTTCGCCGAGGTCGGCGGGGTCGAGCCAGTGCAGTGCTGTTGCCGAGCACGCCGCGTCAACTGGTTCGTCACCCAGTACGGCGTCCCAGCCGGTCGTCCGCAGATCCGCTTCCTCGAACCGCACGCCTGGCACGGCGTTCCGCGCGAGCTCCAGCAGGAACGGGTCCAGGTCCACGCCGACAACCTCCGCCGCGGTGAACCGCTTCGCCGCCCGCGCCGCGATCGACCCCGGCCCGCACGCGAGATCCACGAAACGGTGCGGTGTTCCCGCCAGCTTTTCGACGATCGTCAGCATCAGCTCGAACTGCTCGTCCCGGTCGGGCAGGTAGCCGGCTTGCTGCCGGTCCCAGCGCGTCAACCAGTCGGTCCACTCTATCTGCGACATGGTCGCAACAATAGCCCGGTCGGGTCAGGACCACTGCGAGGATTCGTTGCTGCCGGGGGCGGCCCAGCCTTGGGCGTTGACGGCGGCGGGGCGGGGCTCGGTCGGGCGTGCGGGTGGGGCGAACGGGCCCGGTGGCGGGGGAGCCGGCGGGAGGACGCCGTACGGGCTGGGCGGGGCGAACGGACCCGCCGGAATCCCGTACGACGGCGCGGCAGTCGGCATGGGCCCGGGGGCCGACGGACCGAGCGAGCCGGTCGGGGCTGGGGCGAACGAGCCGGGTGCTGACGGGGCGAATGCGCCCGGCGGGGTGAAGGGGGTGGGGGTGGTGAAGGGTGGGGGTGGGGCGAAGAGGCCGGTGTGGGTTGGGCGGCGGGTGGCGAGGCGTTGGAGTTCTCGGCGGCGGCGTTCGGCCAGGACTGCGGAGAGGTACGCGGGCGCGATGATCGGGGTCGGCGGCGCGGGGGCGGTGACGGCGGAGACCCGGGCGGCCAGGGCCTCGCCGAGCGCGAGCTGCGGGCCCGGGAGGAGCTCGGTGTAACGAGCCAGGTAGTCGCGGGCGGCGTTGGCGAGCTCGTCGGACAGCCGCGACAGCTCCAGCGACTGCGCCCACTGGACCAGATGCCCCGGCACGAACAGTGGCGGTGAAGCCATCGGCTGGTGCCGCTCGCGAATGACGACCGTACCGGCGACCATGTCCCCGAACCGCTTGCCCTGCTTGTTCATCAGGCTCGCCACGATCCCCGGACTCGCCGCGAACCACGGCGCGAAGTCGACGAAGAACCACATCAACGTCCGCACCAGCGCGTGCCGGAACCGGATCGAGCTGCCGTCGTCGCGCACCACCTTCAGCCCGAGCACCATCTTGCCCAGCGTCCGCCCGCGCGTCAGCGTCTCCATCACGACCCGATAGCCGACCATCACGAGCAGTACGACGATGAAGATCAACGCCACCGCCAGCGCCTCACTGGTCTGCGTCCCGAACAGGAAACCGGCCAGCAGCGACACCAGCACGGTCAGTACGACGACCTGCAGCACCACGTCGATCGCACACGCCAGCGCCCGCGTCGGCATCCGCGCGATCCGCACCTGGAGGACGACTGCTTCGCCGGTGACCAGCTGAGACACTTCGTCGCCCCCCTCCTCCGTAGACACTCGGTCCGGCTAGTCTGCCAGCGCGGGGAGCCAGACGGGTCAAGGAGGTGGGCGGTGGACGTAGAGGCGTTTGTCTCGGTGCACCAGCCGCAGTGGGACCGCCTGGCGTACCTGACCCGTCGCCAGCGCCGCCTGACCGGTGCTGAGGCTGAAGAGCTCGTAGTCCTCTACCAGCGCGTCGGCACCCACCTGGCGGCGCTACGAGCAGCTGGAGCGGACCCGGTGTCCATCGGCCGCCTGTCCGGGCTGATCGCTGACGCCCGTGGTGCGGTGACCGGTGCCCAGGCACCCGTCTGGCGGGACATCTCGAAGTACTTCCTGGTCAGCTTCCCCGCTGCGCTGTACGCGTCCAGACGCTGGTGGATCACCATCGGCCTGCTCTTCTACCTGGTCGCCGCCTGGGCCGCGTGGCGCGTGCTCGCGTACCCCGAGGTCGTGGACTCGATCGCCACACCGGACCAGATCAAGCAGCTCGTCGAGCACGACTTCGAGTCCTACTACTCGGAGAATCCGGCCCAGGACTTCGCACTCCGCGTCTGGATCAACAATGCGACCATCAGTGCCGCCGTACTGGCCCTGGGCATCCTCCTGGTCCCGTCCGTCTTCGTGCTCTGGGACAACGCGCTCAACCTCGGACTGAGCGCCGGTCTGATGATCAGCCATGACAAGGGCGGCCTGTTCTTCAGTCTGATCACGCCGCACGGCCTGCTCGAGCTGACCGCGGTGTTCATCGCCGGTGCGGCCGGCCTGCGGCTCGGTTGGTCGTGGGTGGTGCCCGGCGCGCGGACCCGCATGCAGGCGCTCGCCCAAACCGGCCGCGCGACCGTCGGTATGGCGATCGGGCTCGCGGCCGTCCTGCTCGTCACCGGCCTGATCGAAGCGTTCGTCACGCCGTTCCTGCCCGGCCCGGTCCGCGTCACCATCGGCATCGTCGCCGAGCTGGCGTTCTTCACCTACGTCTGGACTCTCGGCCGTCGCGCCTACCGGCAGGGCGAGTACGGCGACGTCGACGAGTCGGAGCGCGAGGCGACGGCCCCGGTCTCCGCCTGATTGTTCGGGCCCGACTGTTTCCGGGCTGGGCACTGTCAGGTGTGACTACCGCCCAGGAAGTGCGACACAGCCGGCCGTACGACGGTGCGATCACCGTCGGCCTGATCGCGTACGGCATCGTGCATCTGCTCGTTGCGTGGATCGCCCTGCAACTGGCGTTCGGCAACTCCTCGCAGGAGGCATCCCAGGAAGGCGCTCTGCGGGAGCTGGCCGGTCAACCGCTCGGCGGCACGCTGTTGTGGGTCGTCGCGGTCGGTCTGTTCGCGCTGGTCGTCTGGCGGATCCTGGCACTTGTCTGGGGCCACCTGGACCTGCACAAGAAGCTGTCCTCGATCGGCCGCGCGATCGTGTACCTCGCGCTGGGTGTCAGCGCGGTCAAGGTCGCGATGGGCGGCGGCGGTTCGAGCACCGGCGAGCAGCAGACGATCTCGTCCCGGCTGATGGCGAACGGCGCGGGCCGGGCGCTGATCGTCGCCGTCGGCATCGCGATCGTCGCGCTCGGGTGCTACCACGGCTACAAGGCGATCACGCTGAAGTTCACCGAGGACCTGGTCGGCGGCGCCTCCGACGGGACGATCCTGCTCGGCCGGATCGGGTACTTCGCCAAGGGGATCGCGTTCGTGGTCGTCGGCGGACTGTTCGGCTGGGCGGCGATCAGCTACGACCCGCAGAAGGCCGGAGGCCTCGACACCGCTCTGCACACGATCAAGGACCAGCCGTTCGGGCCGGTCCTGCTGACCGTGCTGGCGGCCGGCATCGCGGCCTTCGGCGGCTACTGCTTCAGCTGGTCCCGGAACGCCCGCCGGTGAGGTCGTCGGAGCCTCCGGCGGATCGCGACAGCCCTACGCCGGCAGGTCCCGGCGGCGGAGGCCGATCAGGCCGGCGAGGGCGACGACGGCGGCGATCGCGAGGAGGGTGACCAAGGGCCCGGCCGACACCGATCCGCCCGGTAGCGAGGGGAGATGGGTGAACGGTGAGATGTCGCGGATCCAGCCGGCGGTCGCGACGCCGGCGCTGACCAGCCCGATCAGGATGCAGATCGCGGGTCCCGCCCACGACACCATCGAGGCCTGCGGGAAGAACCCGAAGATCGCGAGCGCGATCGCGGCCAGTACCCACACGGCCGGCAACTGGGCGAGCGCCGCACCGATCAGCCGGGGCACCTGACCGCCGACGTCCCCGATCGCCACGCCGTACGCCAATCCCTCGGCCACACCGGCCGCCAGCAGCGCGACCGCCGGACCGAGGAGGCTGAAGACAAGATGGCTCGCCGCCCACTGCCAACGGCTCGTCGCAGTTGCCAGCACCGGTTCGACACGTCCGCTGCTCTCCTCGACCCGCATCTTGAGCGTGGCCTGGACGGCGTACGCCGACGCGATCATGCCGACGAGCGCCGTCACCCCGGCCAGGAACGAGTCGATCAACCCGGTCGCGCCACCCAACCGCTGGAACATCTCCTGGACGGCCGGCTCGTCGCGGATCATGTCCCCGACGCCCTCGGCGACACCGCCGAACAGCAAGCCCAGCAAGGCGAATCCGGCTGTCCATGCGACCAGCAGCCCACGATGCAACCGCCACGCCAGCGCGACCGGCGACCCGAGCTCACCGTCCGCCGGGCCGAGTCGATCGGGCAGGATCCCGGCCCCGACGTCCCGCCGTACGGCGAGACTCACAGCCGCAACCACCAGCAGAACTGTCACCGCCGCGATCACCGCGGCCAGCCACCAACGGTTCTGGGCGTAAGGGTGGATCTGCTGCGCCCAGGCGATGGGAGACAGGTACGACAACCAGGCGAGCGGCCCGTTGGTGTGCGCACTGGTGTCCCCGGCGGCTCGCAGTACATAAGCCCCTCCGAGGACACCGATCGCGATCCCGCGCGCGGTCCCGGCGCTCGCGGTCAGTTGTGCCGCGACCGCTCCGACAGCGGCGAAAACCCAACCTGTGCAGGCGTACATGGCGCCGATGGCGATCGACCCGGCGAGCGGCAGGTCCTGGATGTGCATGCCGAGGGCAAGCAGTACGCCGAGGACGACGTTCGCGCCGAGGACCGTGACGAGCGCGGCGGCCAGTTGCGCGTGCCGCCCGACGACGGTTGCCCCAAGCAACTCACGACGTCCGGTCTCCTCCTCGACCCGGGTGTGCCGGATCACCGTGAGCAGGCTGATCAATCCGACCATCACGGGCACGAACCCCAGTCGCCAGGTGACGAATTCTCCCAGGCTCGGCCCGGAAAGCTCGCCGTACAAGGTGATGAAGCCCGCATTGCTCGCGTACTTGATCCGTGAGTCCGGCGTCGGGAACAGGTCGCCGTACTCCTTGACGTAGCTCACCGAGATCGCCACCAGGAGCAGGATCCACAGCGGCAGGACGACGCGGTCGCGGCGCAGGACCAGCCGGATCAGGCCGCCCGTCCCGGCCAGGCTCTTCATTGCACGGCCTCGGGTTCGTACAGCCGCAGGAACAGTTCCTCGAGCGACGGCGGCTGGCTGACCAGGCTCCGTACGCCGATCTCTGTCAGGTGTCGCAGTACCGGGTTGATCTCCTCGGTGTCGACGTCGAACCGGACGCGGCCGTCGTCGAGCCGCAGGTCGTGGACGCCGGTGAGCTGCGCGAGACCGTCCATCGGGCCGACCAGCTCGGCCTGGATCGACGTGCGGGTGAGGTGCCGCAGCTCGTTGAGCGTGCCGCTCTCGACGGCGCGGCCGGCGCGGATGATCGTCACCCGGTCGCAGAGCGCCTCGACCTCGGACAGGATGTGGCTGGACAGCAGGACGGTCCGGCCTTCGCGATCGCTGATCTCCTGCACGACCTCGCGGAACACCTCCTCCATCAACGGATCCAGCCCGGAGGTGGGCTCGTCGAGGAGCAGGAGCTCGACGTCGGAGGCGAACGCGGCGACGAGCGCGACCTTCTGGCGGTTGCCCTTCGAGTACGCGCGGGCCTTCTTCCGCGGGTCGAGGTCGAACCGCTCGAGCAGCTCGGCCTTGCGCTTCTTGTCCACGCCGCCGCGCATCCGGCCGAGCAGGTCGATCGCCTCGCCGCCGGACAGGTTCGGCCACAGGGTCACGTCGCCGGGAACGTACGCGAGCCGCCGGTGCAGCGCGGTCGCGTCCGACCACGGATCGCCGTCGAGGACGCGCGCCGTACCGCCGTCGGCGCGCGTCATGCCGAGCAGGATGCGAATGGTGGTGGTCTTCCCCGCGCCGTTCGGGCCGAGGAACCCGTGCACCTCTCCGGTTCGCACCGTGAGATCGAGACCGTCCAAGGCGTGGGTACGCCCGAATCGCTTGACCAGACCTTCCGTGCTGATCGCAGCCGGCATGATCACTTCTCCTGTTTCCGCGGGTTGATGTTGTCCTGCGGGAGCAACGGGATCGTGAAGACCTCCATCAGGGCCTGGCCGATCCGGTTGTAGCCCGCCGGGGTGGTGATGTCCTCGCCGAGCGCCTTCGAGACCTGGTCGCGGAACACGAACACGCTCAGCTTGATCGCGGCCAGGGCGGCGGCGTACCCGCGCCGGTCCTTGGGGTCGATACCGAAGGTGGTGGTCCACTCCTCGACCGCGTCGACCCCTTCGAGGAAGAACGCGGTCGCGGTCTCGGAGCCGTCCATCATCGAGCGCACGATGTAGAGCTGCAGCGGGAACGCGACCGGGTGCAGCGCCAGCGGGTCGAGCCCGGTGAGGTCGTTGTCCCGGGTCAGCTCGGCGCCGATCTGCAGCATCCGCTCCTTGGCGTAGGTGTCGCACGCCTCGCGCAGCGCCTCCTTGGACCCGAAGTGGTGCCGTACCAGCCCCGACGACACCCCGGCCTCGGCTGCGATGTCGCGGATCGAGGCACCCTCGATGCCGCGCTGCCCGAACAGCTTGATCGCCGCGTCCCGGATGCGCGCGCGAGCCGTCAGATCCTCCGCCGCCCGATCCATTCCTGCTCCTCTCGCTACACGTAAAAGCAAACTACTACACGATCGTGTAGTCAAGCCCGTGGTCCTGGCGTAAGGAGCGGGGCGGAGCGGTAAGAAGGTTTCTTAAATGTGACAAAAGTTCGTATCTCCTTGACGGGAAGGCGGTTGCTGGTGTGGTTTTCTCCCCAAACACCAACGGCTGGGGAAGGTGGGCGGCCCGATGAGGAAGTTGCTGGCGGCGCTGGCGGCGCTGTGTTTGCTGGTGGTGATTCCCGGGACGGCGTCCGCCGCCGAACCGGCGCAGAAGAAGGTCATCAAGATCGGGGTGACCCAGGCGGTCGACTCGATGAACCCGTTCCTGGCCGTACGGCTGGTGTCCGGGTCGATCCAGCGGATGATCTACGGCTTCCTGACGGTGCCGGACTCCAAGACCCTGCAACCGAGCCCGGACCTGGCCGAGTCCTGGACGACGTCACCGGACGGGCTCACCTGGACGTTCAAGATCCGCCAGACGAAGTGGTCCGACGGGCAGCCGGTCACGGCCGAGGACGCGGCCTGGACGTTCAACAAGATGATCACCGACGACGGCGCGAAGACCGGCAACGGCCCGGCGGTGGAGAACTTCCAGAGCGTCACCGCGAACGGGCAGGAGCTGACCATCAAGCTCAAGACCCCGCAGGCGTCGATGCTCGACAACCCGGTGCCGATCATGCCCAAGCACGTCTGGGAGAAGGTCAAGAACATCGCGGAGTACGACGCCGAGGTCTACCCGGCCGTCGGTAGCGGGCCGTACGTCGCGGTCGAGCACAAGAAGGACCAGTTCGTCCGGCTGGAGGCGAACCCGGACTACTGGCGCGGCCGCCCCAAGATCGACGAGCTGCAGATCATCTTCTACGACAACCCCGCGGCCTCGATCGTCGGCCTGAAGAAGGGCGACATCGACCTGATCGGCCGGCTGAACCCGTCGGACTTCGAGTCGCTGAAGGGCGACGACAACATCGTCCAGTGGAACACCCAGGGCCGGCGGGCGACGTACCTGCAGATCAACCACGGCGCGACGACCAGCGACGACAAGCCGATCGGCGACGGGCACCCGGCGCTGAAGGACCCGAAGGTGCGGACCGCGCTGCACCACGCGATCGACAAGCAGAAGCTCGTCGACGAGGTCCAGGGCGGGCTGGCGAAACCGGCCGACGGCTCGATCATCCCGCCGCTGTACAAGGACTACTTCTGGGAGGCGGGCGGCGACCAGAAGATCGGCTTCGACGTCGCGAAGGCCAACAAGATCCTCGACGACGCCGGGTACAAGAAGGGTCCGGACGGTCTCCGCACGATGCCGGACGGATCGCGGAAACTGCAGTTCCGCTTCAGCATCCACACCGACGCCCCGATCGAGGACAAGCTGGCGGAGTACCTGACCGGGTGGCTCAAGGAGATCGGCATCGGGCTGACCACCAAGCGGCTCGACTCCAGCAAGTTCAGCGAGGAGACCGGGACGACGGCGCTCTTCGACATCGCGATCAGCGGCTGGTCGGTGAACCCGGACCCGGAGGAGGTACTCGCCACGCACCTGTGCAGCCGGCGTCCCACCGCGTCCGGCGAGGGCGGCGGTACCGAGTCGTTCTACTGCGACCCGACGTACGAGAACCTGTACCTGCAGCAGCAGAAGGAGCTCGACCGGGGCAAGCGCGCCGACGTCATCAAGAAGATGGAGGAGCGGCTTTACACCGATGCCCCGGTGATCGCGCTGTACTACCCGAACGACCTCGAGGGCTACCGCAAGGACCGGATCGCGAGCATCACGCCGATCCCGGAGGACAAGGGCCTGCTGTACGGCGGTTCGGGCTACTGGCCGTTCTACACGGTGGAGGCCGTCTCGAAGGACGGTGCCGCGGCCGACAGCGGCGGCACGAGCACCGGCCTGATCGCAGGCATCGCGGCGGCCGCGGTCGTCGTACTGATCGGCGGGTTCTTCGTCCTACGACGCCGCCAGGGCGCGGCCGACGAGCGCGAATGACGGTGTCATGACCGCGGCTCTAGACGAGCTGGAGCAGGCGCCTGCCCGCCATGGTTTGTTGCGGTACGCCGCGACCAAGGCGGGCGGTGCCCTGCTCAGCATCGCGATGGTGATCGTCGCGACGTTCTTCCTGTTCCGGATGCTGCCGGGTGATCCGGTCCGCGCGTTGGCGCAGGGCCGGAACATGACGCCCGAGCAGCTGGACCTGGAACGCGCGCGGCTCGGGCTGGACAAGTCGATCCCGGAACAGTTCGTGCGCTTCGTCAAGCAGACACTGCAGTTCGACCTCGGGGTGTCGTACGAGTACAAGCGGCCCGTCCTCGATCTGATCGGCGAGCGGATCGGGTCGACGCTGCTGCTCACCGGTACGGCGCTGGTGCTGGCCGTGAGCCTCGGTCTCTGGCAGGGCGCCCGGGCCGGCTGGAAACCTGGAAGCCGGTTCGACAAGGTGTCGACGGCGATCTCGCTGGTGCTGTGGTCCGTGCCGACGTTCTGGCTGGGGTTGTTGCTGCTGATGGTGTTCGCGGCCGGAATCGGACCGATTCCGGGGATTTTCCCGACCCGCGGCTCCTCGAGCGTCGACAAGCCGGACGGGTTGGCGGGCGTGCTGGACGTCGGGCAGCACATGGTGCTGCCGTGCCTCACGCTGGTCGCCGTCGTGTACGCGCAGTACCTGCTGGTGATGCGGTCGTCGGTGATCGACGAGGTCGGTCAGGACTACGTCACGACCGCGCGGGCGAAGGGTCTGCGCGATGACGACGTACGGCGGAAACACGCCGTTCCGAACGCGCTGCTGCCGACCGTGACGCTGGTGTTCATGCGAATCGGGTTCGTGGTCGGCGGTGCCGTGACGGTCGAGGCGATCTTCAGCTGGCCGGGGCTCGGGCAGCTGTTCTACGAGGCGATCCGGGTGCCGGACTTCACGTTGATGCAGGGAACGTTCCTGCTGATCACGGTTTCCGTGATCGTGATGAACACGTTGGCCGACGTGGTGTACCACGTGCTGGATCCACGGGTGAGGTCGGCATGAGCACTGTTTCCTGGGTCCGGCGCCGGCGTTCCGCCGCTCGTTTCTGGGCGGATTTCCGCACCCACCGGGCCGGAGTCGCCGGGCTGGTGATTCTCGCGGTGGCCGTCGTGCTGGCGTTGATCGCGCCGCTGTTCATCGATTCCGGCGTGACGAACGTGGTGTCCGGAACCGGGGAGAAAATGGCGCCGCCGAGCCTCGACGATCCGCTCGGCACCGACGAGTCGGGGCGGTCGGTGCTGCTGATGATCTGGTGGGGTTCGCGGACGTCGCTGCTGATCGGTTTCCTCGCGGCGTTGCTGAGCATGGTGATCGGGACCGTGCTCGGGATCGCGGCCGGGCATTTCCGGGGCTGGGTCGGCGCGGTGATCCTGCGGGTGACCGACTGGTTCCTGGTGCTGCCGTCGCTGGTGACGGCGCTCGTGCTGGCGGCGATCCTGGGTGGGTCGACGGCGACCATCGTCGTCGCGATCGGCGTCACCTCGTGGCCGTCGACGGCGCGACTGATCCGGGCGCAGACGCTCGCCGTCGAGGCCCGCCCGTACATCGAACGGTCGCTGGCGCTCGGGGCCGGGCACTGGCACATCACCACCCGCCATGTGCTGCCGAACGTCGCCCCGTTGCTGCTGGCAAGTACGACGCTCGAGGTCGCGAGCGCGATCGTCACCGAGTCGACGCTGGCGTTCCTGGGCGTCAGCGCGAACAAGACCTCGTGGGGGACCATGCTGCGCGGATCGTACGACTGGGGCGCGGCGACCGCCGGGGCGTGGTGGTACATCCTCGTGCCCGGTCTGTGCATCGTCATCGTGGTGATGGCTTTCACCTTGTGTGGAAGGGCTTTGGAGACTGTGCTCAATCCCCGGCTGCGGACGCGGGCGGTCTGATGCTGACACTCGAAGAGCTGTCCGTCACGTATCGGATCGGCGACACGCGCGCCGGCAGGGCAGCGGACGACGTTCCCGCCGTACGCGGAGTGTCCCTGGAGCTGGCAGCTGGTGAGGCTCTCGGGCTGGCGGGCGAGTCCGGGTCGGGGAAGTCCTCGGTCGCGCTCGCACTGCTCCGTCTGCTGCCACGGTCCGCCGTGGTTGGTGGCCGGGTGTTGCTGGACGGCGAGGACGTACTGACGATGAAATGGGGCCGGCTGCGGGCCGTGCGGTGGTCGTCGGCGTCAATCGTTTTCCAGGGCGCGCAGCACGGGTTGAATCCGGTACGGCGGATCGGCGACCAGATCGCCGAGCCGCTGCTGGTGCACAGGCTGGCGTCCGGCGCCGCGGCCGAGGCGCGCGTGCGGGAGTTGCTGGAGCAGGTCGGCCTGCCGGCGTGGCGGGCGCGCAGTTACCCGCACGAGCTGAGCGGTGGCCAGCGGCAGCGCGTGATGATCGCGATGGCGCTGGCGTGCTCGCCGCAGCTGATCATCGCGGACGAACCGACGACCGCGCTCGACCTGATGGTGCAGGCGCAGGTGCTGACGCTGATCCGGCAGCTGATCGCGGACCACGGGATCTCGTTGCTGATGATCTCGCACGACCTGTCGGTGCTCGCGGACATGTGCGACCGGCTGGCGGTCATGTACGCCGGTCGCCTGGTGGAGGTCGGGCCCTCCGCGGGGAAGTTCCGGCATCCGTACAGCCAGGCGCTGGCTGCCGCGTTCCCGACCGTCGGCGATCCGGCGTCGCGACTCGCTCCGCGGGGGCTCGCCGGTGATCCGCCGGATCCGCAGGAGCTGCCCGGTGGGTGTGCGTTCCATCCGCGGTGTCCGGTCGCGCTCGAGTCGTGTGCGAGTACCGACGTACCGCTGCGGGTGTCCGGTGACCGGGCTGCCGCCTGTGTCTTGGTAGGGGAGTGACTCTTGCTAGAGGCAACTGACTTGTCCGTCGAGTTCGCCGGGCGCGGTGGCCGGCGGGCACGGGCCGTCGACGGGGTCAACCTGTCCGTCGGCGCCGGTGAGATCGTCGCGCTGGTGGGTGAGTCCGGCTGCGGGAAGACCACGCTCGCCCGGACGTTGCTCGGTCTCGAGCGGCCGACCTCCGGCCGGATCACGTACGACGGGACGCCGCTGAGCTACACCGGCCGGGCGCTGAAGGCGTTCCGCCGGCAGGTCCAACTCGTCCTGCAGGATCCGATGGGTTCCCTGAACCCACGGCAAACGGTGTACGAAGCAGTCGCCGAAGGTCCGCGCATCCACCGTCTCCCCAGCAGGAACACCGCGGCTGTGGCGGGGTCGGAGGTTGCGGCCGCGCCGGTGGACGAGGAGGCGCTGGTGGCCTCGGCACTGTCCCGTGCCGGTCTGCGGCCGCCGGAACGTTTCTTCCACCGTTTTCCGCATCAGCTGTCCGGCGGACAGCGGCAGCGGGTCGTGATCGCCGGTGCGCTCGCACTCGACCCCAAGGTCCTGATCGCCGACGAGCCGGTCGCGTCCCTCGACGCGTCGGTCCGCGGCGAGATCCTGTCGCTGCTGCTCCGGCTGCGCGACGACCTCGGCCTGTCCGCGCTCGTCGTCACCCACGACCTCGGCCTGGCCTGGAACATCGCCGACCGGGTCGCGGTCATGTACCTCGGCCGGATCGTCGAGTCCGGCCCGACCGAGGACGTGCTGACCGACCCGCAGCACCCCTACACGCAGGCGCTGCTCTCGGTCCTTCCCGAGTCCCCGCAGCGGATCGTTCTCACCGGCGAGCCGCCGGACCCCACCCGCATCCCCACCGGCTGCCGCTTCCACCCCCGCTGCCAACTGGTGGCCCAGGGCAACGGCGCACCGGCCTGCAGCACGCAACCCCTGCCGATCCTCCCGGCCGGCGCGTCCCCCCAGGTGGCGTGCCACATGGCCGGTGTGGATCAGACCGCGGTGTCGTCCTCCGGCTCCTGAGCGGCGTCGGCGAGCGCCCATTTCAGCTGGAACTCGACCTCTTCCTCGTCCTCGCCGCGCTCGTGCTCGACGCTGATCCGTGCGTTCTTCGGCACCGTGAACCGCTCACCGGCGATCTGGATCCGGAACGGCTTGCCCGACTCCAGCGCGTCCGCCAGTCGCCGCAGCTTGGCGGCGAAGTCGGCGACCGTGTAGTCCTTCTCGACATCTCTCTCACTCATGCCGCCTATCCAACCAGCCGACAGGTTCTTCCACTGGTTGACAATAGTTAACAAGTAGTAGAACTATTGCGGTATGGCGCAAGATCAGGTCGACCGCTTCTTCGAAGTCCTGGCTGATCCGACGCGGCGGCAGGTCGTACAGCTGCTGGGGGAAGGGCCGCGGCGGGCTGGTCAGCTGGCCGCGGCGACCGGGGCGTCGTCGCCCGCGATGAGCCGGCACCTGCGGATCCTGCTCGAGGCGGGACTGGTCGCCGACGAGCGGGTACCGGACGACGCGCGGGTCCGCGTGTTCCGCCTCAATCCCGAACCGGTGGTCGCCGTCCAGGCCTGGCTCGACCAGGTGCAGGCGCACTGGCGCGACCAGCTGGGCGCCTTCAAACGGCATGTCGAACAGAAAGGGGCGTCCGATGACTGAACCGTCCGCGACCACCTCCGTCGAGGTGGCGGTCGACCCGGCGACCGCGTTCCGGGTGTTCACCGAGGAGATCGACCTGTGGTGGGTGCGCGGCCCGATCAACTTCTTCGACGCCGCCCGCGCCACCGCCATGCAGATCGAGCCCGGCGTCGGCGGCCGCATCCTCGAGGTGTACTCACCGCCCGACGAGGTCCTCGAGCTCGGCAGGGTCACCGACTGGACGCCGGGCGCGCTGTTCGCCTATCGCAGTTCGGTCGACGACACCGAGACCCGCATAAATTTCGAGGCATGCGACGGCGGCACCCGCGTGACCGTCGTACAGTCGCTCGTCCCCGGTGGCGAGAAGGCCTTCTACTTCTGGCCGAACGTCATCCACTGGCTCCAGGCCTGGGTCGAACGGCGCGATCACGCGTCCCGGACACCGCGCGAGCTGGACCGGCTCGCGATCGCCTTGTACTACGAGGATCCCGCCGCCGCGGGGCGGTGGCTGCACACGGTCTTCGGCCTGGACTCGTGGGACAAGATCCCGGCCGAGGGCACGGACCCGTCCTGGATCGAGCTGCAGGTCGGCACCCGCGCGATCCTGCTCTTCAAGCTCACGGAGCAACGCACCGCGCAGCTGGACCACAGCGTCTGGGTGTACGTCGACGATCTCGACGCGCATTTCGCGCACAGCCAGGAGAACGGCGCGAAGATCCTCTCGGACATCCACCAGCACGGGTACCGCTGCTACGAAGCCGAAGACCTGGAGGGTCATCAGTGGACGTTCGCTCAGGCTCGCCCGACGATGGCGTGACCGAGCAACCACTCACCGGAGGCCGCCTGACGCCCGGGGTCGTGCGGGTCGGTGACACGGTACGCCGCCCCGGCTCGGACCGGTCCGCCTTCACCGCGGACCTCCTGAAACTCCTGGCGGAACACGGTTTCACGGCGGCCCCGCAGTACCTCGGTCAGGACGAGACCGGCCGCGACATCCTCACGTTTCTCGAAGGCTGGGTCCCTGCCAGATATCAGCGTTGGACCGACCAACAGATCGCAGCGGCCGGCGCCGTCCTCCGCGCCTTCCATGACGCCACGCGCGACAGCCACCTGTCCGCCGGTCGCGAGGTCGTCTGCGGCTCGACAGGCCCACCAGGTCCGAGTGCTGGCCGACGCCTACGGCCTCACCTCCCGACGTGCCGAGCTGGTCGCGGCCGTCCTGGCGCGGCTGGTGGTGAATGTGGAGTTCTGGTCGCGGCGGCCGTGTGCGGAGGCGGCGGAGCGGATCGCGTGGTCCTGGCGGGAGCACGCGTTCGTGGTGGCGAATCGTGAGGTGTTCGAGGCGGCGCTTGTCTAGCTAGAGGCGGCCGGCCTTCTTCAGGGCGAGGTAGGTGTCGGCCAGGGCGGGGGCGATGTGGTCGGGGGGCTCGTCGATCACGGTGACGCCCGCTCGGGTGAGGGTGGCGGTGAGCCGTTCTCGGTCGAGGCGGGTGCGGGCCGCGGAGGCGGCGTTGTAGACCTCGGTGAGGTCCGCGCGGGAGGACTCGAGTTCGATGAGCCGCGGGTCGGCGACGGAGGCCAGCAGTACGACGTGACGCCGCAGCAGCGGGCCGATGACGGGGAGCAGGGACTCCTCGATCGCGGCGGGGTCCAGGCCGGTGAGGAGCACGATCAGCGAGCGTTGGCCCAGGCGTTCCAGGACCTGTGAGACGACGATGCGGAAGTCGGTCTGGACGAGTTCGGCCTCGACGTTCGCCAGCGCGTTCACGAACGACGGTAGAACGTCTTCCGGCGCGGGACGCCGTACGTCGGCCCGCACCGCGGAATCGCAAGCCAGCAAGGAGACCCGGTCACCCGCCCGCGTGGCGAGAGCGGCGAGCAGCAGCGCCGCATCCATCGCGTGGTCCAGCCGTGGGGCGTCCCCGACGCGACCCGCGGACAGCCGCCCCGAGTCGATCACGATGGCGACCTGCCGATCCCGCTCAGGCCGCCACGTGCGCAGTACGACGTTCCCGCGTCGCGCCGTCGCCCGCCAGTCGATGCTGCGTACGTCGTCCCCAGGCACGTAGTCCCGCAGCGAGTCGAACTCCGTGCCCTGCCCGCGCACCAGCAACGCCGTACGCCCGTCCAACTCCCGCAACCGTGCCAGCCGCGACGGCAGATGCTTGCGGCTCTTGAACGGCGGCAGCGCCCGGACCGTCCAAGGGACTTGGTGCGACCCCTGCCGGCCCGCGAACCCCAGCGGCCCGATCGACCGCACAGTCACCCGGACAGCGTGCCGATCACCGCGTCGCGTAGGCAGGAGGTGCGTGGTCAGCCGGCGCCGCTCACCCGACGGCAGGTCCAGCTTGTGCGGCGGATCCAGTACGCCGGCCGACGGCGGCCACGCGTCCCGCAGCAACCCGCGCACGCGACGACCCGGGTTGGTCACCAGGAGGTTCACCGCAGCCGGCTCACCCAGCCGTACGGCGTTGTCGCCTTCACGACTGAACTGCAGCCGGCGCGGCGACCCGGCCAGCAGCATGTCCACGACACACACGACCAGCACCACGGCGACCACCACGCCGACCCCGGCCCACGACGGCATCACCAGGGCGACAAAGACAACCCCAGCAGCGGCCAAGATGCCGGCCCGGCCAGTCAGGACCATGAGCAGCGCACCACCTGGAGGAAGGCCAGCATCAGCGTGGCACCGGAACGGTCGCCAGGACGCTCTCCAGTACTGCGTCAGCGCTGACACCCTCGAGCTCCGCCTCGGGGCGCACCTGGACGCGATGCCGGAGGCAAGGACGCGCCATCGCCTTCACGTCGTCCGGAATGACGTAATCACGGCCCGACAGCCACGCCCACGCCCGCGACACCGCCAGCAGTGCAGTGGCTCCACGCGGCGACACACCCAGCTGTAGCGAGGGCGACTGGCGGGTGGCGCGACACAGGTCCACGACGTACGCCAGCACGTCCTCCCGGACCGCAACCCGTCGTACTGCGTTCTGTCCAGCCGTCAGGTCCTCCGGGCCGGCCACCGGTCGCAGACCGGCCGCGGCCAGGTCTCGTGGATCGAAGCCTTGTGCGTGCCGGGCCAGTACGGCGATCTCCGCGTCCCGCGGCGGGATGTCCAGTGTCACCTTGAGCAGGAAGCGGTCCAGCTGCGCCTCGGGCAGCGGATACGTGCCCTCGTACTCCACAGGGTTCTGTGTGGCCGCCACCACGAACGGCACCGGGAGCTTCCGCGGCTCACCGTCCACGGTGACCTGCCGCTCCTCCATGGCCTCCAGCAACGCCGCCTGTGTCTTCGGCGGCGTCCTGTTGATCTCGTCCGCCAGCAGGATGTTGGTGAACACAGGTCCCGGTCGGAACTCGAACTCACTCGTCTTCGCGTCGTACACCAGCGACCCGGTGACATCGCCAGGCATCAGGTCCGGGGTGAACTGCACCCGCTTGGTGTCCAGCCGCATCGCTGTCGACAACGCCCGCACCATCAGCGTCTTCGCCGTACCGGGGACGCCCTCCAGCAGGACGTGGCCGCGACAGAGCAGGGCGAGCACCAGTGCGGTCACCGCGGTGTCCTGGCCGACCACCGCCTTGCCGATCTCGGTCCGTAGCGCGACCAGCGCCTGTCGGGCCTGCTCCGCGGTGACCTCGGTAGTCGTCACGGGTGTCGTACCTCCTGCGTCAGTACGTCGAGTTCCTGGGACAAGGACATCAGTGCGGCGTCGGTGAGTGGCGGCAGACCGTAGAGCAGCTCGTACAGCATGGCTGGGTCGCGGCCGGTCCGTGCGGCGACCGTAGCGACCACAGCCGACGGATCCGCCCGCCGGGGGATGCCGTGCGCCTTGTGGAGCTGGCCGAGCGCCGACTCGCGCAGCGCCGCCGCAGCTCGGTCGCGGGCCCGCGAGCGGCGGTAGAGCCGCGCCCTGCCTTCAGTGGTCTCGGCAGCGTGCACGATCACCGGCAACCGCTCCGCGACGACAGGTCCGAGCCGGCGGCCCCGCCAGATCGCTACGACCAGTACTGCGAACGCCACCGCCCAGGCGATGTAGCGGACGTCCGGTGGGATCAGCGGCGGACCGTCGTCCTCACCAGGCCCGTTGTATGTCGACTCGTACTGCGGCAGGTACCAGGTCAGGTCCTGGTGCGTGCCGATCAGGTTGAGGGCCAGCGCCGCATTGCCGTCTTCAGCGAGTTGGTCGTTGGTGAACGAGGCCGGCGTGCCGACGACGTCGACGACCCGCCCGTCGACCTCCAGCCTCACCAGGGTGTTGTTGATGCCGTCTCCGTAGCAGGTAGTTGCGCTGTCCGGAGCGGAGTACGTCCGCCCGCCGACGGTGACCGTCCCCGCCTTGACCGCGGCCGGAAGGTCGCAGCGTGCCTCACGACTGCGGGACGCCAGCGACTCACCTGTCGGTCGCACGCCCGGCGCCAGGGCCTCCAGCGCCCGGCTGCTCGGACGAATCAGGATGACGTGGCTCCACCGCGCATCGGCGATCCTGCGCCAGTCGGACTCGTCGAGCGAACCAGACGGCCCGATGATGAGGGCCTTGCCGTCACCTGGCTGTACGGCGTCGTCCAGCGACTCCGTGCTGTGCACCGAGACGTTGTGGTCCTCCAGCAACGCAGCCAGGGCACGTGCCCCGTCAGAGTCGGTGGAGTCGGGGCTGAAAGGTCCTGACGTCCGGGCAGACGTAGCGATCAGGACGCCGATCGCAGCGAGCACGATGAGACCTGTGACCAGCAGGGGCGTCCGGAGCGCCCGCCAGCTCTCACCAACGCTCCGCCCGACCGACGTACTCATACGGTCACCCGAGCAGTCCTCGCAGCGTCGTCAGCAGCCACCACGGCGGCGTACCGCTGCGGCGTTCCCGGACGGTTGCCGTAGACAACCTCCGTGAACACCAGCGCGGCGGGCTGCAGCACGTCACGCAGTACTGGTGCTGCCTGGGACGCGTCAGCGACCACCTCGTACGCCGTCCGTCCAGGGCGCTCGTCCAGCACGGTCCGTTCGGTCAGCTCGGCCACGCACGCGCGGAAGCGACTGCGGATCGCCAATGCGAAGTCACCGGACGCCGCCTCCCGCTCGGCCAGTGCACGGTACTCCGCTGCGCTCTGCGGCCGTGCAGTGTCGAAGACGGCCTGTGACTTCGTCTTGTGACTGGTACGCAACACACCGGCGCGCCAGAGCACCACAACCATGATCAGCACCAGCAAACCGATCAGCATGGCCAGACCGGCGTGGCCGTTCGGTGAGGATCCGGTGAGACTGTCCAGCAGGTCCCCGATCCACTCCATGACCTCGCCGAAGGCCCGCTCGATCAGCGAGCCGGAGTCCCGGTACGTCGACTTGGACAGCTCCTTGGCGGCCTCCTGAGCGGCCTGGTCCCGGTCGATGTCGACCGGCGGCTCCAGCGGGAAGAGGATCACGCGCCCTCACCGGACCACAGCGCGGGCCGCATCCACAGGTCGAGACCTTCTCGCCGTACCCGGAGGTCGAGGTAAATGAGGGCCTGTACGGCGGACATGAAGGCCAGGCTCGCGATCAGCGTCATCAGGGTCGCGACCGCCACCGCCACGCCGAGCACGATCGTCACGACCGTGGCCGCGGTGCTGTCGTCGGAACCGGCCCAGCCGCTGACCGTGATCAACAGCGCGCTCGCCCCGAACTGCAGCGCGTACCCGATGATGTTCACCACCAGCCCGCCGAACAGCAGGATCCCGAACACCCGCCAGAACTTGCCCTTCACCAGCTGCCACGACCGCCGCAGCGCGCCCCACACCCCCACGCGCACAGGGATGTACAGCCCGATGTCCGGCGCATGCCGGCCCTCCATCAGTACGACAGTCCCGGCGAGCACGAGCCGGATACCGAAGATCAGCACGAGTACGCCGCCCACCAGCATCATCACGAGCGCGGCGGCGCCGGCGGCGTCGGACGAGACCGCAGCGTCCGTCCCGGCGCCGATACCGAGCACTGCGAGCCCCCAGCCGCCGATGAGCAGCATGAACGACAGGGACTGCATCAGACCGACGGCAGCGAGTGCGGGCAGCGCAGGTCGTACCAGCCGCATCAACTCGCGCGGCCCGGCCCGGTGCGCCAGCTGAGTCCGTACAGCGGCCAGAGCGATGATTCCGGCCAGCATGCTCGACACCACGGAGAACAGCACGACCTGTACGCCGTACGTCAGCAACAAGGCCGCACCGGCCTGACCGAACGGGTCGTCCGCGCCGAAGAACCCACCGAGACCACCTGGTACGGCGATCTCGGTCAGCACGGCCTGCACCGCGACCAGCGCGATCCCGGCCAGCACCGGCAGGCCCAGCATGATCGTCTTGTTGTCCGCGATCGTCCGGGCCGCGTTGTCGAGCAGGTCCGCGGGCAGCCACGGCCGCAGCGGCTCGGCCGCGACGTCGTCGTGCAACGTCATATCCTGATCGCGCACTGCAGCCTCCTCTCCGCCTGAACCGTCGTACCCGCTGGTCCGTGAGTTGTGGTGAACCCCGGCCGTGCACCATGATCACAGCCCAACTCGGGGTCACACGGCGATCCGGCGTGTGCACTGCCGGGGGAATGGGACACTATCCGTAGTGCGTACGGCCTGGCACCCGCCGGGCGCACACCGATCCGCCAGGATCGGTCAGGATCGGTTGGGACCGGACGGCAAGGAGCTTGGGCGTGGCAGACGGTAACCGGACGATGCGGGGCCGCATCCTCATCGTCGACGACGACACCGCGTTGTCGGAGATGCTCAGCATCGTGCTGCGCAACGAGGGCTATGACACCTATCTGTGTGCGACCGGTGACAAAGCGGTACCGGCGTTCCGGGAGTTCAAGCCCGACCTGCTGCTGCTCGACCTGATGCTGCCCGGGATGGACGGCATCGACGTCTGCCGGGCGATCCGGGCCGAGTCCGGCGTGCCGATCGTGATGCTGACCGCCAAGAGCGACACGGTGGACGTGGTGCTCGGGCTGGAGTCGGGTGCCGACGACTATGTGGTCAAGCCGTTCAAGCCGAAGGAGCTGGTGG
The DNA here is from genome assembly GCF_011761605.1 of Kribbella shirazensis. Taxonomy (GTDB): domain Bacteria; phylum Actinomycetota; class Actinomycetes; order Propionibacteriales; family Kribbellaceae; genus Kribbella; species Kribbella shirazensis. The sequence continues at coordinate 8,149,972 of NZ_JAASRO010000001.1, read as the reverse complement.
CCCGGATTCGGGCCCGGCTGCGCCGGATGGACGAGCCCGGTCCGGAGTCGCTGACCATCGGCGACCTCACCATCGACGTCGCCGGCCACTCGGTGAAGCGGGCCGGCGAGACGATCCAGCTGACGCCGCTGGAGTTCGACCTGCTGGTCTGCCTGGCGTCGAAGCCCTGGCAGGTGTTCACCCGCGAGGTGCTGCTGGAGCAGGTCTGGGGGTACCGGCACGCTGCCGACACCCGGCTGGTGAACGTGCACGTCCAGCGGCTCCGCTCCAAGATCGAGAAGGACCCTGAGCACCCCGAGATCGTGGTGACGGTCCGCGGTGTCGGATACAAGGCTGGTGCGGACTGATCGAGTACGGACGCGGCCAAGAGTCGCAGACTGCCTCCGATGACCAGGCGCCCGATCCGGTGATCGAGCCGGGGCAGGGCACCGGGCCGCAGTCGGGGCAGACGGCCCCGCCTGAGCAGGAGGTGGCCAAGTCCCGCGGGACGGAGCTGGAGCTGACCGCCGCCGCGGCGGACTGGTCTGCCCAGCCGCCGCCGCTGTGGCGTACGCACCCGAAGCACTGGCCGGACGCCTGGCGGCGCTCCATCCAGGCCCGGATCGTCACCGGGACCCTGCTGATGTCGACGCTCGTCCTGATCCTGGTCGGCTGGGTGATGATGAGCCAGGTCACCGACGGTGTCCTGGAATCCCGCCGTACCAGCGCGCAGGCCGAGGTGCGGGCGCAGCTCCAGCAGCTGTCCGTCACCATCGACGCCGCCACCCCCAACACCATCAACCAGGAGCTGTCCAAGCTGGTCCTCGGCACCAACCGCCCGGGCCTGTACGACGTCCTGCTGGTGCCGACCGACCAGGCGGCGTCCAACGCGATCCGCTACACCGGACTGGTCGACAGCGACTCGATCCCGCAGCCGCTGGCCTCCTCGGTGGTGAGCGACCCCACCAAGCTGTGGGACACCTACACGCAGATCAACTACCGGGACAGCCCAAGTGTCCCGGGGCTGGTGATCGGTTCGCAGCTCCGGATCGACTCCACCGGCGACCGGTACGCAATCTACTTCCTCTTCCCGCTCACGGCGCAGCAGGAGACGCTGGACGTCGTACAGCGCGCGCTGGTGACCGCAGGGCTGTTGCTGATCGTCCTGCTCGGCGCCGTGGCCTGGCTGGTCACCCGGCAGGTCGTCACCCCGGTGCGGATGGCCAGGCGGATCGCCGAGCGGCTGGCGGCCGGCAAGCTCGAGGAGCGGATGCAGGTCCGCGGTACCGACGACCTGGCCCGGCTGGCCGTGTCGTTCAACAAGATGGCGTCCAATCTGCAGCGCCAGATCCGCCGGCTGGAGGAGCTGTCCCGGCTGCAGCGCCGCTTCGTGTCGGACGTGTCGCACGAGCTGCGGACGCCGCTGACCACGGTGCGGATGGCCGCCGACCTGCTGCACGAGAGCCGCGACCAGTTCGACCCGATGAGCCGCCGCTCCGTGGAGCTGCTGCAGAACGAGCTCAACCGGTTCGAGGAGCTGCTCGCCGACTTGCTGGAGATCAGCAGGTTCGACGCCGGAGCGGCCGCCCTCGACCTGGAGGACGTGGACCTGCGCGACATCGTCAACCGCGTGCTGGAGAGCCACGAGACCCTGCTGGAGCGCAAGGGCTGCCCGGTCGAGCTCGACATGCCCGCGCCGTGCCGGGCCAAGGTGGACTCCCGCCGGATCGAGCGGATCCTGCGCAACCTGATCGGCAACGCGATCGAGCACAGCGAGGGCCTGCCGATCCGGATCAGCACGGCGTACGACGACGACGCCGCGGCGGTGGCGGTCCGCGACCACGGGATCGGGTTCCGGCCCGAGGAGGCGGAGATGGTGTTCAGCCGGTTCTGGCGGGCCGACCCGGCCCGGGCCCGGACCACCGGGGGCACCGGTCTCGGCCTGTCGATCGCGCTCGAGGACGCCCGGCTGCACGGCGGCCGGCTGGACGCGTGGGGCTCACCCGGTGACGGCGCCTACTTCCGGCTGACGCTGCCGCGACGGCCGGACGTGACGCTCACAGGTTCGCCGCTGCCGGCCCGTCCCGCGGACGCGAGCCGGGTCGTCACGGAGCTGGTCGACGTCGGCGCGCCGTACCAGAAACTGAACAGCACGGTTTCCGGCCGGAGCGGCGGTGAGGAGCAGTGAGGCGCAGACTCCTCGTGGTCCTGGTGTCCGTGGCGATGCTCGCGGGCTGCGCGGCCGTCCCGACCAAGGGCGCCATCCGGTACGGCGACCGGCAGGGGTCGGCACCGGACCTGGGCGGAGTCGGCGTCGAGGCGAAGCCGCCACGGCCGAACGTCGACGCCATGGCCATCGTCAGCGGCTTCCTGGAGGCGATGTCGGACTCCCAGGCGTACGACGTCGCACGGCAGTACATGACGCCGCAAGCCGCGGGGGACTGGAAGCCGGAGTCGCAGACCGTGGTGTACGACCAGCGTCCCGAGTCGCTCACCCGCAAGGGTGACGGGATCCAGCTGACCGCCCGGAAGATCGCCACCATCGGCGAGCGTGGCGAATGGATCCCGGCGCCCGAGAAGGCCAGGGCCGACTTCTTCTTCAAGCTGAAGAAGGTCGACAACCAGCTCCGCGTCGACTCGGCCCCGCCGGGGGCGTACCTGGGCAGCAACCAGGTGGACCTGAAGCTCGCTCCCCGGGACCTGTACTTCTTCAACCAGTCGCGGGAGCTGCTGGTCCCCGACCCCGTCTACCTGCCGCAGAACCTCCCGTCCGGCCAGGCCGCCACCCAGCTGATTCAGGAGCTGCTGAAGGGCCCGACCGGCAGGCTCGGCAACGGTGTCGTGTCGATCGCGCCGCCCGGCACCGAGGTACAGGTGTCCGTCCCGGTCGACCTCGGCGTGGCCACCGTCGCACTGAACGACACCGCCGGATCGCTCCGCGACCAGGAACGCCGGCTGCTGGCGGCCCAGATCGTCTGGACGCTCAACCAGCTCAACCTGCGCGCCAAGATCACCGTCGGCGGCGCGCCGCTGCTGCCGGACGAGCCGGACGTGCTGCCGTTCGCGAACTTCAGCCAGTACGACCCGCAGGTGCCGGGCGGGTCGGTGACCAGGCTGTACGGGCTGCTGAAGGAGGCGCCGCAGCGGATCGTCGGTCTGGACGGCGCGTCCGACATCGCCCCGCAGCCGCTGAACGCCGGCCCGCTGGCGGAGCACAAGGCGCAGTCCTTCGCCGTCACCCTGACCGGCGACGCCGGCGCGATCGTCACCGCCGACGGGGACAGGGTCCTCTACGGACCGCTGGAGCCGACGGACAAGGACGCCAAGGCGACGCCGATCGAGGTCGACGGCAAGACCCTGCCGCCGAGTTTCGACCGCCAGGACAACCTGTGGTTCCTGGACAAGGCCGACAGCGACAAGCCGCGTCTCCGGGTCCGCGACCACGACGGGCCGATCAGAACGGTCCAGACCGACTTCAACGGCGACACCCCGGTGGCGCTGCGGATGGCACCGGACGGGGTCCGGGCGCTGCTGGTGATGCGGCAGAAGGGCACCACGCAGAACTACGTGCAGACCGCCACGATCCAGACCGAGACCGGCGGCAAGGATCTGGTCCTCGGAGCGTTCCGGCCGCTGCGGCTGGCGCTCACCAACATCACCGACGCGGCCTGGAACAAGCAGGGCATCATCGTGATCGGGTCCGGCACCTCGGGCCGCCAGGTGTGGCTGGTCAACACCGACGGGTCCAGCCTGCAGTTGCTGCCCGGCTCGACGCCTGACTTCACCCCCGTTCGCGTCGCCTCGAACCCGAACAAGGACACCCTCCCAGTGATCCAGGACGACGACGGCCACATCCATTGGCTCAGCAAGGACCTGCTCTGGGTCTCCATGGACGCCGACAACAACCAGTCCGTCATCATCCCGACCTACCCTGGCTGACCCGGCGTACGCGAGGTTGTCCACAGGGCGCGGGGACCAGGTTGTGACGGGTGTGGCGCGACGGGGATCGTGGTGGGGTGCTGCTCCGGGACGCGTTCGCCGATCTGGTGCTGGGCGGGCGATGTGCGGGGTGCCAGCGGCCCGGCGTCACTCTCTGTGGTCGTTGCCGTCGGCTACTGACCGAACTGACTCCGTTCCGTCATTGGCCCGACCCGCGACCGGCCGGTCTCGCGCCGACAACCGCCGCCGCGCCGTACGCCGGTGAGCTCCGCAACCTGGTCCTGGCTCACAAGGAGCAGGCGCGGTACGCCCTTGCCGGGCCGCTCGGCCGGTTGCTGGCGGACGTCGTACGGACGGCTCTCGGGGACCGGCGCGCCGCCTGGCTGTGCCCGGTGCCGTCGCCGCGGGCAACGGTCCGGCAGCGCGGGCACGACCCGCTCCGGCGCGTGACGAAGGCCGCCGTCAGATCCCTGTGCAGGCAGGGAATCGACGCGCGTGCGGTCGGCGCGTTGCGGGTCGTCCGGCGTCCCGACGACCAGGCCGGGCTGTCCGCGGAACGCCGTACGGCCAATCTGGACGGGGTTTTCGGGCTGCGTTCGCGCTGGGCTGAAACGCTGATCGATCAACCGGTCGTGCTGGTCGACGACGTGATCACCACCGGTTCCACGCTCAGCGAGGCGTGCCGTGCCTTGGAATCGGGCGGGATCCGGGTCCTCGGCTGCGCCGTGCTGGCCGCCACCGCGCGACACGGGACGTCTGGTTCATGAGAACTTCTCTACCGGTTTTCGCCGAAGCCGACTAGCGTTGGCTTATGACACCCGCTAGGGCTTGTCGGGCAGTGGAGTGGTGGAGGACCGGATCAGCCGGATTCCTCGCCACCGGGTCCGACGGGTTCGACAGCGGGTGTTTTCGTTTCGGGCACCGTCACGACGAGTACGGGGGTCCGAACACGTAAAAGAAGTCGCCGATCGATGGAGGTTTCCGTGGACGTCGTTGTCAAGGGTCATCACTGCGAGGTCAGTGACCGCTTCCGGCAGTACGTCGAGGAAAAACTCGAGCGAATCGAGAAGGTCGATCATCGGGTACTGCGGTGCGAGGTGGAAGTCAGCCAGGAGAAGAACCCGCGACAGCACGATCGGGCGATGCGTGTCGAGCTCACCATGTACACCAAGGGTCCGGTCGTCCGCGCAGAGGCGTGCGGGGAGACCAAGCAGGCAGCGTTCGACGTCTGCCTGGACCGGCTCCGGTCCCAGGTCCGCAAGGCGGCCGACCGGCGCCGTGTGCACCGGGGTGAGCGGACGCCGGAAGGCCTGCGACACGTGAACGCGAAGCAGCCGCTCAACGGCAACGCACCCGTAGTGGAGGAACCAGTCGCCGAGGAAGAGGTGGCGACGCACAAGTACGGATCCCTCACGGTTACCGGCGACGGTCCGCTGGTGATGCGCGAGAAGACCCACACCGCCAAGCCGATGACCCTGGACCAGGCGCTCTACGAGCTCGAACTGGTCGGGCACGACTTCTACCTGTTCGTGGACGCCGACGAGAACCAGCCCAGCGTCGTCTACCGCCGTCGCGGTTACGACTACGGCGTGATCCGGCTGGCCGTCTAGGACCTCGGGAGGAGCACACCAGAAAGGGCCGGGCGACCACCGCCCGGCCCTTCCGCTGGCTCCGGTCTCAGCCGGTCTCAGTTGGTTTCAGCCGGCCTCAGTTGTCGATCTGCTGCTGCAGCGCCGCGGCGTACGTCGCGACCTCGGCGTACACGCCCGGGTTGCCGGCGTCCGCGCAGCCGACGCCCCACGAGACGACACCGAACAGCCGGCCGTTCAGCACCAGCGGGCCGCCGGAGTCGCCCTGGCAGGAGTCCTTGCCGCCGTCCTCGTACCCGGCGCAGATCTCGCCGTCGGCGGTGTAGCCCTCGTTCGCGTACGCCTGCTCGCAGTACGCGTCGCCCAGCACCGGTACGTCGACCTTCTGGAAGGTGTTGGCCGGGCCGGTGCCCTCGGTCTCGCCCCAGCCGTACACGATCGACGCCGCGCCGGCGGCGTCCGCGGCCTTGTCGGTCTCCAGGGCCAGCGTCTCGACGCCCTCGAACGGCGTCGCCAGTGTCATCACGGCGACGTCGTGGCCGGGCGACTTGCCATACTCCGGGTCGACCCAGATGCTGCTGATCTTGGACTCCTTGCCGACCGAGGTGTCGGTCAGGTCGTCGCGGCCCTGGATCGCGGTGTAGGTGGACGCGGCCTCCTGGGCGCAGTGCGCGGCGGTGACGATCTTGTTCGCCTTCACCAGCGTCGAGCCGCACCACTCACCGGTCGGGTCGGGCGAGCCGCTGTTCGACAGCTGGATCGCCCAGGGCGTGTCGGCGGTATGGGCGATGGTGCCGCCGACGATCCGGGTCTTGGGTCCGTCGGGCGACTGCGCGGCCGACGCGGAGCCGGCGACGGCCACCGCACCGAGGGACGCCGCGGTCAGTACGCCGGCTGCCAGGGCAGCGCGGACCACATGCTTCTTTCCTGTCATGCCTCACTCCAGGGTGATAGGGGCCGCACGGGCGGACGGCCTCCCTGGCAGCCTCCCCGAACACAGTCCGTAGCGCACCTCCCACTTTCGGTAACTCAGGAGTTATGCCCACGGACTGTCGGTGGCACCGGGCAGAATTCGGCGCGTGACTACTCAAGCTCTGTCGACGGCTCAGGCGCGGCGGGTGGCGCTGGCGGCGCAGGGGTTCCTGGACCCGCGGCCGAAGGGGGTTCCCGACGCACGGGCGCTGACCAGGGTGCTGGGGCGGATCGGGCTGATCCAGATCGACTCGGTCAACGTCCTGAGCCGGACGCAGTACCTCCCGCTGTACTCGCGGCTCGGTCCCTACCCGCGCGACCTCCTGGACCGCGCCGCCGGGAAGGCCCCGCGTCGCCTGGTGGAGTACTGGGCGCACGAGGCGTCCCTGGTCCCGGTCGAGACGCACCCGCTGCTGCGCTGGCGGATGGCGCGCGCGACGACCGAGGCGTGGGGCGGCCCGCGGTCGATCGCGAAGGAGCGGCCGGAGCTGCTCGAGCAGGTGCTCGCCGACGTCCGGAACCACGGCCCCCTGACCGCCCGCGAGATCGACGACGACGTCGAGCGGTCCCGGGACAACTGGGGCTGGAACTGGTCCGACGTGAAGCGCGCCCTGGAGTTCCTGTTCTTCGCGGGCGAGATCACGGTCGCCCGGCGCAACCAGCAGTTCGAGCGGCTGTACGACGTACCGGAACGGGTGCTGCCCCGCGCGGTCGTCGACACGCCGACGCCGTCGCCGGACGAGGCGCACCGCGGGCTGGTGTCGATCGCCGCCCGGGCGCACGGCGTCGCGACCGCGCAATGCCTGCGGGACTACTTCCGGACGGCGCCGGAGCCGACCCTGCAGGCGATCTCCGAGCTGGTCGCCGAGGGCGAGCTGCTTCCGGTCCGGGTCGAGGGGTGGAAGCGCCCGGCGTACCTGCACCGCGACACCCGCCTGCCGCGTCGGGTGAACGCCCGGGCCCTGGTCAGCCCGTTCGACTCACTGGTCTTCGAGCGGACCCGGACCGAGGTCCTCTTCGACTTCCGGTACCGCATCGAGATCTACGTCCCGGCGGAGAAGCGCGTCCACGGGTACTACGTGCTGCCCTTCCTGCTCGGGGACCGGCTGGTCGCCCGCGTGGACCTGAAGGCCGACCGCGCCGCCGGCGTCCTGCTCGTCCAGGCGGCGCACGCGGAGCCGAAGGCGCCGGTGGAGACCGCCGACGAGCTGGCCTCCGAGCTCGTCCAGCTGGCCGGCTGGCTCGGGCTGGACCAGGTCCGGGTGGCGGGCGGCGGTGACCTGTCGCCAGCACTCAGTGACGCTCTGCGGGGTTCCTGAGCAGCTGGCGGGAACTTTCGGGCAGGCTCACGCGTGGGTCGAGTAGGGCTCGAGGCACGCTGCGGGCGTGGCTTGGCACACCCGGCCCCGTACGATGGGGGACGCACGCCCACCGGGAGGGTCGGTCGTGCCCTGTCGGCGTTCGGCCGTCCCCAGGCTTCAGCAGCAAGGAGAGAACTCCCCACCATGAAGGTTGTCGACAAGGTTCTGCGGATCGGCGAGGGCAAGATCCTCCGCCAGCTGCAGGGCATCGCGAAGATGGTCAACTCGATCGAGGACGACTTCAAGACGATGTCCGACGAGGAGCTGCGCGGCCAGACCGCGGAGTTCAAGCAGCGCCACGAGAACGGGGAGTCCCTGGACGCGCTGCTCCCGGAGGCCTTCGCGGTGGTCCGGGAGGCGGCCCAGCGGACGCTGCACCAGCGGCACTACGACGTCCAGATCATGGGCGGCGCGGCGCTGCACATGGGCAACATCGCCGAGATGAAGACCGGTGAGGGCAAGACCCTGGTCGGCACGCTGCCGACGTACCTGAACGCGTTGTCCGGCAAGGGCGTGCACGTGGTCACGGTGAACGACTACCTGGCCAAGTACCAGGCCGAGTGGATGGGCCGGGTGTACCACTTCCTCGGCCTCGACTACGGCGTGATCCTGCCCGAGATGACGCCGGGCGAGCGCCGGATCGCCTACGCCAAGGACATCACCTACGGCACGAACAACGAGTTCGGCTTCGACTACCTGCGCGACAACATGGCGCAGACCATCGAGGACTGCGTCCAGCGCGAGCACAACTACGCGATCGTGGACGAGGTGGACTCGATCCTGGTCGACGAGGCGCGGACCCCGCTGATCATCTCCGGCCCCGCCGAGGACTCCAAGCGCTGGTACGTCGAGATGGCCCGGATCGCGAACTCGCTGAAGCCCTGGACGCTGGCCGACGAGGCGGAGCTGAAGCGGAAGAACCCGCGGATCACCGACGCCGAGATCGACGACACCAAGCGCCGGGTCGCCGACTACGACGTCGACGAGAAGAAGCGCACGGTCGCGATCCTCGAGCGCGGCATCGAGAAGGTCGAGGACCGGCTCGGCATCGACAACCTGTACGAGTCGGCCAACACCCCGCTGATCAGCTACCTGAACAACGCGCTGAAGGCCAAGGACCTGTTCCACCGGGACAAGGACTACGTGGTGGTCGGGGGCGGCGGACAGGAAGAGGTCCTGATCGTCGACGAGCACACCGGCCGGACGCTGCACGGCCGCCGCTACAACGAGGGTCTGCACCAGGCGATCGAGGCCAAGGAAGGCGTCGAGATCAAGGAGGAGTACCAGACCCTCGCGACGATCACGCTGCAGAACTTCTTCCGCCTCTACGACAAGCTCGCCGGCATGACCGGTACGGCGATGACCGAGGCGAACGAGTTCTCCAAGATCTACAAGCTCGGCGTCGTCCCGATCCCGACCAACAAGCCGATGGTCCGCGCCGACGAGCGGGACCTGATCTTCCGCACCGAGGACGCCAAGTTCGAGGCGGTGGTCAAGGACATCGTCGAGGTGCACGCGACCGGGCAGCCGATCCTGGTCGGTACGACGTCGGTGGAGAAGTCGGAGCGGCTGTCGCGGATGCTGCTCAAGGAGAACGTCAAGCACGAGGTGCTGAACGCGAAGCAGCACGAGCGGGAGGCGGCGATCGTCGCCGAGGCCGGCCGCAAGGGCGCGGTCACGGTGGCGACCAACATGGCCGGCCGTGGTACCGACATCATCCTCGGCGGCAACCCGGAGTTCCTCGCCGACAAGGAGCTGCGCGCCCGCGGCATCGACCCGGCCGAGTTCCCGGAGGAGTACGAGGCGGAGTACCCGGCCGTCCTCGAGCAGTTCGAGAAGCAGGTCAAGGCGGAGCAGGAGGAGGTCCGCGGACTCGGCGGCCTCTACGTGCTCGGCACCGAGCGGCACGAGTCGCGCCGCATCGACAACCAGCTCCGCGGCCGGTCCGGCCGTCAGGGCGACCCGGGCCTGTCCCGGTTCTACCTGTCGCTGGAGGACGACCTGATGCGGCTGTTCAAGCGCGAGATGGTCGACTGGGCGATGTCGCGGAACAACGACGACAGCCAGCCGCTGGAGAACAAGGTCGTCACCAAGGCGATCGCGTCCGCGCAGTCCCAGGTCGAGGCGCAGAACTTCGAGACCCGGAAGAACATCCTCAAGTACGACGACGTGATGAACCGGCAGCGGCACGTCGTGTACGACGAGCGCCGCCGGGTGCTCGAGGGCGCCGACCTGCGCGAGCAGGTGCAGGACATGCTCGAGGAGACCGTCACGGGGTACGTGCAGGGCGCGACCGCGGACGGGTTCGCCGAGGACTGGGACCTGGACGCGCTGTTCACCGCGATGCGGACGCTCTACAAGAGCGAGCTCACCGAGGAGCAGCTGATCGAGGAGGCCGGCGGCGAGAAGGCGGGCCTGACCCAGGACTTCCTGGTCGAGCGGTTCCTCGAGGACGCGAACGCGGCGTACGAGCGCCGTGAGGAGTCGCTCGGCGAGGAGGCGATGCGCGAGCTGGAGCGCCAGGTCGTGCTGAGCGTGCTGGACCGCAAGTGGCGCGAGCACCTGTACGAGATGGACTACCTGCGCGAGGGCATCGGCCTGCGGGCGATGGCGCAGCGCGACCCGCTGGTCGAGTACCAGCGCGAGGGCTACGACATGTTCGCCGCGATGATGGAGTCCATCAAGGAGGAGTCGGTCGGCTTCATCTTCAACGTCGAGGTGAACGTCGAGGCGGCCCAGGCACTCGCCGAGGAGGCGCAGCCGGCCGAAGGCCTCGAGGGACGCCGGATCCAGGACATCCTGACCCCGGGCGCGCCGGTCGCGGAGTTCGACGGCCGGACCGAGGACGGCGAGCGGCCGCAGGACACGCCGCGCCAGGCCCCGAAGCTGCGGGCCAAGGGCCTGTCCAACGAGCCCCGGCAGCAGCGGCTGACGTACTCCGCTCCGACCATCGACGGTGACGACGAGGTCTCCACGCACCAGGACGCCGTCGAGGACGGCCAGCTCGAGTACGCCGGTACGCCTCGTAACGCCGCCTGCCCGTGCGGCTCCGGCAAGAAGTACAAGCGCTGCCACGGCGACCCGCAGTCGGACGCCTACAAGTTCTGACCCGCACCACCGACAGCCGGCCCGCATTTGTGGGCCGGCTGTCGTGCGTGTGGCGCCTGCCATGGCGGCGGGGCGCTGCGGTGTGGTGCGGTGGGGGTATGTGGCTGACGGAGAAGTTCGGGCTGGCGGTGCCGGTGGTGGGGGCGCCGATGGCGAATGTGAGTGGCGGGAAGCTCACGGCGGCGATCTCGGCCGCGGGTGGGCTGGGGATGCTCGGGGCGGGATCGGCGGTCACGGCCGAGTGGATCCGTACCGAGGGCGCGATCGCGGCCGCGGGCGGGGCGCCGTACGGCATCGGGTTGATGGCCTGGTCGGTGGCGGATCACCCTGAGCATCTCGAGGCGGTGCTGGAGCTGAAGCCGGCGCTGGTCTCGCTGAGCTTCGGGGACTACCGGCCGTACGTCGGCCGGCTGCAGGACGCGGGGATCGTGGTCGCGACGCAGGCCGGGACGGTCGCCGACGCCCGGGAGGCGGTGCGGGCCGGGGTCGACGCGATCGTCGTCCGGGGCGCCGAAGCGGGCGGCCACGGACGGAACGCGGTGGCGACGCTGCCGTTGCTGCAGGCGATCCTGGACCTGACGGACCTCCCGGTGCTCGCGGGCGGCGGGATCTCCGGGCCGCGCGGACTGGCGGCCGTCCTGGCGGCCGGGGCGGTCGGCGGGTGGATCGGTACGGCGTTCCTCACCTGCGTGGAGGCGCAGACGAAGGAGCCGGTGCGGCGGGCGGTCATCGAGGCCGACGAGACCGACACCGTCTACGGCACGGTGTTCGACGCCGCGTCCCGTGCGGGCTGGCCGGACGAGTTCGGCGGCCGCGCGCTCCGCAATGCGTACTTCGACACCTGGGCCGGGCGTGAGCAGGAGCTGAAGTCCGACGACGCCGGCCATGCCGAGTACGTCGAGGGCACGAAGGCCGCCGACCCGGCCCGCACGTCGATCTACGCGGGCCAGGGCGTCGGCGCGCTCACCGGTCAGCCGACCGCGGCCGAGGTCGTGGCCGGCTTCGCGACGTACCGCGACTATCTGAGGGCCGCCCTCAACGACGGGTCCAAGTAGTTGCGGTGAGCAAGCACCAGGTCGTTGCAGAGCTCCCAGATCCGCTCCACCGGTAGCGCGGCCGCGGTCGCGGGGTCGACCATCACGGCCTGGCGGATCGCCCGCGGGTCCTCGTCGATCGCGGCCTGTACGGCGAGTTCTGCCACGTTGAGGTACGAGCGGTTGAGGGCGGCGCACTGGGCCGGCAGTGCGCCGACCGCGGTCGGCTGGATGCCCGTAGCGTCAACCAGACAAGGGACCTCGACGATTGCGCCGGACTGCAGGTTGGAGATCAGGCCGGTGTTCGGGAGGTTGGCGTAGACGGTGCGGGGTGTGCCGGTGACGATGCTGTGGATGATCTGCGGGGCGTACTCCGTCGTCGGCTCGACCTCCACCGGATCGCCTGCCTTGAGGGCGTTCCGGGTCTGCTCGTAGGTGGCCAGGTTGTCCGCGACGATGTCCAGGTACGCCCCGATCGGCAGCCGTAGCCGTTCGACCTCGGACGCGTGCGAGAGGTACCACGGGACGTACTCCGACGAATGCTCACTCGTCTCCGTCGGGTAGAACCCGAGCCGCCGGTACATGTCGACGCGGACCCGCCGCAGCAGCTCCGGGTCCGCCGCGATCGCCTCGTCCAACCGGTCGTACAGGTTCTCGTTGTCGTGCTCGAAGCGCAGTACCCACGACTGGTGGTTGACCCCGGCGGCCAGGTAGGTGACGTCGTCGTACGGTACGCCGACCAGCTCGGACAGGCCGTGCATCGTCCAGTAGACCGAGTGGCAGAGGCCGGCGACGTTGCGGACGCCGAGCGCCTTGAGGTACCAGACGTTCATCACCATCGGGTTGGTGTAGTTGAGCAGCCACGCATCCGGGCAGACCTCGGCGATGTCCTTCGCGAGGGCCCGCAGGACCGGGAACGTCCGGAGCGCGCGGAACACGCCGCCCACGCCGAGGGTGTCGCCGATCGTCTGGCGGAGCCCGTAGCGGGCGGGGATCTCGAAGTCGGTCCGCGTGGCCGCGTTCATCCCGACCTGCACGATGTTGATCACGAAGTCGGCGCCGTCCAGCGCCGCGCGACGCTCGAGGTGTGTGGTGATCCGCGGCGTCACGTGGTGGTGGCGGGCGAGGTACGCCGCGGCCGCTGCCGCCGTCGCCAGCCGCTCGGGATCGATGTCGTGCAGCCGGATCTCCAACCGTCCCAGATCGAGATCGAACAGGTCGGCCAACAGTCCTTGGGTGAACACGACGCTTCCGGCTCCCACGAAAGCGATTGTCGTCATGGCGTCACACTCCCGAGGGCCTCGTCCCAGGTAGGTTGTGCGGCGGTCCCGCCGGCGCCGCGGGTGGAGAGCGAACCGCAGGCGGTCGCGATCGCCAACGCACGGTCCGGCTTGAATCCGTTCAGTACCGCGGCCACCCATCCTGCGTCGAAGCTGTCGCCCGCTCCGACCGCGTCGATCGCGTCCACCTTCAGCGCCGGCGCAGTGATGACCCTGGACCCATTGTGAGCCAGAGCACCCTCCGGCCCGTTCTTCACGACGACCAGGCTCCCCCCGAGGCTCCCTCCGCGGCTCCCGGCGCGGGCCAGGATTCCGGCGGCGTCCTCGACCGAGTGGTGACCTGTGAGCGCGAGGGCCTCGGCCGCGTTGGGCAGGAAGTAGTCGGTGACCCGGAGGATCGGATCGAGGACCACGCGATCCCAGCGGCCGGACGGGTCGTCGTTCGGATCCAGCGACGTGGTGGCCTTGGCGGCCTTGGCCTCCTGGAAGATCCCCGCCAGGCCGTTCGCAAGCCCCGGCATCAGGTAGAACGAGGCAGCATGCACATGCCGCACCGACCGCACGAGCTCCGGCGGTACATCCTCCGCCACAGTGCTGGCCAGACATCCGGCTGACGTCAGGATCGCGCGATCGTCCCCCGAGGTGAGGATCGTGGTCAAGGGTGTCGGCAGCTCCGGATCAGTGACCAGCGCGTCGACGTTCACGCCCCGGTCCGCCAGCGACGTACGGACGAAGTCGCCGGCCGGATCGTCGCCGACGCGACCCGCGAACGCGACGTTGAGGCCGAGCCGCGCGGCGCCGCAGGCCATGATCGCGGCCGAGCCGCCGAGGACGAGGGAGCCGTGGGGAACGAGGCGTTCCCGTTGGCCGAAGAGGATCGGCTGGTCGACGGGCCCGACGACGATGTCGGGGTTCGCGTCACCGATCACGAGAAGATCGAAACTCATGTGTCAGCCTTTGAGTCCGGTGGATGCCAGCGAGCGGATGAATGCCTTCTGGGCCAGGAGGAACCCCAGCAGGACGGGCAGCACGGTGATGACGTTGCCGGCCATCACGGCGGACCACTGGGTGTGGTGCTGCCCCTGGAACGTGGTCAGTCCGAGCTGGAGGGTGTAGGTGGATTCGCCGTTGATCGCGATCAACGGCCAGGTCAGGTCGTTCCAGGTCGCGAGGAAGGTCAGGACGGCGACGGTGCTCAACGCCGGACGGGCGAGCGGCAGCACGATCGACACCAGGATCCGGAGCCGGCCGCAGCCGTCGATCCAGGCCGCCTCCTCGAGCTCCCGCGGCAACGAGACGAAGAACTGCCGGAAGAGGAACACGGACAGCGGTGTCACCAGCGACGGAACGATCAGCGCGCCGAGTGTGTCGATCAGTCCGAGCTGCTTCATCACCAGGAACGTCGGGATCATCGTCAGCTGGAACGGGATCACCATCGTCGCCAGCATCAGCCCGAGTACGAGCTTCGACCCGGCGAACCGGATCCGCGCGAACGCGTACCCGCCGAGCGAGCCGAGCACCAGGTTCGCGGTCACGGCCACCGCGGAAACGATCAGGGAATTCAGGAACCACTGCGGAAACAGTGCGTTTCCGAGCACGTACCGGTACCCGTCGAGCTTGATCCCCTGCGGCCACAGCGCGGGCGGAAAACGGTTGATTTCCGCGTTGCTCATCACCGAGCTGATCAGCAGCCACACCAGCGGCAACGCGAACAGTACCGCCAGCGGCGCGAGCACGAGATGCCAACCGCTGAAGGGCAGTCGCTTCATCGGGCCACCCTCCGCCGGTAGACCTGCAGCGCGACGCCGATGACGAGCAGCGCGACCGCCAAGGTGTACGCCGCCGCCGCGCTGTACCCGGCCGTGAACGTCTTGAACGCCTTCTCCCAGATGAAGTACACGATCACGGTCGTCGACCCGAGCGGTCCGCCCTTCGTGGTGACGAACACCAGGTCGAACACCTGCAACGCGTTGATGGTTTGGAACAGCAGCAGGAAGATCGTCACCGGCGTCAGTGCGGGCAGCGTGACGTGCCGCAGTACACCCCAGCGATTCGCGCCGTCGATCCGCGCTGCCTCGACCAGGTCGCTCGAAACCCCTTGCAGACCGGCCAGGTAGACGATCACGCAGAACCCGGTGCCGCTCCACAGCGAGATCGCGACCAGCAGGTAGAGCGCCTGCCCCGGATCGCTGAAGAACCCCTGCGCCGGCAACCCGAGCTTGTGCAGCACCGAGTTCGCCGCGCCGAACTCCGGGTCCAGTACGAACGAGAACAGCACGCCCTGCGCCGCCGCCGACACCACGAACGGTACGAACACCAGCGTCCGGTACAGCCCGATCAGCGCGATCTTCCGATCCAGCGCGATCGCGATCGCCAGCCCCGCGACGACACTCAACGGCACATAGAGCGCGGCGTAGACAACCGTGTGCGAGACCGCCGACCCGAACGACGGATCCTTCAGCAGCGCCTTGTAGTTCGCGAGGCCGACCCACTCGCTCGGCGACACCAGGTCGTTGACCTGGAACGACAACAGCAACGACCACAGCACCGGTACGACGCTCAGCCCGAGGATCAGCAGCACCGACGGGCTCACGAACACCCACCCGGTCGCTCCCTCACCACGCCTCCGTCGCCGCGCGGCCGCCCGGCTCCGTGGGTCGACGGTGAACGTACCGACCACGCTCGCCATCAGTTCGGCACCGCCAGCACCTGGTTGCACTGGTCGACAGCCTTCTTCAAAGCCTCCGCAGGACTCTGCTTCCCGAGCAGTACGGCGGAAATCGCTTCACCGACGTGCTGCGAGATCTTCGGGTACGCCGAGATCGTCGGCCGCACCTTCGCGGTGTCGAGCGCCGTCACGAACACGTCCAGCCCGTTCGTCTCCGCGGAATGCTTCTTCCACTGCGGGAGTTCCGCGGTCGCCTTGGTGATCGGCAGGCTGCCGCCCTTGACGTCCCACTGGATGTCCTGCGCCGGATCCGCCAGCCAGGTGACGAACTCGGTGGCCGCCTTCACCTTGGCCTTGCCGTTGTCGAAGATCGTCCAGGTGTCCGGACCGGAGATCGTCACCGGTTTCCCGGAGTACGACGGCAGCGGAACGACGCCGTACTCGATGCCGTTGTCGTTCAGTTCGGGGAGCTGCCAGGGGCCGGTGGCAACCATTCCCATCCGGCCGCCGAGGAACACCTGGTACAGCTGCTCGCTGCCCGGTTTCGGGTCGACGTACAACGACTTGTCGATGCGCAGCCGGTCCAGCGTCTCGAGAGCCCGCGCGCCGACGGTGTCGAAGCCGGCCTTCTTGCCGTCGCCACTGACCACGTCGCCGCCGAGGTCCCAGATCATCGGCCAGAGCCGCCACACGGTGTCCTCGTCGCCGACGCCCGGCCAGCCGGTGCCGAAGACGCCCTTCGCCGGGTTGGTCAGCTGTTTCGACGCGGCGACGAAGTCGTCCCACGTCCAGCCCGGCTTCGGCGCCGGTACGCCGGCCGCGGCGAACAGCTTCTTGTTGTAGACCACGCACAGCGAGTCGAGCAGCGCCGGCGCGGCGCGGACCTTGCCCTTCACGCTGACCGCGTCCTTCGCGGCCGGCCAGTAGTCGTCGATCTTCAGCTGACCGGTGAGATCGGCGACCTTGGGACTCTTGGTCAGGCTGGCGAGATCCGACCCGAAGATGTACGCGATGTCCGGGTAGGACCCGGCCGCCAGACCCGCGGTGACCTTCTGCAGCATGCTGTCCGCGGTGACTCCGCCACCGCCCCCGACCACCTTGATCTTCGGGTGCGACTGGTTGAACGCGGTGATCAGGGCGTCGATCGCGGCCTTACCGAGATCCACCTGACCGTGCCAGAGGTCGAGCGTCACGACACCGTCGGCGCCGACTCCCTGGTCGTCGTCGTTCTTGCCGCAGGCACCCACGGTGCCGGCTGTGCCGACGGCGGCCAGTGCGGCCGCGGCCCGGAGAACGTCGCGGCGGGACAGGTTCGGAGCATGCTGGGACATGAGGGTCTCCAGAAAAGGGGTGGGGGAAAGGAGTTTCAGCAGGTCTTGCGGACGTACCCGGGATCGCCCGGAGTGGACACGTCCACGTCGCGCTGCACGATCGAGAGCGTTCCGCCGTACTGCGAACACGCCGTACGCCGGCCCTCGCCGGTGTACTCGATCACGATCACGTTGTTGCCGAAGGCATCGACGTAGTCACCGCACTCGTCGTACTGGCCGCATTCCTCGGCGACCGCGAAGTCCAGGCCGACCGCCTGCCGGTCGCCGGCGAGCTCGACCGTGTTCTTCTGGCCGATCGCCAGATTCTTGCCGTGGGCGTGCGTGGCCAGCAAGGTCAGGTAAGCCTTGGCCTGAGCGGCGGTGAGCAGGTTCCGCGAGCGGGTGTAGCTGTCGTAGTTGTCCGGCTCGATCGCCCGGTAGCCCTTGGCGGCGCAGCCGTCGATCCAGCCGTTGACCTTCGCGGCGATCCGGGTCCGCTGGTCCGCCGTCCGGAGGTCGAGCAGTGGCTCGCCCCAGTCCTCGTCGATCACGAGGTTGCCGTCGGCGTCGCGGAGCAGCAGGTCGGGTGCCCATTGGTCCTGTTCGCCGGGCTGGACCTGGAAGGCGTTGACGTAGCAGATGTTGTAGAGCCCGGCGGCCGGTGCGGCGGTCCGGTCGCGGGTGACCACCTGGACGCCGACGGGCGGGGTGTACGCGCCGCCGATCTGGTAGTCGAACTTCGCGTGCGCCGGCGGGAGCGTGACGGCCGCGTCGGCAGGGTTTCGGGTGAGGGCGGAGGCGGCGAGGGTGGAGGCGGTGAGCGCGAGGGCGGTCGTGAGCACGGCCGCGACTGCTGCCGGCAGGCGGCGGGTGAGTCTGGACACGATTGGCTCCATCGGTCCCGGGGACGCGACCCCGCCTCGGGCTTCTCAGTTCCCTGGCGCCGGAAAACCGGACTTCAGGCCGTCGGCCTGGTACCGGCTGGGTGCGTCACTGCCGACCAGTGAAGCGCTCCGCCCGGACGCTCGTCAAGCGATCGGCTGCAAACGAGTGCTCGGAACCGGCCAGAGATTGCGTTAGTGCGCAAGCCGCCGGAATTTGACGGCGATGGCTTCAACCGGTTTAGATGCCTCTTAAACCGGTTTAAAGCGACGGCCGCTCACGCTGCCGGCCCCGGCTGCAGACGGCGTGTCCGAGAGGTCCACGCCGATGACGAATCTGTTGCCGGGCGTCGAGGGCGGACCCGAAAACGCTGTCCCAGAAAGGCTTCTCGTGACATTTCCCTACACTCTCACGCGCGTCGGCGTCCTGATGACCGCCGAGCCGGGCAACGAGCTCGAGGCCGAGGGGGTGCTGAACCCCGCCACCGGGCACACCCCCGACGGCCGGCTGTACCTGCTGCCGCGGCTGGTTGCTACGGGCAACGTGTCCCGGGTCGGACTGGCCGCGGTCGAGCTGACCGACGGGATACCGTCCGGTGTCCGTCGGGAAGGTGTCGTGCTCGCCCCGGACGAGGGCTGGGAGCGCGGGAAGAACAACGCCGGCGTGGAAGACCCGCGGGTCACCTACGTGCCGTCGCTCGGCCTGCATGTGATGACGTACGTCGCGTTCGGTCCGCTCGGGCCGAAGCCCGCGCTCGCGGTGTCGTCGGACCTGCGGGACTGGCGGCGGCTCGGTCCGCTGCATTTCGAGTATCAGCCCGGGCTGGACACCGACCTCAACCTGTTCCCGAACAAGGACACCGTTTTCTTCCCGGAGCCGGTGCCGGGTCCGGACGGCGTTCCGTCGTACGCGATGCTGCACCGGCCGATGTGGGACCTGGGGTGGTTCCGTGAGGGCGAGGGCGTGCATCTGCCGGCGGGCGTGCCGGACGACCGTCCGGGGATCTGGGTGTCGTTCGTCCCGGTGACGGCCGTCGAGGAGGATCTGCGCAACCTCGTGCACCTGCGGGAGCACCGGCTGGTCGCGATGCCGGAGTACCCCTTCGAGGAGTTGAAGATCGGCGCCGGTCCGGCTCCGCTGCGGGTCCCAGAAGGCTGGCTCGTCATCCATCACGGCGTCACCGGCGAGCGGCCCGAAGGTTTCGACCCGGCAACCCAGAAGGTCTGCTACGCCGCCGGCGCGCTGATTCTGGACCCCGAGGACGTCACGCGGGTCGTCACGCGCACGACCGAGCCGCTGATGGTTCCGGAAACCGAGGAGGAAACGGTCGGAACGGTAGGAAACGTCGTTTTCCCGACCGCGATCGAGGAGGTCGACGGGATCCGCTACGTCTTCTACGGCATGGCCGATGCCGCCATCGGTGTCGCCCGGCTGGACCGGAGTTCCTGATCGTCAGCTGAGTGCCTCGGCGCACCGCTCCGCGACGTACAGCAGGGCCTGACCGCGCTGGTGGAACAGGTGGCGGCTGTCGACCTGGCGGTGGTAGGCGTTGTGCGTGGTGTCGGACGCCCGGCCGAGTAAGTGGGGCAGCAGCCACGCGTACTTCACACCGGACGCCATCACCGCCAGCCGCACCTGGTCCCGGTTGCCACGCCACCCCGCCTCACGCAGGCCGTCGAGGTAGTTGGTGATGCAGGTGTCGGCGAGTTCGGGGAGACGTTCGTCCGGCCAGAAGAGGTCGAACACCGCGTCCGGGATGTAGTTCCCGATGTCCTCACCGAGCGCGCCGTCGCCGTAGAACGCCCAGTCGAACAAGGCGAGTTCGCCGGTTGGCCGCTGGATCACGTTCGACACCCAGAAGTCCAGGTGGCAGCGGGCGCGGGGGAGAGCAGCCACCAGGTCGAGCAGTGCCTCACGGTGGACGAGCAGCCGGGTCCAGGCCTCTCGCAGCCTGGCCGGCCACGTCTCCCGGATGAGTGGCTGCTGCCAGGCGGTGTCGTCGGTCATCAGGTGCCACGGGACGTCTCGGGTCGTCGAGTAGTCGCGGAGGAAGCCCGTCGACGTCCACGGTCGCTCCCCGGTGGGGCGGGCCTGCCAGCGACCGCAGGCCCGCGCGAGTGCGGCGTGTTCCGCGAGGCTGAAGTGCGTGCCCGGCGTACCGCGGATGTCTTCCATGAGCAGGACGGCGCCGTCAGGTCCTTCGTCGACCTGCGCCTCGGGCAGGACCAGTCCGGTGTCGGCGAGTCGTGCGCGGAGTTCGTCGTCGCGGTACACCTCGAGCTCGCGGCGCCAGTAGTTCCAGTGCCGCGGGTCTGTCGAGGCGGCCCACGGACCGGAAGACCCGGTCGGCCGCCGAAGTTCCTTGCGTACGACGGTCCGGCCGTCGGCGTAGGTGATCCGCTCGACGTTCGCCGTCACCGCGTTGAGCGGGTTGTGCCGCAACGTCGTCGTGGTACCGACTTCGCTCATGCAGAGCAGTGTGTCAGCCCAGCAGGATCTTCGGCGGCAGACCGGTGAGGGCTTTGACGTCGCGGGTGAAGTGGGCCTGGTCGGCGTACCCGGTGATCATGGCGACGTCCGCGAGCGGCAGGCCGGTGCGGGCATGGTCGAGCGCGACGTTCATCCAGAGCACGCGGTCGAGCATCTTCGGCCCGTAGCCGAACGCGTCCAGACAGCGGCGATGCAGCTGCCGCTCGCTCAGGCCGATCGTCCCGGCGAGGCGGGAGACGCCGGCCGTGCCGCGGAGCAGGCCGCTGCGGACGCTGCGCAGTACGTGGGCTGTCAGACGGTCGGCGGGCTCTTCGACCAGCTTCGCGACCTCCAGGTCCAGGGCTGTTGCCCGGTCCGGCGCCGCGCGGATGCGGTCCAGGAGCCGTCTGCTGCGGTTCGGCGACCAGAGGTCGGCCAAGCGGACCCGTTCGTTCAGCAGTTCGCGGGCGGGTACGCCGATGAACGCCGGCGCGGCACCGGGCGCGAACCGGATCCCGGCGTACCGCGTCCCGCGCGGCGCGCTGCCCGTCCAGGCACGGCTGTCCGGCCCGGCGACGATCAGGTCGTCGTCCATGAGTAACAGGTCCATGCAGCCGTCGGGGAGGATCCGGTACTCCCCGCCTTCCGCCGTACGTGTCCACAGGTCGGCGCCGGCGATGCGCGCGGGGCGCTCCCGGTACGGCTCGACAGCGACGGTCACCTCTCCAGTTTGCTACGCCCCGCCGACAGTTTGCCGGGTGCGGGTCGGGGCATGAGGATGGTGAGTGCCCTACGAGGAGGAGATCCTGGTGCCACGTCGCGACGACCTGTCAGGGGTGCCGCTGCTCGGGCGGACCATCGCGCCGGAGGGATCCGGGCTCGTGCTCGCGGAGTGGGAGGCGGCGGGGCGTACGACGGACCAGGTCGCGTGGCAGGCGCCGTTGCATGTGCACCACACCGACGACGAGGCCTGGTACGTGCTGTCCGGGACGCTGCGGCTGAACATCGACGGCGAGTACTACGACGTACCGGCCGGGTCCGGGATCGTCGGGCCGCGGGGCGTGCCGCACACGTTCGGCAACCCGAGCGAGGAGCCGGCGCGGTACGTACTCGTGATGTCGGCGACGACACAGGCGCTGCTGGCGGAGTTGCACGGCGGGTTCTCGGGGGATGTCGCGGCGCTGTTCGAGAAGTACGGGTGCGCGCTGCTCGAGTGATCAGTGCGGGAGGACGACGTCCAGCACCGGTACGTCGACCGGAAGGTACTTGACCAGGGCAACGTTCTCGCGGATCAGCTCGTCGCGGACCGGCGTACCCGTGCGGCGATCGATCACGGTCCGCCAGATCTCGTTGCGGCGAAAGTAGTCCGCACCGGCCCGGAGGAACCGTTCGTCCTTCGAGAACACGCGGTACGACGACTCGGCGGGCCTGTCGGCGAGGATCTCGCCCTCGAGGTAGCGGTCGCCGACACTGGTGCGCAGCTGGAACGTCTGGTCGGTGTCGTTGCGGAACTGCAGGTCCACGTAGTTGTAGACGATGCTGCAGCCGACACCCCACGGCAGTACGCGACCGTTGTCCGGGAACGGGTCGAAGCTGTGCGTGGACCGCTGCGTCACGGTCATCGGCGAGTGCAGGACCATCCAGTGCAGCAGATTGGCGAGCTGACAGATGCCGCCGCCGATACCTGGTTTCGCCTGGCCGTTCGACAGCCGCATGCCCTGCACGTACCCCTTGCGCCGGGTCGCGTTGCCGACGACCTTGTTGAAGGAGAACGTCTCACCCGGCCGGATCAGCAGACCGTCGACCTGCGCACACGCGAGCTTCAGGTTCGTCACCTTGTTGTGCTGCATCCACATCTCGGTCTCCCCGAGCTGCCGCAACAGCAACGACTTGTGGCGCTTGATGCGCACGGGTAGATCGTTGACGTCGCGCGTCCCGGCGTACGGCGTCCTGGAACGCATCCACTCGATGCGCTTGACGGCGCGGTGATAACGCACCGCCAACGGATACAGCACCCGCACGCGCTCGCTCCACCGCCGCCCCCGCACCACAGGCACCACCCGCGCCCGCTCAGCCGCGGTCAGCTCATCAACACCGACCTGCCAAGCAGTCGTGCTCCCAGCCATTCCCCGTACCCCCGAAGACCCGACAACCCAGCCACCGTACGCCGCCCCACCCCAAACCATGTGACAGCTACAGCACAATCAAATTGCACCCTCTGAGACGCCAACCTCCACCCAAGAGTTGCCCCTCGTTTCGTACGCTCTCGCAGGCCAACCGATCGCTGCCGTCCAGCCGACGGAACTGCGGACAACCCAAGGGGAGCGCGGACAGCTGACCAGATGTTCACACTCGCCGGCAGGTGTCCACGGCGCAGCGACGCACCACCGTCTGGGGGAAGGTTCAGCCGAGCTCGAGGGCGGTGCAGACCCAGCGGTTGCGGCGGACTTCGAGGCGAAGGGCGATCGCGCGGGAGCGGCGGCCGTACCGTACGTGCGCGGCGACCTCGGCGATGCTGGGGTTCGGCATGAAAACCCGCACCGAGCGGACCGTGCTCTTCTCCTTCGCCCCACGCGAACCAGCGGTCGAGTTCAGCCCGAGCATCCGCACCCGGCGGTTCAGGTCCATGAACACCGCATCGTCGGTGAACCGCACCAGCTGCGAGATCGGCCGATCTCCCGCCAGCACCTCAGACACCGCCTGAGCCAATCGCCCACCCCAAACCCGAGCCCCCGGCAACCCCGGCACCTCCCCACGCCGAGCCTCCTCCCCACCAACAACCGCGGTCCCCGAAGTCGCTCGGGAGGCGGCCGAAACCGCCGCGGTACCTCGCGCGCCAGCGGCGCCCGCACCGCGGACCGCCTGACCACCGGCCGTACCTGGCGCAGTCCGCCTCGCATCCTCCGCGGGACGCGTGCTCGGGGTGGTGTTGAGCGGTGCCTGGGCTCCGTCAGGGCGCCCAGGCGCCGCGTCTGCCGGCGTGGCGCTTCGGTTGTCTTGCACCACGCTGAGCTTCTCGATAGGCCTGTCCGCCACGTCTGCGTTCGCCTGGCTCGCGTGCGCCATACCTGCGTCTGCCGGGGTTGCGTCGGCCACGCCCGCGTGCGGGGTGTGGGGCTCGACACCTTGTGGGCTTGCCTGACGGGTGGCTATCTGGCTGTTGAGCGCCTTGCCCGAAGTTGCCAGGCCTGCGTGCGCGCTGCCGGCCTCGGCCGGACTCGGCGTGGCTGCCTGGGGGGTGGTGCTGGAGAGGTGGCGTGGGGTGGGGAGGCCGAGACGGGTGACGGCCTGGAGGCGTAGGGCCAGGGCTCCGTGGGTGAGTTGGTCGGCGTACCGGGCGGTGGCCGGCACCTGGTGGTCGCCTGGGTTGGTGAGCGAGCGGAGTTGGGGGCGGGTCACCGAGGTCAGTACCGCGTCGCCCGTGGTTGCCTGCTCCGGAGCTGCGGTGGCGAGCGGGGCGGAGGTGCTCGCGGACCGCGGGGTGCGCGGGGTGGTGAGCTCGGTTGGCGACGGGGTCGGGGTGACGGCCATGGGAGCCTCCGGTGCGTGCGGTGCTGCGGTCGTGAAGGTGGTGGGGTCGGCCTGCGCGAGGTTGTGCTGCTGGCTCATGTCACGGCTCCTGGTGATGGGGCGGGAGGTGGTCGCCGTTGGGTGCCGGCGGGATGCGGAGGACCTGTCCGGGGAGGATGAGGTCGGGGTCGTCCCCGATCACTTGGCGGTTCGCGGCGTACCAGTCGGGCCAGCGCGCGGCGATGGCGTCGTTCGTGGCGGCGGGGCCGAGTTCGCGGGCGGCGATGCTCCAGAGGGAGTCGCCTTCGCGTACGACGACCCGCACAGGCACCCGCGGCCGCAGCTCGGTGTACCGGGTAGGAGCCCCGTCCGTAGGCCGATCCGGCACCCCGACCCGCGCTCGCTCACCTGCCGCCTGATTCGGTACGTCGCCCCGCTGGTGCTCGCCTGCTGGCTGGTTCGGTACGTCGGTCCGCTGCCGCTCACCTGCTGGCCGATCCGAGCCCGCAGCCTCGCCGCCCGCCTTCCGCGAATCAGCCTCACTACCGCCGACCTGCACAGTTGAGGCGGGCTCGGTCGCTCGGAACTCTCCGTGCCCTCCGGTTGCCTGCTCCGCAGCGGTCTCGTTGCCGCCGATCTGCAGGGTCGAGGCGGGCTCGGTCGCCCCGAACTCTCCGTGCCCTCCGGTTGCCTGCTCCGCAGCGGTCTCGTTGCCGCCGATCTGCACGGTCGAGGCGGGCTCGGTCGCCCGGAACTCGCTGTGCCCTCCGGTTGCCTGCTCCGGGGCGGTTTCGTTTTCGTGCTGCTGGGGCGCGGCGTGCGCGGTGTTTGTGCGTCCGGGGTCGGTCTCGGGGTTGCCGATCCGGAGGGTCGACGGGGGCTCGGTGGCACGGAAGTTGCTGCGGTCTGCGGCCGGCTGCTGTGGTGCGGTCTGGCTGTTGCTGAGCTGCGCGGTAGAGGCGGACTCGGTGGTGGGGTGCTGCGGGCTGGGGTTGTTGCCGCCGACGTGGATGGTCGAGCGCGGTTCGGTCGCGCGGAAGGGGGCGGGGTTCTGTGGGGTGTCTGTGAGGTGCACGCGATCGGCGGTGGGGGCGGCGCCTAGGTGGAGGGTTGACGGGGCCTCGGGGGTGTGGCGGATGTGCGCCGTGGTGGGGGCTGCGTTGGCTACGCCGACTGTGAGGGGCGTAACGGCGGCCACGCCGAGGCCGGAGCGGAGCAGGGCTCGGGCGGTTTTGGTGGTGATTCGGCCTGCTACGGCGCCGGCCAGTTCGCCGATGACACCGGGGACCTGTTCCAGGACGGTGAGCAGGACGGCCAGCGTGAGCCACGCGTAGGCGATCCAGGCGATGGTTCCGACCGCGACGACGGTCAGCGAATCCAGGTCGTAGGTCCGGAGGCCGCTGATCGAACCGGCCGTCATCCAGCGGAGGAGCAGGCCGAGGCCGGCCAGTGCGAGCACCGCGAGGATGCCTTTGAGCGCCCGGATCATCGCGTTCATCCCGCTTCGCCCCTGACCTATGAGTTTGCTTTAGTTTGCTTTGGCTTGACCACTATAGACCGGTTCTACGCCCACTTTGCAAGTTCTTAACGCACGCTGCGTCGATTTCCGCTGCGGAGGGTGATCGCGGTACCGGGGCCCGGTAGGTTCACGGTCATGCGGTGGGATGCGTTGTTCGCGGACCTGGAGTCGCAGTTCGAGGCGCTCCAGGACGGTGATCTGTACGGCGAGGTCGCCGATCGGATCCGGGCCGAGGTCGGGAAGATCACCGTGCTCGACCGGCTCCGCGGGGCGGTGAACACCGTCGTACGCGTCGAACTGAACGACGCGGAGCCCGTCCGCGGGCTGCTCAGCCGGGTCGGGAAGGACTGCCTGCTGCTCGAGACCGAGCGCTACGAGGAGTGGCTGATCCCGGTGACCGCGCTGGTCGCCGTACACCGGTTGGGACCGTGGGCGGAGCCGGCCGTCGGAGCCGTCGAGGGCAAACTCGGCCTGGCGCATCTGCTTCGCGGTATCGCCCGGGACCGCTCACCCGTCACGTTGTTCTGCAGCGGTGGCGGCGGTCCGGTCACCGGCACCATCGACCGCGTCGGCGCCGACTTCGTCGAACTCGCCGAGCACCCCCTGGACGCACCGCGCCGCCGTACCGAGGTCTACAACGTCCGCCTCGTCCCTACCCAGTCCCTCCGCGCCCTCCGCCGCCGCTGACACAAAGCACAAGCGGCGGGGTCCGGGAACAAGCAATCGCTTGTCCCCGGACCCCGCCGCCTGTCTCGGACCCAGCCCGGCGCCAGCCCGCCGGGCGGACTGTCAGAGGTGCGCGTCCTCGGTGGTCTCGGCCTCTTCGCCGAAGGGATGGGTGTCGATGAACTGCTTGGTCTCGGTGTACAGCCGCTCGATGTACTTCTCCAGCTCGGACGCCTCGACGCGCCACTGACCGCGCCCGCCGATCTTCACGGCGGGGATGTCGCCGCGCCGGACCAGGGCGTACACCTGGTTCGCCGAGATGTTCAGGACCTCGGCGACGTCGGCGAGCTGGAGGAATCGGGGACCCGGCATCGTCGTACTCCTTCGCACAGTGGCTGGTTCTTTCAGTTTGCCACGGTTGGCTAGGGGATGTTCGAGTTTGTCCCCAGGTCATGACAGCCTGTGGATGACTGTTCACCCTGCGATCGGCGACCAGGCAGAATGTCCGCCGAGAGCGATCCATCGACTGGGGAGACGACGTGGTCGACACGGCAGTGCGAAGCGGGTTCGGGGCACCGGCCGCTCCGGCGCAGCGCAACCGGAAGGCGCGCTGGAAGGACGGCCGCCTGGTGCTCGGCGTGCTGCTCGTCGCCATCACCGCGCTGGCGGGGGCGAAGTTGCTGTCGTCCGCGGACGACACCACCACGATCTGGGCGGCCAAGCACGAGCTCAAGCTCGGGACCCCGCTGACCACCGACGACCTGACCACGGTCCGGGTCCGCTTCACCAGCAGCGACGACTCCCAGCGGTACCTGTCGGCCGACGCCGCGCTGGAGGGCCTGGTCGTCGGCCGCACCGTCGGTCCGGGCGAGTTCGTTCCGAAGGACGCCGCCGTCCCCGCCTCCGACCGGGACCGCACCGAGATGCCGCTGTCCGTCGCCACGGGCCACCTGCCGTCCGACACCGCGGTCGGCGACCTCGTGGACGTCTGGGTGGTGCCGAAGGCGGAGGGCCAGCCCGCCCGGCCCCTGTGGAGCAGTGTCCGCGTGCTCCAGATCGACTCGCTGAAGGGCGTCGCCGGCGGCTCCGCACGCCGCCAGATCACGGTCGGCCTGACGCAGAGCGACCTGCCCCGCATCCCGTCCGCCCTGACCGCGATCAGCGCCGGAGAGCCGACCCTGGTCCGGAAGGCCGGCTGATGTCGATCCCGATCCTGCTGGCGGTGACCGGCGCGCCGTGGGAAGCAGATGTCGTACGGCGGACCGAGCACGCCTCCGGGATCCGGGTGGTACGGCGCTGCGTGGACATCGCCGACGTGATGGCAGCCGCCGCCAGCGGCCAAGCCCGCGCAGTGGTGCTCGCCGACGCGCTGCCCCGCCTGTCGTCCGATGCCGTCGCCGCGCTGCACGCCCGCGGCATCGCCGTACTCGCCCTGGTCGACCCGCTCGAGACCGGCGCCCCGTTCGGCGCCGAGGACCGGCTCAGCCGGATGGGGATCGAGCGGATCCTGCCCGCCGACGTGAGCCCGGTGGACCTCGGCCGCGCGGTCTCGGACGCGGTCGACTCGGGCCCGCCGATCACCACGTCGCACTTCGCGGGCGGTTTCGTACCGCTCACCCCGGAGAACGCCGGCCAGGCCGAGCAGCCGGCCTTCCCGCAGGGCACCGGCCGGCTGATCGCGGTCTGGGGCCCGACCGGCGCGCCCGGCCGGACGACGGTCGCGGTCAACCTCGCGAGCGAGCTGTCCGTGCGGCGCGTGCCGACCCTGCTCGCGGACGCCGACGTGTACGGCGGGACCGTCGCGCAGATGCTCGGGATGCTCGACGAGACCTCGGGGCTGGCCGCCGCGGCCCGCTCCGCGTCGAACGGTTCGCTCGACATGGTGACGCTCGCCCGGCACTCCCGCTCGGTGAACCCGCACCTCCTCGTGCTGACCGGCCTCAGCCGCGCCGACCGCTGGACCGAGCTGCGCCCCGCGGCCGTCGAGTCGATCTGGTCGACCGCCCGGACGCTGGCGCCGCTCACGGTGGTGGACGCCGGGTTCTGCATCGAGACCGACGAGGAGATCTCGTTCGACTCGCTGGCCCCGCGGCGCAACGGGGCGACCGTGGTGACGCTCGAGGAGGCCGACGAGGTGATCGTCGTCGGTACGGCGGACCCGGTCGGCCTGACCCGGCTGATCCGGGCGGTCCACGAGCTGCGCGCCGTCGTACCGTCGGTGACCGTCCGCGTGGTGGTGAACCGGATTCGCTCCGGGCCGCTCGGCGGATCACCCGGCGACGCGGCGGTGGAGGCGCTGCGGCAGTACGCCGGGATCGACCGCGCCGTGCTGCTGCCGTACGACCTGGGCGCGACGGACACCGCGATGGCGCACGGGCGCAGCCTGTCCGAGGCGGCCAAGTCGAGCAAGCTCCGCAAGGGCTTCCAGCAGCTCGCCGCCGCGATCGCCGCCGACTTCCACTCCGTCCCGGCCTGACCGGCGCGGCCCCTTCTCAGGGTCGGGTCGGTGGGATCTGGGGGACAACCCCGCCGACAGCGGGGCCCCGATCTGTCAGGGTGGGAGGTACTTCGACCCGCACGTGAGGGAGCGTCATGTCCGATGTCCAGAGCCGCCCGGGGAGCTCGATGACCCCGCAGAGACGGTACGGGATCGCGATCTCGGTCGCCCTGATCCTCGGCGGGGCGTACTGGGCGCTGACCGGCCTGACCGAGGACACGGCGAGCGGCCGGAGCAGCTACGCCGTGGAGGGCGGCTCGCTGCTCGTGAAGAACGGCTCCTCGACGGTCGAGGTCCGGCCGGGGGACGGCACCGAGGTGACGATCGACCGGCAGTCCAAGCGGAACATCTTCGGCTCGGACCCGAAGGAGTCGTACGACAACGGCGAGCTCGAGCTCAACAGCGGTGGCTGCGGGTTCCTGTCGTTCGGGTGCAGGACGACGTACGTGCTGACCGTGCCGCGGGACGTGAAGCTGACGGTCGAGAGCAGCAGCGGCGAGGTGACGGTCTCCGGGTTCGACGGCGGGGCGAACGTCAAGACCAGTTCCGGCGACATCAAGGTGCACGACGTCGGCGGCCCCCTGGAGCTGCGGTCGAGCTCGGGCGACCTCGAGGCGGACGGCCTGTCCTCGACGTCGGTGACGACGCACAGCAGCTCGGGCAGAACGACGTTGGGCTTCACCGTCGCGCCGCAGTCGGTCAACGCGCGGACGAGTTCGGGAGACGTGGAGATCCGGATCCCGGCCGGCGACGAGGCGTACAAGATCGACACCGACACGTCCTCCGGCGACGAGTCCGCGAATGTGAAGAGCGATCCGGGCGCCCCCCGGACGATCACCGCGAAGACCTCGTCGGGTGACGTCAGCATCGAATACGAGCGCTGAATTCCAAGACGGATACAGCGAGTGAGACCGAGGGTGGGGACAGTGAGGACGCGCCGGTCTGAGTAGTCTTGCCGCCATGGTCGAGGTGCAGGCGGTGCCGCGAGGGCTCCTGGTGGACTGGGGCGGCGTGCTCACCTCGGGTCTCGAGCCGGCCCTACGGCGCTGGGCGGAGCTGGACGATTTCGACTTCGACTCCTACCTGGCCGCCGTCCTCAAATGGCTGCCGTCGGAGAACGCGGTCGCCGAGGCGGAGCTCAACCCGGTGCACGCGCTCGAGCGCGGTCAGATCGCCGTCCCCGACTTCGAACGCAAGCTCGCCTCGATGCTGGTCCGCCGCGACGGTACGCCGGTCCCTGCCGAGGGACTGATCGAGCGGATGTTCGCGCACTTCGAGCACCAGCCCGCGATGGCCGCGCTGGTCCGGCGGGCCAACGAACGCGGGATCAGAACCGCGCTGCTGTCCAACTCCTGGGGCAACACGTACCCCCGCGACACCTGGGACGGCATGTTCGACGACATCGTCATCTCCGGTGAGGTCGGCCTCCGCAAGCCCGACGCGGAGATCTTCCGGCTGGCGGCCGATCGGCTCGGCCTCGAACCGGCCGAATGCGTGTTCGTCGACGACCTGCAGCTGAACGTCGACGGCGCCCGCGCGGTCGGGATGACCGCGATCCTTCACACCGAGTACGACGAGACCCGGCGAGCGCTGGAAACCCTGTTCGGAGCCGACCTGACGTGACCGTGACCACCCCTGCCTCCTCCCCGACTCGTCCCGCCGGCCGCCGCCGCATCGTCATCGCCGTCGCCGCCTGCGCGCTGCTCGTCGCGCTCGGCGCCTGGATCGGCCACCTGTACGGCGGCATGATCGACCTGCGCGTCTACCGGATGGGCGGCTCGGTGCTGCTGCACGGCGACTCGCTGTACGACGCGAAGCTGCCGGGCGGCTCGAATCTCCCGTTCACGTACCCGCCGTTCTCGGCGATCGCGATGGTCCCGCTGGCCGCCGTACCGTGGGGTGTCGCGCTGGTGGCGTGGACGACCCTCTCGGTGCTGTGCATCACCGCGCTGTGGCGGACCAGTCTGACGAAGACCTTCTGGTCGTTCTTCACCAAGCGCAAGCGTACGGCGGTCCTCGCGGCGCTCACCGCGCTGTCGCTGCTGCTGGAGCCGGTCTGGCAGACGATCCAGTTCGGCCAGATCAACCTGTTGCTGACCGCAATGATCCTGCTGGACCTGGTCCGCCCGAACGACGCCCGCCTGCGCGGGTTCTGGCTCGGTGTGACGATCGGCGTCAAGCTCACCCCGTTGCCGCTGCTGGCGCTGCTCGTGGTGACGAAGCAGTGGCGTGCGTTGCGCAACGCAGTACTGGGGCTGCTGGCGACGATGGCGATCGGGTTCGCGGTTGTGCCGAACCAGTCCTGGCGGTACTGGACCGACGTGATCCTGGACGCCAACCGGGTCGGTGGGCTCACCTACACCGGCAACCAGTCGTTCAACGGCTTCCTGCACCGGATCGGCGACGAGGCGGGCTGGGTGCAGCCGACCTGGTTCGTGCTGTCGGCAGTGTTCGGGCTGGTCGTGCTGTGGTTGGCCCGGAAGTACTGGCTTGCCGACGAGCGGGTCACCGCGATCTCCGTGATGGCGCTGGCCGTCCTGTACGCGTCACCGATCTCGTGGAGCCACCACTGGGTGTGGATCATCCCGCTCGGCGTCAGCCTGATCCGCGGCGTCAACCGCTGGTGGGGCCTCAACCCCGCGGTCGTCACCGGCGTCCTGTTCTACGGCTTGTTCGTCCTGCGCTCGATCTGGTGGGTCCCGTACCGCGACGACCGTGAGCTCGACTGGTCGTTCTGGCAGTCGATCCCCGGCAACTCTCACCT
Organism: Kribbella shirazensis; assembly: GCF_011761605.1. GTDB lineage: Bacteria > Actinomycetota > Actinomycetes > Propionibacteriales > Kribbellaceae > Kribbella > Kribbella shirazensis. Next base: position 8,118,425 of record NZ_JAASRO010000001.1, on the reverse strand, counting down.
GATCGTCGGCCTGATCGCGTTCGCACTACTGATCGTCACCAGCCGCAGCCTGCCTAAGCCGTCAGCGCCCGCAGCGGACCAGCAAGCCTGACCGCCAGCTCCTCGTCCACATACGGCACTTCACTCAGCAGTACGTCGACACTCGCCCGGAACGCCCGCTGTAACTCCACGGGCTCCAGCGATCGCACTAGCGTCGGCTCCACAGCCGCTGTGGTAGCCGAAGGCAACAGGTGCAGTCCACGGCCCTGAGAGTGCGGTACGTCGTGCCGCAAGCACATCAGCATCATCACGTGATCGCGGACGCCGCTGATCATGTACTCCGCCTGCCACGCCTTGCCCCGCGCGATGCTCGACCGGGCGTGCAACGCGTACAACCACCCCATGCCGACCAGATCGACGGGAGACGGTGTGCTCCACGCCGGTTGCTCCACGGCCTCACCGAAGAGCAGCTGGAACGTAGGTCCGAGCGCACCGAACTCCTCGGCCGGTGCGAACGCTATGTCGACCTGCAGCGTGGACTCCAGCAGGAACACCCTGTAGACGGTCTGACGCGACCAGACGTCGGTGTGGTGCACGGCGCCATGCTCCCCGTACATGAGCGCGGTCCACTCGGCCAGCACTGCGGACTGGTCGGCAGACGGAGTCAGGCCGAGTGCAAGGTCGATGTCCGACCACTGGTCCTCGGCACCTACAGCAGCCGATCCGGTGAGCGCCGCGCCCGCAACGCGCGTGTCTGCTCGGGCCTGCGCGACCAGTGCGTCGCGAAGGCCCGAGCGGTCGGCTGGTGTGTACATCACGAAGAAAACAGTAGAAGCAGTCCGCCGCAGGTGTAGCCGACCATGACGATCAGCAGGGGGATCTGGCCGGCCAGTGCCTTCGCCCGCGGGAACAGGGCGACGGCGCGGTCGTGGGCCGAGGCGACGCCGAGCAGGTGTCCGAAGACCACGGCGAGGACCTGTATCACCGCGATCGCCGTGCTGTGGTTCGTGATACCTGTGTTGACCGCGAGCAGCCCGGTGCCGAAGATGTTCGCGCCGTTGCTCAGCGGGTCGCTCAGGTAGATGAGCGTCCGCTGCCCCTCCAGGATGAGGAGCGTGAGGTAGTGCGCGACGACGTACCCGAGAACGATCGGTACGACGGAGTGCGCGAAGAGGCCCGGTAGCGCCTTGCGGGAGCTGTCCGAGAGGCGGCCGGCCAGGACCGTCGCGCCGGAGTACGTGACGAGCACGAACAGGATGAAGACGATCAGTGCGCCCGTCCCGAGCCAGGTCATCGAGACGTCCTGGTTCTGCGCCCAGCCGATCCACGCCGACGAGTTCGAGAACCCGTCGTACGCCGTCGAGCCGAGCAGTGCGGCCACCATCCCGACCAGGCCGGGTCGCGGCTTCAGGCCGTCGAGGTTCTCCAGCGGTCGGCGCAGTACCAGCGCACCGTCGGTACGGCGGCCCCACGGCGACAGTCGCGCCATCAGCGTCGCGTACGCCTCGAACGGATCGCCCTGCGCGAACCACCGGTCGCCGAACAGGACGGCACCGAACAGCGTGATCACGACGTACAACGCGATCCAGGCCTGCAGCACCGGGATCGTTGCGCGGTCCGGGGCGACCAGTTCGAGCCAGGTGAACGCGAAGATGCCCAGCGCGGCCGGCCACAGACCGACCCAGGCCGGGAGCTCCAGCAGACCCTTCGAGGGCGGCTGACGTAGCAGCTTCGAGAGCAGGAGGTGGATGGTGCGCAGCGGGTTCAGCGTCCGCCAGACCGGGCCGAACAGCAGCGAGATCGGTACCAGGCCGACCCAGACCAGGATGTAGACGAACCCGAAGATCGGGTTCGTCAGGCGGTCGACGCCGAACAGCAGCGAGACCATCGCGTACAGGAACGTCGCCAGGCCGAAGAGCTGGACGATCCACCGGAACCAGGCCGCGTCGATCAGCCGGCTGATTGCGGTCGGCAACGGTACGCCGGAGGCGTCACCGCGGTACTTCGGGTTGCGCCAGGCCAGGCCCAGGACGACGAAGGACAGCGCCACGGCGACCGCGGCACCGCCCACCGCCAGCCCGAACGGGACCGGCAGATCCTGCCGCCCGCCGATCCCGTGGAGCGGCAGCAACACAGGGATCACGAGACGACGAGCTTGGCGACGAGTTTGCCGCTCTCGTGGGTCTCGATCTCGAAGGTGCCCTTCATGTTCGCGGTGAACTTGACCGAGGCGGGCTTGCCGGGGGTGAGCGCGAGCTCCTTGTCGTAGCCGTGGATGTGCAGCTGGTCGGCGGCGTCGCTGACCGCCTTGACCAGCACGGTCTGGCCGGACTTGACCTTGATCGTCGCGCCGCTCGGGTTGACCTTGCCGTTGGCAACGGTGACGTCGACGGTCACGTCGGCCTGCTCCCCGGACGGGTCGGCGGTGTTCGAGGGGGCGCTGGTGTTCGGCGAGCTGGGGGCGGGGGTGTTCGTCGGCAGACTCGAGGTAGCGGTCGGGGTCGACGCGGGGGCGCTCGGGGAGGGAGTCTCGGTACCGCCGGTCTCGTCTCCGCCGCAGCCGGCCAGGACCAGCATGCCGAGGGTGGGCAGGAGGGCGGTGGCGGCACCGCGTGTGAGCGTCGAACGCATCGGTCCAGGAGCCTTTCAAAGGGGTCGAGTGACTTCTCAGGGTGCAAGACACACCCTCTTGCCTGACGAACACGAATAGCTCAGTGTTCCCGTACAGGCAGTGTCGCAGCCCACTGTCCGTAGGCCCCGCTAGGGTGAGATTCCGTCGAACTGAGAGGAAGGTGGCCGGATGCCGGACCGGTTGACGTCGCTCGACCTCACCTTCCTGAAGGCCGAGTCGCCGGCCACGCCGATGCATGTCGGGACGGTGGACATCTTCGAGCCGCCGGTGCACGGCGACGAGGGGTTCGACTACGAGAGCCTGGTGGCGCTGATCCGGGACCGGATCGCGTTCGTGCCGCGGTACCGGCAGCGCGTCCAGCAGATCCCGGGGCGCTTCGCCGGGCCGGTCTGGGTGGACGACGAAGAGTTCGACATCACGTTCCATGTACGGCGCTCCGCGCTGCCCCGTCCCGGCACCCACGCGCAGCTGCTCGAGCTGGTCGCCCGGATCATGTCCCGGCGGCTCGACCGGGCCCGTCCGCTGTGGGAGATGTACCTGGTCGAGGGCCTGCAGGGTGACCGGTTCGCGATCATCTCGAAGTCCCATCAGGCGCTTGTCGACGGCAACAGCACGGTCGACATCGGGCAGGTGGTGCTGGACAGCACCGCGCACCCCCGGGAGACGCCGACCGACACCTGGCAGCCGGAGCATCCGCCGTCCGCGCTGGAGCTGCTCGCCGGGGTGTTCGCCGACGCCACCCGGCATCCGACCGCGGTCCTGGAGCTGGCCCGCGCCGAGATGGCCAGCCTGACCGGCTCCACCTCGGTGCGCGAGGTGCTCGGCGACGTGGTCGGCTCGGTGGTCGCGCAGCGGCACGTGCAGGAGAGCTCGCTGCACGTGAAGACGTCCGGGCAGCGCCGGTTCACCACCGTCCAGACCGACCTGGAGGACTACCGGTCCATCCGCGCGGCCCACGGCGGGACGGTGAACGACGTGATCCTCGCCGTGGTCGCGGGCGGGTTCCGCGCCTGGATGATGACCCGCGGCGAGGGCGTCGGCCCGACCCGGAGCGTGCGCGCGGTGGTGCCGGTCAGCATCCGCGACGACGAGGACGAGGAGCCCACGTCGCTCGGCTCCCGGGTGATCGCCTCGACCGTGAACCTGCCGGTCGGGGAGAACTCCCCGGTCATGCGGCTGCACCAGATCTCGTACCAGACCAAGGTGCACAAGGACACCGGCCGCGCGGTCAGCGCCCGCTCGCTGGTCGGCATCGCCGGATTCGCCCCGACCACGCTGCACGCGCTCGCCGCCCGGGTCGCGACCGCCACGGTCCGGCCGATCGACGACGTGGTGATCACCAACGTTCCGGGCCCGCAGTTCCCGCTGTACGCGCAGGGCGCCCCGATGCTGGCGTCGTACCCGGTGGTTCCGCTGATGCCCGGACAGGGCCTGTCGGTCGGCGTCACGTCGTACGACGGGAAGGTGTACTACGGTCTGAATGCGGACCGCACCGCCATGCCGGATCTCGCTGTTTTCGCCCAGTGCGTGACCGACGCGCTGGACGAGTTGCTGGACACCACGAAGGGCAGCCGGAACCGGGCCTCCCGGGGCCGGAAGAAGGATCGCGGGACAACCAAGAAGGCGGGTTCATGAGGGTCTACGTACCGGCGACGCTCCGGTCGCTGAGCGCGGCGTGCAACGCCGGGGAGATCGGCCCGGCCCCGCTGACGGCGTACGCCGTGACACCGGCGCTGCGGGAGTGGTACGTCGAGGGCGACGACGAGGAGCTGGAGTTCGCCGCGATGGCGCAGGCGGCCCGCGCCTCGGTAGGACTGCTCGCCGCCGATCCGGGTACCGCACGGAGGCGGGTGGTGATCGCGGCCGAGGTGAGCGCCGTACCGCCGGCCGACGGGTCCGTGGAGCTCGGCGACGCCCGGCTGGAGCTGCACGTGCTGATCCCGTGGCGGTCGGTGGTGTCCGTGCACCTGGACGCGCCGCAGGCGACGTCGGTGATCGGAAAGGCCGCCGACCTCTGGGACGCCGCACAGGACGGTGACGACGACGCGGTGTTCGCCCTGGATTCGTGCGAGGGTGAAGACCTGATGTGGTACGCGACACAGGAGATCCCGGATCTGCTGGCGGCGGAGGGGCCGCGCGGTGGGCAGCGGACGTGAGCTGACTGACGGGCTGAGCTGACAGGGAGCTGATGGCGATGCAGGCGATCTGGAAGGGGGCCATCTCGTTCGGGATGGTGACGATCCCGATCAAGGTGTTCTCCGCGACCGAGGAGAAGGACATCTCGTTCCGCCAGGTGCACGTCGCCGACGGCGGGCGGATCCGGTACAAGCGGATCTGCTCGATCGACGGCGAGGAGGTGCCGTACTCCGACATCGGCAAGGGGTACGAGATGCCGGACGGACGGATGGTGGTGCTGGACTCGGACGACTTCGCGGACCTGCCGCTGTCCAGCAAGAAGGTCATCGACGTGCTCGAGTTCGTGCCGGCCGACCAGGTCGACCCGCTCTACCTGGGCAAGTCCTACTACCTGGCCGCGGACGGCGGGCCGGGCGCGAAGCCGTACGTGCTGCTCCGCGACGCCCTCGAGGGCTCCGAGCTGTACGCGCTGGTGAAGGTCGCGCTGCGGTCCCGGGAGAGCCTCGGCCTGTTGCGGACGGTCGACGACATCCTGGTCCTGCAGGTGATGCTGTGGCCGGACGAGATCCGGGACGCGTCGTTCGCGGCGCCGCCCGAGGACGTGGAGATCCGGTCCCAGGAGAAGGCGATGGCGTCGTCGTACATCGACACGCTGCGTGGTGAGTTCGACCCGGACCAGTACCACGACGACTACCGCGAGGCGCTGGAGAAGGTCGTGATGGCGAAGGCCGAGGGCGTGCCGCTGCCGGAGACCGAGGAGGAAGAGACCGAGGGCGCCGAGGTGGTCGACCTGGTCGCGGCGCTGCGCGCGTCGGTCGAGGCCGCCAAGGCACGCCGTGCGGGCGGTGGGTCCGCCGACGGCGAGGCGGCCAAGAAGGCGCCGGCGAAGAAGGCCGCCGCCAAGAAGGCTCCGGCCAAGAAGGCGGCGGCTGCGAAGAAGACGGCCGCCAAGACCACGGCGAAGAAGGCCGCCAAGAAGGCCACGAAGAAGTCCGCATGAGTGAGCGAGCAAGGGGCAGCGCCGCCCCGGGGGAGTCCGCATGACCGACATACCGACGCCTCCGCCGACGACGACCGAGATCCCGAAGGACGAGTCGGAGATCGCCGAGGACCCCGGTGCGGCGGTCGTCCGGCCGGGTGCGTACCTGCTGGAGCTGATCCCGGTGCCGGTGTCCGACATCGACCGGGCGAAGCGGTTCTACTCCGAGCAATGCGGGTTCCATGTCGACGTCGACGTGTCGCCGGCCGACGGCGTCCGCGTGGTCCAGCTCACCCCGCCGGGCTCGTACTGCTCGATCAGCCTGCTCAAGGGCCTGCCGATGGCGGACATGGAGCCGGGATCGCTGCGCGCCCTGCACCTGGTGGTGAAGGACATCGAGGCGGCCCGCCAGGAGCTGATCGGCCGTGGCGTCGAGGTCGGCGAGACCGAGGACCTCGGCGGCGTGTTCTACGCCTGGTTCGCCGACCCCGACGGCAACACCTGGGCCCTCCAGCACATGCCGTGGCGGAAGTAGAGCGGAGGTAGCTCAGGCGCGTTCGTGGTTGACGGTCCTGGCATGGCACCATGCTGGTGTCACGTCCGGACCATCCGCACCGGCGTGCCCACACGGTCCACCCCACGATCGAGGAGTGCTGCAGCATGGATGCCGTCACCGCCGTTCCGACGCCGGCCAACGAGCCCGTCAGGGGGTATGCGCCCGGTTCGTCCGAGCGCGCGAGTCTGGAGGCGAAGCTCAAGGATTTCGCCGCCGCCGGTGCGATCGATCTGACGTGCACGATCGGCGGCGAGCAGAAGCTGGGTGGTGGTGCGCCGATCGAGGTGGTGCAGCCGCACCGGCACGCGCAGGTGCTGGGCACGCTCGGTAACGCGACCGAGGCGGACGGTAGGGCGGCGGTGGACGCGGCGCTGGCGGCTGCTCCGGCGTGGCGTTCGCTGTCGTTCGACGACCGTGCGGCGATCTTCCTGAAGGCGGCGGACCTGCTGGCGGGGCCGTGGCGGGACACCTTGAACGCGGCGACCATGCTCGGTCAGTCCAAGACGATCCAGCAGGCCGAGATCGACGCGGCGTGTGAGCTGATCGACTTCCTGCGGTTCAACGTGGCGTTCGCGCGGCAGATCGTCAGCGATCAGCCGATCTCGTCCCCGGGTGTGTGGAACCGGGTGGACTACCGGCCGCTCGAGGGGTTCGTGTACGCGATCACGCCGTTCAACTTCACCGCGATCGCGGGCAACCTGCCGACCGCGCCCGCGCTGATGGGCAACACGGTGGTGTGGAAGCCGTCGCCGACGCAGCAGTTCGCGGCGCACTGGACGATGCGGCTGTTCGAGGCGGCGGGGCTGCCGGCGGGTGTGATCAACCTGGTCACCGGTGACGGCATCGACGTCAGCAAGGCCGCGCTCACCCATCCGGATCTGGCCGGTATCCACTTCACCGGCTCGACGAAGACGTTCCAGTCGCTGTGGAGCACGGTCGGGGCGAACATCGCGTCGTACAAGACCTATCCGCGGCTGGTCGGGGAGACCGGCGGCAAGGACTTCATCCTGGCGCATCCGTCGGCGGACCCGGCGGTGCTGAAGACCGCGATGGTGCGGGGCGCGTTCGAGTACCAGGGGCAGAAGTGCTCGGCGGCGTCGCGGGCGTACGTGGCGCGGTCGGTGTGGGACCGGATCCGGGACGACCTGGTCGCGGAGACCGAGGCGATCACGATGGGCGACGTCACCGACCTGTCGAACTTCATCGGCGCGGTGATCGACGACCGCGCGTTCGCCAAGCACAAGGCGGCGATCGACCGCGCCCGGGCCACTGACGCGATCGAGGTTGTTGCCGGCGGCACCTACGACGACAGCGAGGGGTACTTCGTCCGCCCGACGCTGCTGGTCTCCGGCGACCCGGCCGACGAGATCTTCACCACGGAGTACTTCGGCCCGATCCTCGGCGTGCACGTGTACGACGACGCGGACTACGACACCGTGCTGAAGGGCATGGAGCACTCGGCGCCGTACGGGCTGACCGGTGCCGTCATCGCGCAGGACCGGCACGCGGTCGCGGAGGCCTCGGAGTACCTGCGGTTCGCGGCCGGGAATTTCTACGTCAACGACAAGCCGACCGGTGCGGTCGTCGGGCAGCAGCCGTTCGGCGGTGCCCGCGCGTCCGGTACCAACGACAAGGCCGGCTCGATGTGGAACCTGATCCGCTGGGCCTCCCCACGCTCGATGAAGGAAACCTTCGCCCCTCCGACGGATTACCGCTACCCGCACCAGGGGTGAGTCAGGGTTTACCCGGGAATCGGTGGCCGGTGGGAGCATTCCCGCCGGTCGCCGTCGTTTCCCAGGTATGCATGCGACTGATCTGCACCTCGAACCGAACGAAGCCTCCGACCTGTGCCGCGTGTTCACGCCCGACGTGCTCGCGCGGCACGGCTGGGACCGCGCCTTCGTGACCGTCCTGGACGAGGCGACGGCGGAGGATGCGCTCGCGTTGCTGGTGCACGAGGCCGGGGTGCCGCTCGACGAGGGCTGGTCGGCGCGCCGCGTCCTCACCGACGCCGGCGTGAACGCGGGCCGGACCGAGGACGCCGAGGCGTGCGCGGCGCGTGACGGGTACGTCTACCTGCTCGGGTCGCAGTTCGGGAAGAAGGCGGGTCCGCTGGCGGCGAAGCGGTCGTGGATCGCCCGGGTCGACGAGCAGGCGCTCGCGGATGGCGGGCGGCCCGCGCTCGAGGTCGTGCGGTTCCGGTTCGGCCTGCACCGGGCGATCAACGACGTACTCGCAGACGTCGACCTGCTGCCGGTGGGCCGGCTGGGGCAGGAGGCGTACGTCGAGGCGACGATCGCCCGTGGACGGCTCAAGGCCAAGAGCTGGGACGGCACCGTCCGGCCGGCCGATCACCCGATCAACATCGAGGCCGCCGAGTTCCGGGACAACGGCAACCTGCTGCTCGGGCTGCGGTACCCGGTGACCGCCGACGGGCATCCGCTGCTGGTGGAGCTCGAGAACGTCACGGAGCTGTTCGAGGACCCGTACGCCGTACCGCGCTGCGGCAACGTGTGGATCCTCGGCGATGTCGGCAGCGTGGAGGCGCCGGCGGGGCTGCGCGGTCTCGACACACACGGCGGCGACCGGTTCGACGCGGTCATCGGGGACCTGGACGCGTCCGGCAAGTCGGCCACGGTCCTCGCGGACCACCCGGAGGGCGCGCGGGCGGATTCCGAGCATGTCCGGTTCGAGCTGTCGTCCGACGCCGGCGGTGTCGTCGGCAGCAAGGTGATCCACCACTTCGGCGACGTCCGCCGCGTCGAGGGCATCGCGGTCGACCAGGACGGCCACGCCCACTACGTCATCGACGAGGAAGGCCACGTAGCCCTCCGCACCCTCGTCTTCGACTAACCCTCCACCGCCGCCAGCACCGTCGTGCTTCGTGCGGGCGGTATGGAACAGGCGCTGGGGTGGCGAGACAGGTAATGGCGTGTTCCGTGGCACCGGGGCTTGTCGTGGATGGCGGGCGGCGGGGATCATGCGCACCGCGGACGGGCGGCTGGTCGCGGCAGATCTGTTCAGCGCGGACGGGCCGCGCCTGTACGCGGCGGTCGTCGACGAGCCGGAGCTGGTGGTGGCGCGGATCCCGGAGGCCGAGCGCCGCTTCATGACCGAGATCCCCCTGACCAACACCGGCCCGTGGCCCGCCGACGTACGGGAAGCGATGCGCACAGCCCTCGCCGCAGCCGACTCCGCCGGCCGCTAGCGGGGCTTCAGGCGGATCGGTGCAGGTGTTGGGTGGGTGGGTCGATGAGGAGGGCGGAGCCGCACTTCGTGCAGATCCACTCGTCGGGCTCGTCGACCAGGTAGTCCGTGGGGTCGACGCGTTCGAACGGCATCACGGTGGCGCAGAACGCGCAGTACTGCGTGTCGCTCAGGGCATCGTCGGGCGTGGACGGGGTCCGATCGTGCTTCTTGCGCAGCGAACTTCGCATCAGAACGGGTCACCTCCGGTGCAACGCTTCCTTTCAGGTTGCCACCGGAGGCGACGCGGTCAGCGCAGCGACATGCCCTTACTTACCGCTCCATTCGTGGCCGAGGTCGTGCTCCTTCTGCAGGCCGGCACGGATGGCGTCGACCACGAACGGTTCCAGCTTCTTGCCGATCAGCGGGACCGCGACCTTGACGTCGAGCTCGATCGCCTGGACGGTCTGGGCGCCGTTCGCCGAGATCCGCGCGGTGCCCTTCAGCGTGACCGGGGTGTTGGCGATCTCGCCGGACACGTCCGCGGACCGCGAACCGTCGGCGGCGGCCGCGTGCCAGGTCTCGGTCTGCACGACGGTCAGCGTCTCGCCGACGAATTTCCGCGCCATGTCCGGGATGTCGGTGGACTCCATCTCCCGGCTGACCCGGACCACGGTGTCGTTCCCGGACGTGCTGACCTTGACGTCGTACGACAGCGCCTTGGTCTTCTCGCAGGCCTGCTCACGGAAGGCCGTGTCCGTCACGATCGCGAACACTTCCTCGGGGGTGGCGTCGTACGACGCCGACATCTTCAGCTCCATGCGGGCATCATTCCATCACTCGTCGCCTACCGGGGCGAGCGTGACGGAATCCTCAGGTTGTGTTGAGCAGGTCCAGCGCGGACTGCTGACGTGCCGCGTCGAGCTGGTCGACCGGGCCGTACCAGCGCAGCCCGTAGTGGTCCATCGGCGTACGGTCGGCGGCGTAGGCGCGATCCGCCTGACGGCGCAGGTACGTCGTGTACGGGTGGTCGGACAGCGCCGCGTCGAGCTTGCCGAGGCCGCGGACGTGCGCGCCCTTGAACGACGGCCCGTCGCCACCGCAGTCGCCGCTCTCGCACGGCTCGCGGAGGATGCCGTCCGCGGTGTGCAGCGACGCGGCGGTCGTCGACGCGTCCGCGAGCTGACGCGCGGTGGTCAGGTACGCCGAGTTGTTCGTTGCCTTGGACAACTCGGTGAGCGCGCCGATCAGCACGCCCTGGTTGTACGTCCACGCGGTGTCGCCGTTGTTCCTGCACGTGGACAGGTCGATGCCGTCGTTCACCAGCTGCGAGCCGTTGATCATCCCGGTCTGCTGGAACCATGTCCAGCCGGCCTGCGCGCGTTGCAGGTAGGTCGTATCGCCCGCGATCCGGTTGTGCAGCGCCGCGCTGAGCTGGATGTAGAGCGAGTTCGAGATCGCGTTCTTGTACGTCTTCGCCTCGCTCCACCAGACGCCGCCGCCACAGGTGTTGTCCCAGTACGCCGCCATGTGGTCGGCGTCGGCGCGCGCGGTCTGCAGGTAGCGAGCCTCACCGGTCAGGTCGTACGCCGCGATCCACGCGAGCCCCCACCAGCCGGTGTCATCGATGTAGTCGTTGCGGAACTGGCCCTCGAACTTGTTCAGGTTCAGGTCGTAGGTCTTGCCGATCGCGTACACGTAACTGTGCATCCCGCTGACCCGGATGTTGTCGATCAACGCGGTCAGCGCGTTCGCGGAGTTCCACCACCCGGTGGTGTCGAACAGTCCGGTCGCGAGGTTGTAGTCCTGCATCAGCGCGGTGGCGGCCGCCGTACGGCGGTCCCACGCGTTCCACGTCGTCCGAGCCCACGGGGTCCAGGTGATGTCGGCGCGGTCACCGGCCTTGCCGCACGCGCGCAAGGCGCCGACACCGAGGTTGTTCCAGTCGTCGACGTTGTACATCGACGTGCGCCAGGCGGTCTGCTCGCTCGGGATCGCGGTGTTGCCGAGGCGGCTGCCGCCGGACCAGGTGCGACCGCCGTCCATCGAGCGGTCCAGCCAGACCTCGTCGCCGGGTCTGCCGTTCTCGATCGAGGCCCAGCCCATCGCGGCGTCGTCGTCGAAGTGCAGCCTGATCGTGCGCCCGAACAGCGTCGTGGACACCGGCGTCCGGTCCTTCGTCGCGAGTGCGGGATCGCGCGCGTCGCAGTACGTGTTGCAGATGGTTGCCTGGGTGGACACCGTCACCTCCGGCGTTGCGTCAAGGCGTGGTCTTCGGATCCCCAGGCCATCACAATCGCCGTCGACCGGCGGCGCCGCGCCGGGCGGCGTCCGAGGCGAAGGATTGTGATGGCCTGGGGATCAGGACGTGAGGAGCGCGGCGAGGATCGCGGCGGTGACGACGAGGGTGAAGGCGATCGACACCCGGCGGCCGCGGGTGCGGCGGCGGGCGATCGCGGTGCGGTCGGGGCGGGTGCTGCACGGGTCGAAGCCGAGGGCGTCGGCCGGGGCGAGCGCACTGCCGAGGCGGGCCAGGACGGATCGCCGCTCCGCCTGCCGGGTCGCCTCGTCGACGACCCGGCGGCGCATGAACTCCCGGTGCCGCGTCGCCGGGACCCTGACGTCCGGCGGCACGACGAGACTCGTCGGGAGCGTGAGGTGGTTCGGGAGCGTGAGGCCCGGCGGGAGTGCCCGCTGCACCACCGCGTGCGCCGCCGCCACCCGCCTCGCCCGGCTGATCGCAGGCGGGAGGATCAGGTAGGCGAGGTGGACGAGCGAGCGGTAGTCGTCGAGCAACAACGCCTCGATCAGTGGCTCTTCCCGCGTGGGCCCCTGGACCGGCCCAGGGACGATCGGCGTCTCGACCGTGGCGGACATGCAACTCCTCGAACTCGGCGTACCTGAGGATCAACGAACGAATCGCTGACCGGTCACGAAGTGGTCGGCTAGTCTCCGTGTCATGAGCACTGGTGAAGGGGTGGCGGGACAGTGGGGCGGCGTCGACGTCCATTTCGGTGAGGAGGGCGGCCGGCTCACGTACGGTAGCTACCTGCGCCTGGCCGACCTGCTCGACCAGCAGCGGCTCGAGTCGGATCCGCCGGCGCACGACGAGCTGCTGTTCATCACGATCCACCAGGTGTACGAGCTCTGGTTCAAACAAGTTCTGCACGAGCTGACCGCGTCCCGCGACGCGATGCTGGCGGACGAGCTGTGGCTGGCCGAGCACCTGCTGCGACGGGTGCACACGATCGAGCGGGTGCTGACGCAGCAGGTGGACATCCTGGAGACGATGACCCCGCAGGACTTCGGCGAGTTCCGGCACCGGTTGTCGCCGGCGTCCGGGTTCCAGTCGGTGCAGTTCCGGGAGATCGAGTTCCTGTCCGGCGCGAAGGACCCCTCGTTCGTACGGCGTTTCCGCGGGCTGACCGAGGTCGAGCAGGACCGCCTGCGCCGCCGGCTGGAGGAGCCGACGCTCTGGGACGCGTACCTCGAGGTACTGCGGAAGGCCGGGTTCGACACCGAGTCGGAGGACTCCCTCCGCGACGCTCTGCGCAAGATCGCCGGCGACCGGTCGCACTACGCCGCGATCTGGGAGCTCGCCGAGGCCCTGCTCCAGCACGACGAGCTGGCCGCCGCCTGGCGCGCCCGCCACGTGGTCATGGTCGAGCGCATGATCGGCACCAAGCCCGGCACCGGCGGCTCGTCGGGCGCCAGCTACCTCCGCAGCCGCTTGGACCTCCGCTACTACCCTCTCCTCTGGAACCTCCGCAGCAGCCTGTAGTCCGAGGAAAGGCGCCCCATGAAGCTGTATTCCGACGTCCGGGCGCAACGGGTCGGCCAGGTGCTGGGGGATGTGATCCTGGTGGCCTGGACCTGGGGATGTGTCGAGCTCGGCCTGCTCGTCCACCGGATGACGGAGGCGCTCGGTGCGCCGGGGCGGAAGGCGGCCGAGGCGGGCGACGGGCTGGCCGGGGATCTGCGACGGATGTCGGAGCCGATCGGGAAGGTGCCGGCGGTCGGGGACCAACTGCGGGCGCCGGTCGACGGGGCGGCCGCCGCGGCGGGGAAACTGGCACAGGCGGGCCGGGACCAGGCGCATGCGGTGGAGCAGTTGGCGTTGGTCCTCGCGGCGGTGACGATCGGGCTGCCGGTGCTGTTCGCCGTACTGATCTGGGTGCCGCGGCGGATCCGGTTCGCGCGCCGGGCGACGGCGGCGCGGAGGTTCATCGACAGCGCGGCCGACCTGGATCTGTTCGCGCTGCGGGCGATGGCGAACCAGCCGATGCACAAACTCGCGAAGATCTCCGACGACCCGGTCAGCGCCTGGCGCGAGCGCGACCAGGAGGTCGTCACCGCACTCGCCACGCTCGAGCTCCGCAGTACCGGTCTGAAACCACCCCGGCTCTCCGGAAAGAAAACGTCACCTGACGCCGAAAAGTCTCCGGAAAGCGGCGCGTGACCGCGGCCGATGTCAAACAGACGACCGCGGCTCCGCTCAGCTGACGCAACGTTCGGCGGGTGCCAGGTGAGTCGGTACGTCGTCCACGATCAGCGCGTCGACGCCCGTGTCGACGAGGGATGTCGCCTGGTCGTAAGTGGGGCACCAGACGAGGAGCTGACGGTGCGCGCGATGCACCAGTTCGAGCGTGTGCCGGACCGACGGCAGGTCGAGTGGTGCCGTGGACGGATTCGGCCAGAGCGACCCGGCGTGCGCGGCGAGGACCTGGACGTCCAGGTGTGCGGCTGCGGCGACCGCATGGCCGATCGGGAAGTGCAGCCAGGTCAGCAGACCCAGCGCGAGCCGCGGCGCCTGCGCCCGGATGTGGAGCAGCGCGGCGGGATCGAACGACGACGCGACCATCGGCCGGCCGGTGCCGGCGTCCCTGACCAGACGGCCGAGCAGCGCCGCGGTGGTTCGGTCCGGCGAACGGTCCGCGTCCTCCAGGCACGACTTGATGTCGAAGGCGACGCCGCAGCCGCTCGGCAGCGCGTCCAGCAGTTCCCGCACCCTCAGACCGCCGAGCCGGGACACCTGCGCGGCGGTCAGATCGGCGAGGAACGTCCCGTCCGGCAGGGCGGCGTCGTGGGCGACGAACAGTTCGTCGTCGGCGGTCCGCCGTACGTCGACCTCGACCCAGTCGAGGCCCTGCTCGACGGCGGCCAGGAAGGACCCCAGCGTGTTCTCCGCCTGGCCGAGAACCGTCCCCTTGCCGAGGCCGCGATGGCCGATCAACGTTGCCCGGCGACGGAAGACAGGCTCCGCCGTCATCGGAACCCGGCGATCAGCCGCAGGGTCCGCTGGACGAGTTCGTCGACGGTGATCCTGTCGAAGTCCCGTACCGCGCTGCGTACCTTGACGTGGGTCGTCCCAACGAGTTCCTCGGGTACACCGGACGCGCCGTGCGCCGCGCCGTACACACTGCCGACGGTGGCCCCGTTCGAGTCGGTGTCCCGCCCGCCGGAGATCGTGATGGCCAGCGCGTCCATGTAGCTCTCGCCCCAGAGCAGGCCGATCGCGATCAGGGCCGCGTTGTTGATCGTGTGGACCCACGGGAGGTGGCCGAGCTCGCGGTCGACCCAGTCGAGCGCGTCGGTGTGACTCGCGCCGGAGTCGTACAGCTGCTCGACGGATTCCAGGGTGGCGAAGAGCCGGGATCGGGAAGGCACCAGGCCCTTTGCCGCGTGCAGCGCGTCACGGACGGAGCCGGTCGCCAGCGCGGCGGACACCAGCCCTGCCGCCCACAGCTCGCCGTAGACGCCGTTCGCGGTGTGGGTGAGCCTGGCGTCGACGAGTGCGAGCCTCGACGCGTCGCCGGGCCGGCCCGGGTTCACCAGGCCGAACGCGTCACCCCTGATCAGTGCCCCGATCCACTCTCGGTACGGATTGCGGTAGGTGGCCGTCGCAGGGGGCTGCAGTCCGTGGATCAGGTTGCGGTACGCCGCGCGCTCGGCCGTGTACGTCTGCGTGAACGGAACCCGGTCGAGCCACTGTGCGGCGATCTGCTCGGTGGTCAGTCCAGGACCGTACGTCTCGAGCAGGTGGAGCCCCATGATCGTCCAGTCGATGTCATCGTCCCGGGGAACGTCGACGAAGCGTCCCGCCGAGGCGGTCGGCGCTGACGGATGCAGTGCCGTCACCCCCGCCGGCAACGGGTCGAGCAGCGGCAGGTACCCCGTCTGCGGCCACTGGCCGGCCGCACGCAGATAGACCTCCAGCTCCGACCGGGTCAGACCCTCCACCGGCTTGCCGAGCGTGTTGCCGACCGTCCGCCCCAGCCAAGCCCCGCGAACACGGTCGTCCAGCCGTGACTCGTCGACCGGCAGGTCCGGTGCCGCGGCGGCGAGGCCATGCAACGTGTCCGCGTCGTCCGGCTCGTCGAAGGGCCAGTCCTGGTCCCGCTCGAGGACGCCGAGCCGCCGCTCCACGTCCTCCAGCCGTGCGAGATCACTGTCGGCGGCCGCCGCGCGGGCCTCCGCCTGCAGCGCGCCGGCCGCATACCCGCTGTGCAGCAGTTGCTCTGCCTCGTCGGGGACCAGATCGCGCAGGTCGAGTACGTTGTGCACAAAACTCCTTGGGTCTTGTGGGCCGACGGATCAGCCCTTGACGGCGCCGGACAGGAAGCCCTGCGTCACCTGACGTTGCATGACGACGAACAGCACCATCACCGGCAGGATGGTGATCAAGGCTCCGGCCGCCAGCGGACCGATGTCGACGGACCGTCCACCGAGGAAGAGATAGAGGCCGGTGGTCAGCGGACGGTAGCTGCCGCTGGGCAGGTACAGCAGCGGGACGAGGAAGTTGTTCCAGTTCTGCAGGAAGGTGAACACCGCCAGCGCGCCGGCGCCGGAGGTGACCAGCGGCAGCATCACCCGGACGAAGATCTGCCACTCCGAGGCGCCGTCGATCCGTGCGGCTTCCTCGATCTCGGTCGGCAGGTCGGTGAAGAACGCCCGGATGAAGAACGTGCCGAACGACAGACCGGTACTGGCCAGCACGAGATTGGCGCCCAGCAAGGTGTTGAGAAGGCCCATCCCTCGCAGCTGGAAGTACAGCGGGATCATGTAGGTGAAGAACGGTACGAGCAGTCCGAGGACCACGAGGTAGAAGGCCAGCGAACGCCCGGGGAACGGGAGCCGGGCGAACGCGTAGCCGCCCAGCGTCGACAGCACGACCACGATCACCGTGCTCGGCACGGACAGCAGGAAGCTGTTCAGCACGTAGTCGCCGAAGTTGCCCACGGTCCAGGCCGTCACGAGGTTGTCCGACGACACCGACGAGAACAAGCCGAAGGGATTCGACCGAACGTCCTCGTCCGTCTTCAGTGCCGTCGACAGGATCAGCACCAGCGGGAACAGCATCAGCACCGAGAGCCCGAGCAGGATCAGATGTTTCCCGCCGAGCGCTGCCTGTCGGCGCAGGACCGGCCGGGCCGTGTACGTCGTCATGCTCCAGTCCCCTGTAGTGAGAGCCGTCGCTGCAGGCGGTTCAGCCAGATCGCGAACGGGATCGCCATCAGCGTGATCACCAGGGCCAGCGCCGTGCCGTAGCTGATGCGGTTGAGCTGGAAGGCGTTTCCGTAGGCGTAGGTTCCGAGAACCTCGGTGGCACCCGCCGGCCCGCCGCCGGTCATGATGAAGACGATGTCGAAGACGCTGAAGCCGCCGACGAGCGTGATCGTCGTGACCATCAGGAAGACCGGCATGATCTGCGGCAGGACGACGTACCAGAGCCTGCCCAGCGTGCCGGCGCCGTCGATGCGCGCGGCGTCCACGAGCTCGGTGTCGACGTTGCGGAGCGCGGACAGCAGGATCACGAAGACGAAACCGCACGTTGCCCACACCGCGGTGCCGAGCACCGCGTACAGCGCCGTGTCCGGGTTGCCGAGCCAGCCGGTCGTCAGCGAGCCGAGCCCGACTGCCTCCAGCGCCCGGTTGAGCCAGCCCCGAGCCGGGTCGTAGATCCAGCCCCACACGACGCCGATCGCGACCTGCGGAAGGACGTAGGGGACGAAGAACGCGATCCGGTAGAAGATGCTGCTCCGCCCGGTACCCCAGACCAGCAACGCGAGCGCCAGTCCGATGACGAGCGGAGCTGTAGTGCCGAGCACGATCCAGATCACGTTGTTCTTCAGCGCCGCCCACACGCTCGGGTCGCGGAAGAGCTCGACGAAGTTACCGAAGCCGACGAAGGGCGGCCGCGGGTTGATCCCGTTGAAGTCGACGAATGCGTAGTACACCGCGTTGCCCAGCGGGAACAGGACGAAGACGACGACCATCACCATCAGCGGCGCGACCATCAGCAACCCCAGACGGGTCTGCGCGCCCCGGGTGACCCGCGGCGGCCCGACCGGCGTCCCGCGCCGCCGGAAGGCTGCGCGCGGGGGTTCGCCGGCGGGCCGCGCCACTGGCAGCGTGTCCGTGCTCATGACTTCTTGAACGCTGTTTCGAGGTTGGCCGCGACCTGCTCGGCGGTCTGCTGGCCGGACAGGATGCCCTGGACCCCGTCCCACATCGCCTTGTTGAACACGTCGGTGGTGAGGACGTCGATGTTGTAGCCGAAGTCACCGCTGCCGCCGGCCAGCGTCGAGGTGTCCTTCAGCGTCTGGCTCAGCAGCGGCGACAGCTTCAGGCCGCTGACGTCCACCGGCTGCGGCGGGATCGTGCCGAGGTTCTCGACCACCCAGCGGGCGTGGTCCGGCGAGGCGAGGAAGTTCACCAGCTCGAGGGCCGCGTCGGTGTTCTTGCTGCCGGCGGAGACGAACGGGCCGGACCCGAGCCCGCCGGTGAAGATCCCCGGTCCCGACGGCGCCGGGAACGGGATGTAGCCGACCTTGAACTTCGCGCTCTTCTCGATGCTGTCGATCAGCCAGCTCCCGGTGGGCACCATGGCCGCCTTGCCGGAGAAGAACAGAGCGTTCGCGTTGTCGTAGCTGAGCGACGTCGGGAACTGCGGCAGGTACTTCGACTTGCCGAAGTCCTCCCACAGCTTGAGCGCGGAGACCACCTCGGGCGAGTTCCAGGACTTCTCACCCTTCAGCAGCGCGTCCATACCCTTCGACCCGACCGCGCTGGACAGCGCCATGCTGAGCAGATGTCCGCCCTGCCAGCCTTCCTTGTCGCTGGCCGCGATCGGTACGACGCCCTTCGACTGCAACGTCGCGGACGCCGCCTTCAGCTCGTCCAGGTTCCGCGGGGCGGTGACGCCGTGCTTGGCGAACAGGTCCTGGTTGTAGAACAGGCCGACCGTCTCCATCTCGCCCGGGACGCCGAAGGTCTTGCCCTCGAACGTGACGCGGTCCTTCGCGAACGGGTAGATCGGCCACTTGTACTTCTGGTACGCCTCGGTCAGGTCGTACAGCAGGCCCGCCTTGGCGAGCGCTCCGGCGTACCCGGGGCCCGAACCCCAGTTGAAGACGTCCGGGCCGTCGCCGGACCGCAGCTGCGTCTGCAGCACCGTCCGCATGTTGTCGGTCGGCATCGCCTCGAGCTTCACGTCGACGCCGGACGACTTCTCGAACTCCGCCAGGTGGGTCTCGAGCTTCTTCAGGGCGGCGGCGTCCTCCGGCTGCTCGACCAGGTAGCGGATCGTCCGGGGCCCGCTGTCACCTCCCGAGGAGGTCTGTCCGCCGGTCCCGGTGCAGGCCGTGACCAGCAGGCCGACGGCGAGCATCGCCAGGGCCGCGGTCCCAGCTGAACGGTGTTTCATGGCAAGTCTCCGTTTCGATGACGCCTTACACGGCCGCGCCAGGGGCGGACCAGAGCAGCCGGCCGTCGTGATGGCAGGTCTGACAGCTCCAGAAGGGAGCGCGTCCCGGTCGATCTACTTTCTCGATGAAAAGAAAAGATGTCAAGAGGACGCCGGGCGACGCGTCGCCGGCGGGCAGGGAAATTCGCCCTGAATGGCGATCGTGGCGGCACCGCGCGCCCACTCCAGAAAGTCCATCGGGCGGATCACCAACTCGGTCCGGGAGCCGCGCGGGCCGGCGTACCGGTTCAGGCCGTCCTCGAGGGCCTGGCGGGCGGTGACGGCGAGATGGATCCCCTCGCCGGAGAGGATGATCCGCCGCACCCCGGTCAGGGAGGTGATGGCGGCGGCGGCCTGACCGAGGGCGCCGGCGGCCTCGTCCACGACCCGGCGCGCCACCGGTTCACCGGCCGCGGCGAGTGACACCACCTCGTCGTACCCGACGGACCGGCCGAAGACGGCGGACACCGCCGAGGTGACGGCGTTCGAGGTGAGGTAAGCGGTCGTGCAACCGCGGTGGCCGAGGTGGCACAGCGGGCCGGACGGGTCGATCGGCAGGTGGCTGACCGGCAGCACGCCGGTCGGGATCATCTCGTTGTTGAGCACCAGCCCGTAGCCGATGCCGGCGCCGACGGTGAACAGGGCGAAGTCGGCGCAACCCCGCCCGTACCCGAACCAGTGCTGCGCCTGGGTCAGGCCGACCACGTCGTTGTCCAGATGGACAGGAATGTCGAGTCGCTTGCTGAGCAGGGCTTTCAGGGCCACGTCGTGCCAGTGCATGAAGGGGGAGTCGGCAACGATCTCGCCGGCGTCGACCGCGCCGCCCACGGTGACGCCCACCGCGTCGAGGGGCCGGTCGGTGCGGGATCGCAGCTCCGCGACGATCTCGCCCACCGCCTCGACGACGTCGGCTGCTTCGAGGGACGGTACGGGCCGCACATGGGTCTCCAGGACCTGCGACCGCAGGTCGGTGACGACCGCGTAGATCGAGTCGGTGGTCAGCTTCACGCCGACGAATCGGTAGCTGTCGGCAACGACGTCCAAGGCCAGCGAGGCCCGGCCGCGGCCGGGCCTGCGGATCGGGTCGGTCTCGACCAGGACGCCGGCCTCGAGCAGCGGCTTGACCAGCCGGGTCAGCGTGGCCGCCGACAGTCCCATGCTCTTCGTGAGCTGGGCGCGGGACCGCGCGCCGTGCACGAGGATGTCGATCGCGACGGTCTTCGACAGCACCGAGAACGGGACACCCGCCACGACGTCCTCGCCTTCCAGACCCTCCGTGCCGATCGGCTCGCTCACCCACCCACCTCCGCTCTCTCCTCCGCGGCACCGGACCGTCCATGGCGGATTCCGTCGCGCGCCCACTTATGGCATGCTCAAGCCTACACGTTTCACGATGAAAATATTAGTGACAGGATGGAACGGGATGACACTAGCGACGGGAGCCCCGCCCGTGACACCGGTCGTGCTCTCCGCGGGCAGCGTCTCGGTCGTGGTCGACGCGGCGGCCGGGATTCCCCGGGTCCTGCACTGGGGCCGCCGGATCACCGCCGGCCGCTCCGATGCGGCGTTCCTTGAAGCGCTCGGCGAGGCCCAGTGGGGAGCCGACGGTCTGCAGGGCGCCGGCTTCCCGTCCGTGCTGCCGGAACAGTCCGCCGGGTGGAGAGGGCTGCCAGGACTTGAAGGCCACCGCGGCGGAGCGACGTTCTCGAGCCGGTTCCTTGCCGTGGGCCACGACGTGACCAGAGCGGACGACGGCACGCAGCACCTGCGTGCGCGGGCAGCCGACGACGACGCGGGGCTGGCGTTGACCACCACGGTCGAGCTTCGGCGTTCCGGCGTACTGCGGCTGCGGGCCGAAGTCACGAACACCGCGGACACGCCGTACACCGTCGACGCGGTACGACTCGTGCTGCCGGTTCCCGCCGAGGCGCAGGAACTGCTCGACTTCACCGGGCGGCACCTCCGGGAACGGACGCCGCAGCGGCACCCGTTCGTGGCCGGAACACATGTGCGGGAGGGACGCCGCGGCCGAACCGGCTCGGACGCCACCACGCTGCTGGTCGCCGGCACGCCCTCGTTCGGGTTCCGCCGCGGCGAGGTGTGGGCCGTCCACACGGCCTGGAGCGGCAATCACGTGACCTTCGCCGAGCTCGGTCTGGCCGGTGTCCGCGTGCTCGGTGGCGGAGAGCTGCTGCTGCCGGGCGAGGTCGTCCTCGGCCGCGGCGAGACGTACACCTCGCCGTGGCTCTACGCGTCGTACGGCGAAGGACTCGACGAACTCGCCCACGGCTTCCACCGGACCTTGCGCGACCGTCCGACGCACCCGTCGTCGCCCCGGCCCGTCGTGCTCAACACCTGGGAAGCGGTGTACTTCGACCACGATCTGGAGTCCCTGGTCGAGCTGGCGGAACGCGGCGCACGGGTCGGGGTGGAGCGCTTCGTCCTCGACGACGGATGGTTCCTGCACCGGCGGCACGACCGCGCCGGCCTCGGGGACTGGCAGGTGGATCCCGGCGTCTGGCCCAAAGGACTCCAGCCGCTGGTCGACGCGGTCCGTGAGCTGGGAATGGACTTCGGGCTCTGGTTCGAGCCCGAGATGGTCAACGAGGACTCCGATCTCGCGCGCGCCCACCCGGAATGGATCATGGCGCCCGGCGACAGGCTGCCTCTGCGCGGCCGCGACCAGCAGGTCCTGAACCTCACGATCCCGGAGGCCTACGACCACGTGCTGGAGGCGATCAGCACGCTCGTCGCCGAGCACCGGATCGACTACATCAAGTGGGATCACAACCGGGATCTCGTGGAGGCGGGTGATCGTGCCACCGGTGCGGCCCGCGTCCACGCCCAGACCCGCGCGGTCTACGCGATGATGGACGAACTGCGGCGTCGACACCCCTGGCTGGAGATCGAGTCCTGTTCGTCGGGCGGAGGTCGCGTCGACCTGGAAGTTCTGCAGCGCACCGACCGGGTCTGGGCGAGTGACTGCATCGACCCGCTGGAACGTCAGCAGATCCAGCGCTGGACAGGCCTGCTCCTGCCGCCCGAGTTGGTGGGCGCCCATGTCGGTGCGCCGACCGCGCACACCACGCATCGCACCCACTCGCTCGCTTTCCGGGCGGCCACCGCGCTGTTCGGCCACTTCGGCATCGAGTGGGATCTGCGCGGCGCGTCGGAAGCGGAGCTGGAGGAACTCGCCGCCTGGGTCCAGCTGTACAAGGAGGAACGCGCCCTCGTCCATACCGGTACGGCGGTGCACTCCGACTACCCCGACGACAGCTATTGGGCGCACGGCTACGTCAGCCCGTCCGGGGACCGCGCGATCTTCGCCTTCGTGGCGATGGCCACCACCCCGCTCGGGCGACCGGGCCGGATCCGGATTCCCGGACTGGTGCCGGGCGCCACGTACCGGGTGGAGCCGATCGAGCTGTCGGCGGGAGCGCTCACCAGGACCAAGACCCCGGCGCCGTCCTGGTGGAGCCACCCCACGACCGTCACCGGTTGCCTCGCGGGCGAGGTCGGTCTGCAGGCACCGATGCTGTACCCAGAACAGGCGCTGCTCTTCCGGCTCGTCGCCGAGCCCGCTTCCGCACCGATCACCGTCGAGAACAGGATCTGACACCGTGGGACATCTGGTTCGCTTCACGTCACCGCGTCACGCCGAGGTCGTCGAGTACGCCGACGATCCGGTCGGTCCGCACGACGTACGGCTCGAAACCTTCTACTCCGGCATCTCGGCCGGGACCGAACTGACCGCCTACCGGGGCAGCAATCCCTACCTGAGCAGCACATGGGATGCCGACCGGCGCCTGTTCGTGCCGGGGGACTCCACGCACGCCTATCCGCTCGACGGCTGGGGCTACGAGGAGGTCGGACGGATCGCGGACGTCGGTGACGAGGTCGATGCCGCGTTGGCCGGGCAGCTCGTCTGGGGCGCCTGGGGTCACCGTACGTCGGCCGTGCGCGCGGCCGACTGGGCGAAGGACCGCCTGCTTCCGGAGGGTTCCACGCCGATCACCGGTATCTTCGCCAAGATCGGGGCGATCGCCCTGAACGCGGTTCTCGACGCGGACATCCACGTCGGTGAGACGGTCGCCGTGTTCGGGGCCGGCGTACCCGGGCAGATCGTCGCGATGCTGGCCCGGCTGAACGGCGGCCGCGTGATCGTCGTCGACCCGGTGGAAGGCCGGCGGGAACTCGCCCGGAAGCTGGGAGCGGCCGACGCCCTGGACCCGACCACCGGCGACGTGGCCGAGCGGATCCGTGCGGTGACCGGCAACCGCGGCGCCGACGTCGTGATCGAGATGAGTGGCAGCTACCAGGCTCTGCACGAGGCTGTGCGTGCCGTCGCCTACAGCTCCCGCGTCGTGGCCAGCGGGTTCTTCCAGGGCGAGGCGGCCCCGGTCAGGCTCGGCGAGGAGTTCCACCACAACCGGGTCTCGATCATCGGTTCCCAGATCTCCGGTGTGGCGCCGCACCTGATGCATCGCTGGGACGAGTTGCGGATGTCCAGAACCGTCCTGGAACTCGAGCGCGACGGCGTCCTGCCGCTGCGCGAGCTGATCACGCACGTCACGCCTGCCGAGCAGGCCGCCGGCGCGTTCGAGATGCTCGACAACGCGCCGGACCAGGCATTGCAGGTCGTGCTGGACTACGGGGTCGAGAAGTGAGCGCCGAGCCGTTCCCGAGGTCCGCCGGTTCGGTGGGCTGGGGGATTCTCGCCACCGGAGGCGTGGCCAGGTCCTTCACCAGGGACCTGCTGCTGCACGGGCACCGGGTGCTCGCCGTCGGTTCCCGTACGGCGGAGTCGGCCACGTCGTTCGCGTCGGAGTTCGGGCTGTCCCGCGCGTACGGAAGCTACGAGGAACTTGTCGCGGATCCGGAGATCGACGTCGTCTACGTCGCGACACCGCACAACTTCCATGCCGCGAACGCGGAACTCGCCCTCGAGCACGGCAAGCACGTCCTGGTCGAGAAGGCCTTCACGCTCACCGGCGACCAGGCGCAGCGCGTCACCGAGCTCGCCCGGCGGAAGAACCTCGTCGTTCTCGAGGCGATGTGGACCCGCTTCCTGCCGCACATGGCGCACGTGCACAGGCTGATCGACTCCGGCCGCCTGGGGGAGGTGCGCTCCGTGCACGCCGAACACGCCCAGCGGCTGCCGCAGAACGACGATCACCGCCTCAACAACCCGCACCTCGGCGGTGGGGCGCTGCTCGACCTGGGCGTGTATCCGGTCTCGTTCGCGTGGGACATCCTCGGCCGGCCCACCGACGTCCAGGCGCGCGCGGTCCTCAGGACCTCGGGCGTGGACGCGTCCGTGGCCACCGTCTTCCAGCACGAGAACGGCGGCCTCTCCACGACGTACTCCTCCAGCCAGACCCGCGGGTCGAACACGGCCTCGATCCTCGGGACCGAGGGCCGGATCGAGATCGCGGCGACCTGGTACTGCCCCGCGCGCGTGACGCTGTTCGATCACACCGACTCGGTGATCGACGTCTTCGACGAGCCGGTGAGCGGCCGGGGCATGCAGTACCAGGCCGCGGAGCTGGAGCGCCTCGTCACGGAGGGACAGACGGTCAGCCCGCTGATCACCCCGGAGGAATCGGTCGGCATCATGCGCACCCTGGACACGGTCCGCGCGGCGATCGGCCTGCGCTACCCGGGCGAGTGATGCTCGACTGAGCGTGGTCCCTTGGCTACGCGTGGTTTCCGGGCAGCCCACCCCTCAAACGGTTGATTGCAATTTGCTGCAAGACGGTCGTCAACTGTCGTCGGCATCCGCTAGAGTCAGCGCGATCTCGAGCTCTTCGAGACATTTCTGGAGGGGGAACTCCTATGAAATTGCAGCGCCTTGCGCTTGCATTGACGGGCGCGGGCCTGCTTGCCGCCACCGTCGCCTCTGTCCCGGCCGCCGCCACCGGCCAGGACGACCCGAAGCCGCGCTTCGCCAAGTCCCTGACGCCGAACACGATCAAGGCCGCCGAGGCCGGTGAGCCGTGTATCAGCGATGTCATGGCGCCCAAGGCCGACGCCACCGCGCAGGAGATCCTGGCCATGCCGGGGCGGAGCATCGACTCGTTCTCGGACACGCCGTTCAAGTACGTCGGCACCCGCGCGAACTCGACCTGGTACGGCGCCGTGAACGCATCGGGTACGCAGGTCTACTACTACGGCCTGCTCCTGCAGGGCGCGAACCTGTACCGCCACACGACGTACCTGCGGGACAACGGCGAGACCGGCACCTGGGTGCCGACCTTCAAGAAGGTCGGCACGGGCTGGACCAGCTTCAAGTCCATCGCCACGTCCAACTACAGCGTCGCGGCGCCCCGGCACGCGTACCTGTACGGCCTGAACACCAACGGCAGCCTGTACCGCTACCAGATCGTCGGTGCCGGCTTCCGCGCGCTCGGCCCGCTCCCGGGCTTCCGCGGCTTCAAGGCGATGACGGTGATCAGCGAGACCGCGACGTACGACACGCTGCTGATGACCACGACCGCCGGTGCGCTCTACACCGTCCGCATCCCGATCGCGGCGGGGGCCAAGCCGGTCCTCAAGAAGGTCCGCAGCTCGGGCTGGGCGGCGTACGAGTCTCTGGTCGCTCAGGGCTGCGGCACCCGCGGCGGCGCTCTCATCACCGCCGTCGACCACAACAACCAGTCCGGCTACCTGTACGCGATGAGCAAGGCGAACGGCGCCGCCACGGCGATCACGTCGTACGGCAAGGTCCCCGAGGTCTACAGCGGCGTCAGCCACGTATCCCTCACCACGCACTACCACCAGCTGGTCAGCGAGTAGCCACACCTCAGTCGAGATCGTCGTAGCCGATCATGTGCAGGCCGAGGTTGTGTGCCTCGGTCAGTACGGCGGCTAGGCGGTCCGGGTGGATGTGGTTGCCTGGCGCAACGGGTGCGATCTCGTGGGCGTACAGCACCAGCGTCCCGCCACCCTCGGCGAGCTCGTGAAGGAGCTTGCTGAGGGTGGCGGCGTCGTTCAGATGTGGTACTTCGCCGCGCCCGGTGTCGAATCCGCGCGCGGGAAACACCCGTGGGTTCCCGGCGACGACGGCCGATCGCGCAGCCATCAGGTCGGTCGTGCGCGGCCCGCCGCCGCGGAGGCGGTCGAACACCTTCAGCAGCACCGCGTCGGTCGTGTCGTCACGCCGGCTGTTCGGATAGGCGAAGCTGTTCGCCGACGCTCCCAAAGCCCGCAGCGCCTCGACACTGCTGACGATCTCGGTGCGCAGGTAGTCCGCCGCTCCCACTTCGGCGATCGTCTGGTCGGCGTTGCGGTGCCGCGCGCCGTGTGACCCGACGGAGTGCCCGGCCGACAGGATCCGCCTGATACCGGCCTGCTCCTGGTCGTCGAGGAGATCGGCCTCGACGACGAAGAACGTGACCCGCGCGCCGACCGCGTCGAACAACGGCAGCGCGGCTTCCCATCCGGCGACATGCCGGTCGTCGAAGGTCAGCAGTAGTTGGGCACTCACCTGGCCAGGCCGTCCGCGATCACCGGATCCCCGTCGACCGTCGCGCGGACGCCGGCCGGGTGTTCGGTCTTGGTGGTGACCCGGGCCGGGGCCACGAGGCGGAGTTGGGTGCCGTCGGTGGTGACCCAGTGCGCCTGGACGTCCCCGTCGTACAAAGTCACCGAGGGTACGGCGACCTCCGGCCGGTCCACGCCTTCGAACAGGGACAACGTGCCGGTCACCTCCACGGGCGAGATGTCCCGCATCGTCAGCTCGGTCGGACCGTCAGAAAGCAGCTCGACGACCAGCAGGATCCGGTCCGCCGTCCGCTCCACCCGCAGCTCCGGGCGACGATCGCCGAAGCTGACGGAGTCCACACTGCCGACCACGTCCACCCCGCGCGTACTCACCCGGAACTGCTCGCCGATCCCGACGGGCCCTTCCGTGACCGGGCGCCCCGCGACCTCCACCGTCGCGTCGTCGGCACCCGCGAGCTCCAGCACCAGCCGCAGCGACGAGACGGCGAACGACTGACCGGCCTCGATCTGATGCAGGCCGATGTGCTCGTCGCCGCCCGGCGACACGAAGCTCACCGACCACAGCACCTGACTGCCGGACTGTGCCGACACGAACACCGCCGACGAGAAGTCGTGGTCGTCCTTCATCACATGCAGTTTCACGAACCGCGCCGGACCCCACGCGGGATCGCCCGGTTCCCGCCAGTACCCGATCACCGGGCGCCGCTGCAGCCAGAACTCTCCGACGTTCGCACTGCCGAGCGTCGCGTCCCGGCCGTGCCACGTCGTCCCGATCACCGGCACCGGGTCGCGCCCCTCGCCGGGATCGACGTAACTGAAGCGTTCCCGAAGCTCGCCCGTTGGGCTGTCCAACAACCGCTCGACAAGTGGCGCCTCGACATTCACCAGTGCCACTCCGAGCAGACCGAGCGTCGGCTTGAGCGCCGGCAGCTCCGCGAAGCCACCGCGGAAGCCGGACGCCTTCGCCAGCAACGCCAGCAGATCCGGTCCACGGGCCGGCTCGTCGGTGTACACGCGGGCCATCGGCCCACTCAGCTGCCCCGTCCGCGAATGCCAGCGGGCGACGAAGTGGTCCCACAGCCGGTCGACGATCCATCGCGCTCCGCTGACCGCCTCCGGATCGTCGATGTACTGCACGATCGCGGCGATCGCCTCCAGCGTGATCGTCCAGTACCCGGCGCTGTTGTACTCCGCGAAGCTGCCGGCCGTCCGGATCTGTTCCTGCAGCCGCCCGACCCGGCGTACGGCGTACTCCGTCAGCTCGTCGTCCTTGAGCAGCTGCCCGGCGGCCAGCGTGACGAAGGTGCCCTTGGCCGCGATGTTCGTGTAGCTCATCGCGACGTTGCGGCGGATGATCGAGCGGGCAGCGTGCCCGAGCGCCGTCCGCACCGCCAGCCGGGCCGGCTCCGTCAGCCGCGCTTCGTGCCGGAACAGGATGAATGCCAGCTCACGCCCGATGAAGTCGGCCCAGTTCCAGTCCGGCGGGACCATCTGGTCCAGCGGCTCTTCGTGGTAGTAGCTCCAGATACCGTACGTCGGTGACGCGTCGTCGGTGTCCTGCGCGGCCAGCACGCGCAGCAGGATCTCCTCGGCCAAGGCCAGGTCGGCACCATCCCCGGACTCCAGCAGGACGAGGGCATATACGACGCTCTCGCGGTGCGGGTGCCCCAGACCGGTCCACACTCTGGTGTGGATCGGGTTGTACTTCGCTTGCTGGGCGATCAGGCCGACCGCCGGGTCGTACGCCTGGTCGCCGGCGATCCGGGCCAGCCGGACCAGCTCGGCGTCGAACGCGTCATTGGACTCGTGCACGGGTGCTGCCCCCTACTCCTCGAAATGGACGCGGTCAGCCGCCGGAGACCTCGGCGGCCTTCTGCAGCTCGCCGCGGATCTTGTCGCCCCCGGCGCTCTTCCAGCGCTCGACGTACTCCTTCCAGGCCGAGACCGGCTTGCGGCCCAGGATGATGTCGAACTCCATGTTGGTCCGCTCCTTCTCCAGCTGCGGGCCCTTGCGCGAGTTGGTGTCCGAGAACAGCGTCAGCGCGAGATCCATGGTCCCGTTCGCGGCGAGCTTCTGCTGGGCGGCGTACTGCAGCTGGACGTACCGCGGGTCGGTCGAGGACGCGATCACCGGCGGCGGCGCGGCCAGGTAGTTCAGGCCCAGGCTGCGTTCGTTTGCCAGGTCCTTGTTGGGCACGATCTTGCCGCCGTCGACGGTGTAGTTGTGGCCCTCGACACCGCTGCTGAGCAGGCGGTGCTCCGCGGTGCCGAACGGCGAGGCGAGGAAGTCGGCGATCTTCAGCAACGTCTCGGCCCGGTCCTTGTTCTTGGCCGGGATGACCGCGATGTTGTTGTTCAGGCCGCCCTTCCAGCCCGGGGCACTGCCGCCGTCGTACCCGGCGACCGGGAACAGGCCGATCTTGTCGGCCGGTACGCCCTGCTGCGTCAGGCTGAGCCAGGCGCTGTACGTGCCGCCCATCAGCGCGGCCTTCTTGCTGCCGAACCACTGCTGCCACTGTGACGGCGGGGCGGCGGCCACGTCGGGGTTGACCAGGCCGTCGGCAATGATCTTCCGGGCGGCTTCGAGCGCCTTCTGCTGGTTCTCGTGCTCGATCGTGTTCACCATCTTGCCGTCGGTCTGCTGCCAGCCGGCCGGGATCGACAGCATCATCCGGATGTAGTCCAGCGGGCTGTTCGCGAACGCCCAGACGCCCTTCTTCGGGTTGGTCGTTGCCTTCGCCAACTGGTACAGGTCCTCGAAGTTCTCCACCTTCGCCTCGGCGCCGGCCTCCTCGATCAGGTCGGCGCGGAAGTACAGCCCCCAGGCGGACAGCAGTCCGCGGGCGATCGGCAGCCCGTACAGCTTCCCGTCGAAGACGCAGGCCTCCCAGTACCGCGTCGGGACGTTCGCCAGCGCCGGGTACTTCTGGACGTTGTCACCGGACAGGTAGGGCGTCAGGTCCAGCATCTTCGCGGCCAGGAACTGGTCGAGGGCCGGGACGGAGCTGTTGATCTGCATCATGTCCGGGAAGTCGTCGCCCGCGCTCATGGTGGCGATCTTGGTGTTGAAGTCGTCGCCGGCGTTGACCAGTTGCATCTCCACCGGCGACCCGAGCCGCTCGTTCACGGTCTTCCAGAAAACGTTGCCCGGCAACCCCGGCGGGGCGGCGCCGTTCAGCTGCGCCAGGCCGGTGACCGGCTTGCCGTCACCCGGCGTCCGGCCTTTCCAGGCGTCGACGAGCGAGGTCGGGTACTTCGTGAACGCGTCGATCAGACCCTGGTCGTTGCCGGGCAGGTCCGGCGCCGGCACCCCGGGGAACCGGATGTACTTCGGCAGCGCGCCGAGCTTGCTCTGCGGCGAGTTCGCCTGCGGCGACGAACCGTTGCCGCAGCCGGCGAGTGCCGTCGGTGCGGCGACCATCGCGCCGAGGCCGGCGCCGATCTTCAGCAGGTCCCGGCGGGACAGGCCTGAAGTCATCGTTGTTCTCCTTCTCGAGGATGTACGGCTCAGCCTTTGACGGCGCCGGTCAGGGCGCCCTTGGCGAAGTGCCGCTGCAGGAACGGGTAGACGAGCAGGACGGGCACGATGGACACCACCAGGACGGCCATCTGCAGTGCGGGTTGTGGCGGCAGCGCGTCGACGTTGACCTGGTCGCCGCCGATCCGGGTGTTGTTGACGACGTACGTACGCAGGACGTACTGCAACGTCCACTTGGACTGGTCGTTGATGTAGAGCATCACGTTGAAGAACGCGTTCCAGTAGCCGACCGCGTAGAACAGGCCGACCACCGCCAGTACCGCCTTGGACAGCGGCAGCACGATCAACCGGAAGATGGCCCACTCACCGGCGCCGTCGATCCGGGCACTCTGCAACAGCTCGTCCGGGATGCCCATGAAGAACGCCCGGACGACGATCACGTTGAAGCCGCTGAGCATCGTCGGCACGATCAAGGCCCACAGGCTGTCGATCAGGCCGAGCTGCTTCACCAGCAGGTAGCTCGGGATCAGGCCGGGCGAGAACAGCAGACTGAGCAGGACCAGCATCAGCATCCAGCCGCGGCCGACCATCGTCGGTGAGCTCAAGGCGTAACCCAGCAAGGTGCTGACGGCCATCGAGCAGAGCGTTCCGACGACGGTGACGAAGACGCTGACGAGCAGCGCGCGGGTCACCACGCCGCCGGAGAAGATCGCTTGGTACGCGTCGAGCGTCCACTCCCGCGGCAGCATCACCAGGCCACCGGTCCGGTTGACGTCGTCCTGGCCGGCGAAGCTCGTGGTCACCACACCCACGAACGGGAACAGCACCAGGAAGCAACAGACCGCCAGCGCCGCACCGCGCAACACACGGGCAGTCGGGCTGGGCAAAGGCTGCCCGTTGCGCAGTCCTTGATAGCCGCCGGTACGCCGCCGATCCGTCACGCCGAGAATCGTCATCGTTGGTACACCCCCGCTTCGCCGAACAGGTGGGCGATCTTGTTCGCCCCGAACACCAGAGCAGCGCCGACCAGTCCCTTGACGAGACCGACCGCGGCCGCCGTTCCCCAGTCACCGTTGACGATTCCGTTGTTGTAGACGTACGTGTCGAGGACCTCGCTGGCCTGCTGGCCGACCGCGGGCTGCTGCAGGATGATCTGTTCGAACCCGACGGTGAGCGAGTCACCGAGCTTGAGGATCAGCAGCAGAATGATGATTCCGCGCAGTCCGGGCAGTGTGACGTGCCAGAGCTGTCGCCACCGCGAGGCGCCGTCGACGGCCGCGGCCTCGTACTGCTCGACGTCGATCCGGGACAACGCGGCGAGGAACAGGATCGTCGCCCAGCCGCTGTCCTTCCAGACGACCTGGCTGGTGAGTACGGCGAAGAACGCGTCCGGGTTGCCGATCACGTTGAGGACGCCGAAGCCCTGCTCGCGAAGGACCTGGTTGACGATACCGCTGCCGCCGAGGATCTGCTGGAACAGCGAGACCACGATCACCCAGGACAGGAAGTGCGG
Source organism: Kribbella shirazensis (assembly GCF_011761605.1). Classification (GTDB taxonomy): domain Bacteria; phylum Actinomycetota; class Actinomycetes; order Propionibacteriales; family Kribbellaceae; genus Kribbella; species Kribbella shirazensis. The sequence continues at coordinate 8,086,718 of NZ_JAASRO010000001.1, read as the reverse complement.
CAGGTACAGGATCGACTGGACCAGCTTCTTCACCCGCTCGGACAGCAGGCTGTTCAGGGCCAGCGCGAGCAGGATCGGGATCGGGAACACGAACACCGTCTGGATCAGCGACAGCACCAGCGTGTTCTTCAACGCGGTCACGAACTCGGCGTCGCCGGTGACCAGGACCGAGAAGTTGCCCAGCCCGGTCCACTCGCTGCCCCGGAAACCCAGGAACGGCAGGTAGTCCTGGAAGGCGATCACGTTCCCGAGCAGCGGCAGGTAGTGGAACAGGATCAGCAGCAGCATGCCGGGCGCGGCGAACAGCAGCAGCATCCGGTCCCGCCTGATCCGGGCGGCCAGGCTCAGCCGCCGGCGCGCCGGCGGACCGGAGGCCGCGGGCGGGCCGGATCGTTGGTCCGTCCGCTGAACGGTCATCGTCATCGAGGTGCTCCGTGCCTGGAAGATCGTGGCGTACCCGGGGTCGTCCGGTTCGGAAACCTCACTGGGAACGCGCTTTCCCGAAAGCTACGGTCCGGCGCTCGACCGTGTCAAGACCGTGGAGGGCCGCCGATCAGGTTGCAGCGCTGGAGGTTTGCGCCGGCGTCAGGCGCGAGCGCGCCGGGCGGAGCGTGATTTCCGGGATGCATTCCCGGACGGCTTTTCCGGTCCGTCGTCCGCAGCGCGGCCCGGCGTACTGCCGCCGATGTGCACCTCGGCGACCGACGCGGGAACGCTGCCGTAGGCCGGACCGAGTGCGGCGTCGACGGCGGCTGCCCCCATTTCCTCGAGCGGCGAGCGGACCGTGGTCAGCCAGTCGTCCTCGCCGAACGGGTTCTGCCGGCGCCGGCCGTAGCCCGCGAACGCCAGCTCCCCAGGGACGTCGTACCCCTCGGACCGCAGGTGGTGGATGGCGCCGAGGGCGACCTCGTCCTCGGTGCAGAAGATCAGCTCGGTGTCGCGGCCGTCCGCCAGGTACTCGGCGGCGGACGAGGCGCCGCCGAGGAAGCTCTGCTCGGTCGGGTACACCCGGCTGTCCGGGAGCGCGACGCCGCCGGCCGACAGCCCGGCCCGGAAACCGTCCAGCCGGTCCCGCGCTGACGGCACCTTCGGATCGGACAGGAAGACCGCGAAGTCGCGGTATCCGAGCCCCAGCATCGCGGTCGCGAGGTCCTTCGCGCCGTCGAAGTCCGGCGGACGGATCGCCAGCACCGGCTCGGACGGCTCGCCGACGATCACCACCCGGCCGCTCTCGCGCTCGAACCCCATCAGCTCCTGCATCAGCTTCGAGCCGGCCATCGGCGTGGTGTCCCGTTTCCGCACCAGCACCAGGGCTTCCGGGCGCTGGCGGCGCAGGTCGTGGACCAGGCCACGCTCGCGGTCGGTGTCGCCTTCGGTGGACAGCAGGTTCAGCACGTAGCCGCGCCGGGCGGCCTCGCGGACGGCGCCGAACGCGATCCGGGCGAAGAACTGGTCGCGGATGTCGCCGACCACCAGCGCGATCGCCGGGTACCGGCCGCGGGCGGTCGCCTGGGCGGCGAGGTTCGTGGTGTACCCGACCCGCTCGGCGGCGGCCAGCACGCGCTCGCGGTACTCGTCGGCGACCTGCCGGGCGCTGCCGTTGAGCACGCGGGAGGCGGTCGACGGTGACACCCCGGCCTCGCGGGCGACATCGGCCAGTCGGGTGGTCACCTTCGATTCGTTCGGCACGCCGTCATGATATCCGTCCGGCCCGGACAGCGCTGTCCCAGCGTCTCGGACAGCCGAACCGGTTCATTCCCCGCTGAAAGCCGGGTTTGGGAAATTCTAGCGGGCAAGCGCTTGCCCAGATTGGTCGATTCCGCTAGCGTCCGGGTCCTCAGGTTTCGAAACCCTCGCAGTTCCAGCGCCTCCCACGCACGGTCAGGAGTTTCGATGAATCCACCCTCGTTCCGCCGGCGAACGGCCGGCACGATCGCCATGTTCAGCAGCGTCGGTCTGCTCGCCGCGGCCCTCGTCCCACTCACCGCGAGTGCCGTCGACCCGAGCGCGGTCGCGGTCCTCGGCGCCACCCCGTCGTACACCGGGGTCGTCAAGGCCTGGCCGGGTGACGCCGACAAGGATCCCGCGCACGCGGCGACCGAGAAGGCCGGCCGGCAGTGCTGGCAGATGTCCGGCGACCCGTACGTCCGCTACCTGTACGTCGACGTCGCGGACTCCGCGATCCCGGCCGGCGCGGACCGCGCACTCGTGACCGTCGACTACTACGACGCCGGCGCCACGAACCTGGACATCCAGTACGACGGCGACAGCAGCGCCTGGACCACGTCGAGCAACCAGCCGCTGACCGGGACCGGAGCGTGGACGTCGCACACGTTCGAGCTCTCCAAGATCAACTTCGCGAACCGCTCCAACGGCGCCGACTTCCGGCTCAACGTCAAGGCGTCCGCCACCGCGATGCCGGACGTCTGCTTCGCGCGGGTCGCCGTCACCTTCACCGACGTGCCGCAGCTCGCGGTCACCAACCCCGACCTGGTCTTCTTCCAGGGCGACACCACATTGCGCTTCGCGACCCTGGCCGACTCGGTGAACTACACGATCGGCGACGAGAACGGCGTCCCGCTGCGGACCGGACGGGTGACTCCCGACGCCGCCGGTCAGGCGTCGGCTGGCCTCAACGACCTGGGGCCGGGGTTCTACACGCTCACCTTCTCGGGTGCGGTCGGCGGTACGACGCTCACCCGGTCGTCCTCGTTCGGTGTCGTCACTCCGCCGCCGGCCGGGGCTCACTCGCCGGACGCGTACTTCGGCGTCGGTACGCACTTCGGGCATTACGGAGGCTACGAGGACGCGCTGCTGCGGACGATGGCCGACATCGGCTGGGGACAGACCCGTTCCGACATCAGCTGGTCCGGTGTCGAGCCCGCGCCCGGGACGTACGACTTCGCCCGCTACCCGTTCGATGCCCGGGCCCGGCAGATCAAGGCCCTCGGTGTCGAGCCGATGGGGAACATTGCCTACCGCAACCAGTTCTACGACGGCGGCCGGACGCCCAGTACGCCGGAGGGGCTGGCGGCCTTCGGGCGCTACGCCAAGGCCGCGGCCGAGCGGTACGTCGGGGTCACCAACGACTTCGGTATCTACAACGAGTTCAACTCGACCGGGTTCAACAACGGCGCCTGCGGGATCACGGCCGCGTGCTACCTGGACATGCTGAAGGCGACCGCGGAGCCGATTCGCGAAGGCAACCCGAACGCCAACGTCATCGGCCCGGTCACGGCGGGTATCTCGCAGGCCTGGCTGGACGACTTCTTCGCGCTGGGCGGCCTCAACCATCTCGACACGTTCGCGACGAACTTCTACGGCTACGCGAGCCTCGGCCAGAACACGCCGCCCGAGAAGACCGTGCTGACCAAGGAGTTCCCGGACCTCGTCCGCAAGGTCGACAGCCTGGACGGCGACCGGAATCTCCCGGTCTGGGTCACCGAGAACGGCTGGCCGACCCACACGGCCGGGTCCACGGAGCCGCAGCAGGCCGACAACCTGATCCGCGCGCAGGTCCTGGCGAAGGCGGCCGGTGCCGACAAGTACATCTGGTACGACGCGATGGACGACGGCGACGACCCGGGCGAGCGGGAGCACCGGTTCGGGTTGTTCCGGCGACCGAACGCCGGCGTACTCGGCGTCGCACCCAAGCCCGGTGCGATCTCCAACGCCGCGCTGATCCGGATGGTGACCGGCAAGCAGCAGCAGGCCCGGGAGGATCTCGGCTCGGCGACCGCCTACAGCTACCCGTACGCCGGCGGCGGCGAAACCACCCGCGTGCTGTGGTCGACCGGCACGGAGCAGGTCCAGCTCACCGCCGACCAGCCGCTGCGCCTGACCGACCAGTTCGGGGCTGCCCGGACGATCACCCCGCACGACGGGAAGGTGACGCTGACACTCGACGCCAGTCCGGTGTTCGTGACCGGAACGGTCCAGCAGGCCGTCGTCGTGCAGTCACCGCTCAGCGTCTCGGTCGGCACGAGCACTGTCGCGGGAGACGCCGTACCTGTGATTGTCACCGCGGATCGAACCGTGGTGTCGGACGCTCTTCCCGCGAAGCTGGTGGTCACAGCAGCCGGCCGGAGTGCGGAACTGGTGACCGCGCCCGGCAAGAAGACATCGGTCACCGTGCAACTGCCGGCCTCGGCCGTCCTGGGCGAGCGATCGGTCGCCGCTGCGGTCGGTACCCGCGACCGGGAACTGGTCGCGAACCTGAGGGCCGCGACCAAGATCGTCGAACCGCTCCTGGCCGCCGCCGAGCCGACGATCAGCACCACGGCCGACGGGTACGCCTACGGGCTGAAGGTCACCCTGACGAACAACCGCGACCGCGCGGTGACACCGACCGCGATCCGGTACTCCGTCGGCGCGGTCAGCGGATCGGCCGCCGCGCCGACGGTCGCGGCTCGCGGCACCGCGTCCGTCACCGTCCCGGTCAGCGCGGTGAGTCTGTACGAGAGCACGGCGTTCCGGGTGGCAGTCGACGGTCCCGATCCGAAGACGGTCGGTGGCACGCTGTCGTACTCGCCGATCGAACCGCAGGCGGCGCCGAAGCTGGCGCCGATCGACCTCGACAAGCAGGGCAGGTTCGTCCCACTGAGGGGTGGCACCCGGACCGGTCCGGCTGACTTGGGCGGGAAGCTGCGCTTCAGCCAGACCGCGGACGCGTTGGTGGTCGACGCGGTGATCACCGACGACGTGCATCATGGTGCCCGGAGCAACGATCTGCTGTGGCAGACGGACTCGATCCAGTTCGACACCTACGACCGGTTCCCGTCGGTCCTCGGCGGGCAGCGGGTCGAGATCGGGGCGGCGCTGCTCGACAGCGGTCCGGCCGTCTACACGTTCACTGCGCCGGCCGGTCAGCAGGCCGGTCCGACCCCGGGGGCGGCGGCCGACATCACCCGCGCGAACGGCGTCACGACGTACCGCTTGACGATCCCGTGGGCCGCGCTCGGCTTCGACGGTCCGCCCACGCAGGTGATCGGCCTGTCCTTCCTCGCCAACGACGACGACGCGGGCATCAACGGCGACGCCCGCAAGGGCTGGCTCGAATGGGGCTCCGGCGTCGGCACCGCCCCGAAGAACCCGGCCCTCTTCCGCTCCGCTCAAGTTGTGAAGTGATCCGGATGCGCTTGCTGCTCGAGGATGCGTATGCGACGTACCCGCATTGCAACGGGTACTGGCGTGACGGCCGGGCGGTGGCTCTGGTACGGGAGAGCACTCGAGGCTTCGAGGTGGTCGGAGTCGATCTCGACGGCTCGAACCAGGTCCGGCTGCTGGAGCTCGAACCGGCTGGTCAGGTGACGCCGTGGATCGACATCGCGCTCGATGCCGAGACGCTGGTCGTCTCCTGGAACAACCAGTTGGTGGTGAAAGAGTTGCGGTGCTCGGAGGAACCGCGGGTGGCCTACGTGCCGCCCGCGGGCTCCACCCTGGACGGGCTCGTGAGTGTCTCCGCGGACGGCCGACGGGTGGTCACGGTCGAGTCGGACGGTGAGCGGCGGGTTCTCGTCGAGATCGCGTTGGCGACCGGTACGGCGACGCCGCTCACGGGGGTGGACTGGTACGCCAACCACGCGCACTACTGCCCCGCGGACGAGCAGTGGATCGGGTTCGCGCACGAAGGTGAGGCGAGCAGCGTGCCGGATCGGGTCTGGGGTCGTCATCCGGTGCTTGCGCCCGACGGTCTCGTGCTGGCTGATCAGCACGCGATGTCCGATCAGCCGGGGCGGCCGCTCGCGATCGGCCACGAACGATGGATGTTCCACCGGCCGGGAGCGGTGGTCGTCGCCTACGGGGAGAGCGAGGCCGGTCCGCGTGGTCTGTGGCAGGTGCTTCCCGACGGTGAGGCGCGACTCGTCAGCCCGGGCGAGCGCGACTGGCACTGCGGGATCAGCCGCGACGGCAAGTGGGCCGTCGTCGACACCAGCGGCCCGGCGGACGCGCCGGGCCGCGGCTGGCAGAACGCCGGCCGTGAAAGCTCGATCGTCGCCGTCGACACCGAAACCGGCGAACGCACCCTCCTGGCCACCACCGGCCATGAGCCCCACCCGTACCACCCGCACCCGTCCATCACCCCCGACGGCCGATCAGTCGTCTTCAACCACGTCCAACACACCCCAACCGGCGCAATCTCGCGCGGCGCCGCCGTCGTATCCCTCCCATAGGCACCAGCCGTCAGGTTGTGAGGGGCCAGTAGTGCGCGTGCGCCGGAGCCTCGATGCGCCAGGCGGGGGCCGCGGTGGGGTAAACACGCGTGCTGAGGACGCGGCCTGCGCTGGTGAAGACCTCGAGGACGGAGCCGTCCAGGAAGATCCTGGCCGCCGGGCCGTTCGAGGTCGGGTCGAAGGCGTCGGTCACCTGCATGCGGCCGCCGTGGGCATGCTGGTCGAGGCTGGCTTCGGTGCGGTCGATCGTCAGCGTGTCTCCCGCCAGCTCGACCACAACCCGTTCCTGATCGCTGAAGTGGATCACGACCTGCCCGGATGCTTCGGGTACGACGATTTCGCACCGCGGACCGGTCGACGCACCGTTGGCGGGTGAACCGGGACCTTCGCGCAGGGTGTCGACAGTCGGCACCGGTGTGCTGCGGAGGGACCCGTCGGGGCCGAGGTGGACGACGCGGGGGAGCGAGAGCACCCCGGCCCAGCCGTCCGTCCAGCCGGGGCGGTCGCGGCCCTCGGTCAGCCAGCCGAACAGCAGCGGACCGAAACGGCTGTCCCGCAGGGCCGACGCCGCATAGAAGTTCGTGCCGTGGTCGACCCGCTGTGGAGCCACGGGGACGTCGACGTCGAACGACAGCACCTCGGCGGGTCCGCTCTCGGGTGACCAGGACGCGACGACGGCGATTCGGCGGCCGTCGATCGTGAGCACCTGCGGACACTCCCACGCGGCGCCGGTGTCCTCGCCGGCCGCGATCCCGCGGGGCAGTTCGGCGAGCGGGCCGTCGTACGTCCAGTGCTCCAGGTCGGCCGACCGGTACAGCGCGATGCTCGCGCCGCGGTCGGCGTACCCGGCTCCGACGGCCAGCCACCAGCTGCCGTTCTCCCTCCAGACGAAGGGATCGCGGAACATGATCGCCTGCTCCGGGTCGGGCACCACCTGACGCGCGGGCCCGAACGTCATCCCGCCGTCGTCCGAGACGGCTGTGAGCACCGACTGGTACGGGTGGCCCTCGACGTTCCCGGAGTAGAAGGCTCGGACCCGGCCGTCGTCGAGGACCGTGTTGCCGGACCAGCAGCCGTCGGAGTCCGGCCCGCCCGGCTGAGGTGCCATCGCGGGCCGGTGCAGTGTCCACCGCACGTAGTCGGTCGACGTCGCGTGTCCCCACTCGACCGGCACGTGCATGTCGAGCGTCGGCCGTGACTGGAAGTACAGGTGTACGTCGTCACCCACTTCGATCGGCCCGTTCGGGTCGTTGAGGTATCCGCGCGGCGGCCGGATGTGGAAGGCGGGGCGCAGGTGCGCGACCGCACCAGCTGACTTCTGCGCAGCCGACCGGGCAGCGGAATGGGTTTGGGTCACCTTGATGCTCCTGCCGTGATGCCTGCGATGAAGTACCGCTGGGCGACGATGAACAGCACTACGCTCGGAAGGATCGCCAGGACGACGCCGGCCAGCACGACCGAGATCGACCCGGTGCCGAGGTTCCCCTGCAGACCGACCAGACCGAGCGGCAGCGTGAAGTTGTCCTGCGACTGCAGGAAGATCAGCGGCCGGTAGAACTCCGCCCAGAAGCCGGAAAAGTTCAGGATCGCGAGCGTCGCGATCGCCGGCGCGGCCATCTTGGCGTAGATCATCAGGAAGGTCTGGAAGTGACCGGCCCCGTCGATCCGCGCCGCCTCGCCGAGCTCTTTCGGCATCTGCATGAAGTACTGCCGCATGAGGAAGGTGCCGAACGCGCTGCCGAGCGCCGACACCACCAGCGACAGCGGGCTGTCCGAGAGTCCGAGGTACCGGACGATCACGAACACCGGGATGATGATCGTCTGCAGCGGCACCATCATCGTCGCCAGGAAGATCCCGAAGATCACCGAGCGCCCCGGGAAGCTGACCATGGCGAACGCGTACCCGGACAGCGTGCAGGTGATCGTCTGGCCGACCACGATCAGGCCGGTGACGATCACGCTGTTGAGGAAGAACCGCCCGATCGGGATCCGGTCGAAGACCGCGCCGTAGTTCGAGAAGTCCGGGTTCAGCGGGATCCACTGCGGCGGGTTGCTGAACGCCTCGGCGGGGGTCCGCAGCGACGTGGTGACCGTCCAGAGCAACGGGCCGAGGGCAACCATCGCGGCGAGCACGAGCACCAGGACGCCGGTGATCCGGCCGATCCGGGCGAGGGTTCCGGTGGAACGGATCATTGGTAGAACACCAGCTTTCGTGCCGCGAGGAACTGCAGGCCGGTGATGACCAGGATCGCCGCCAGCAGCACGATCGCGATCGCCGAGCCGTACCCGAACTGCAGGTTCTGGAAGCCCTTCTGGTACATGGCGATCGTCACCGTCGTGGTCGCCGACCCCGGGCCGCCCTTGGTCATGATGTACGGCTGGTCGAACAGCTGCATCGCGTTGATCAGGGCGACGACCGCGGCGAACAGGATGGTCGGGCTGATCAGCGGGACCTTGATCCGGAACAGCGTCCGCAGCGGCCCGGCCCCGTCGATCTGCGCGGCCTCGAGTACGTCGGTCGGCACCGACATCAGCGAGGCGACGAACAGGACGAACGTGAACCCGACCTGCTGCCAGACCGCGATCAGCACGATCGTGGTGGCCGCCGCGAAGCCGCTGGTCAGCCACGGCACGTTCGGGATGCCGAGCAGTCCGAGGTAGTAGTTCACGACGCCGAACTTGTAGTCGAACAGGTACCCCATGAAGATCGACACGGCCGCCGTCGACGCGAGCAGCGGCAGGTAGAACGCCGTACGGAACGCCGTCCGTGCCCAGACGAGCTTGCGCTGGTTGACCAGGACCGCGAGAGCGAGACCGATGGTCAGCTGCAGTACGACGATCGCGACGGCCATGCCCAGCGTGACGCCGAACGACTTGAGCACCGGACCGTCGTGGAGCAGCCGCTGGTAGTTCTGCAGCCCGACGAACTCCGGCGTCGAGATGACGTCCCAGGAGAAGAACGACAACCCCAGCGACGCCACGATCGGGATCGCGGTGAAGACCGCGACGAACAGCACCGACAGCGCGATCATCGCGAACCCGAACGGGGCCGCGCCGTGGGCGGTCGGATGCCGCCGCCGCTTCACGGCGGTGTTCCGCATTTCCGCGGTGACGGCCGTCATCAGCCGGCCCCCGCCGCCTTCTCGAGGTCGGACTGCAACCCGTCCAGCGCCGCCTTCGCGTTACCGGACGAGATCGCCTCGGTGGTCCGCTGGTTCAGCGCCGTCGCGAGCGCGTTGTAGTACGGAGGGGCGGGGATCGGCGCGGTGTCGGGGTGCTTGGTCAGCGTGTCGTAGAAGACCGACCAGTGCTTCGGACCGGTCTTGGAGTACCGCGCGGCCGTCACCAGGGACTTGCGGCCGGGCGTGGTCACGTTGCCGGGGAACACCAGGTCGAACGTGTCCGGCTTCACCAGCAGCTTCAGGACCTCCCAGGCCAGGTCCTTCTTCTTCGACGACTTGAAGATCGCGTATCCGCCGGCGCCGAACAGGTGCCGTTGGCTCTTCCACTTCGGGAACATCGTGACGTCGAAGGTGCCGTTCTTCATTCCCGCGTTGGTCAGTCCGCCGGCCCAGAACCCGCCACCGATCGACATCCCGATCCGGTTCGACGCGAACAGGCCCTGCAGCGTGCCGCCACCGCCGACGTCGGGGGACGGCGACAGGCCCTTCTTGGTCAGCTCGATCATGTAGTTCAGCGCCTCGACCGTGGCGTCGGAGTTCGCGGTCGGCGCGCCCCATTTCCAGCCGCCCTTGCGGCCCGCGGCGGCAGCGTCACCGGCGTACGCCTTGCTCCACAGCCAGTCGCCGCCGTCGTACTTGCCCTCCTCGAGCAGGTTGGCGTTGTTGGCGTACATGAACGACGTCCAGCTGCCCCACAGCCGGACCACCCAGCCGAAGGCGTTGATGCCCTGGAACTTCGCGATCTTGGTCGCCGCGGTCTCGAAGTCGTCGATGGTCCAGTTCTCGTCCGGCGGTACGACGCCCGCGCGCTGGAAGAGTCCGGTGCTGTAGAACATGTTCCCGGCGTTGAAGCTGTCCGGGAGCTCCCACAGGTGCCCTTGGTACATCATCGACTCGACCAGGGCCGGGTGGATGTCGGCGAAGTACTCCTTGAGCGCGTCGAGGTCCTTGGTGACGTAGTCGTCGAGCGGGATCGCCAGTTCCTTCGAGGCCATCAGCTGCAGGCCTTCGGTGGCGACGCTGATGATGTCCGGCGGGGTGCCGGCGGCGATCTGGGTCAGCACCTTGGCGAGGAAGTCGTTCCAGTCGGTGCCGTTGATCGCGGAGATCTCGAACTTGATGCCCGGGTCGAGCTTGCTGATCTGCGGCTGCAACCGGTTCTGCAGCTGGGTTGCCTGCGCCTGCTCACCGAAGTACAGCATCTTCAGCGACTTCGACGAGCCGCCGCTGTCGTTGCTGCACGCGGCCAGCTCGGCCAGCGCGGCCAGCCCGAGCCCACCGGCTCCGGCCTTCAGGAGCGTTCGGCGGGCGAGCGAGCCACTGGGCGGATGAGTTCCTGTCATGGGGTTCCTCCTTGACCGCTCGGGCGGTCCGGCAGGCCGCCCAATACGTATTGACCCGGGACGGTAGCAGCGGTGTACGGTGGGGCGCAATACGTATTGGGTCCAGCTGTGATAGAAACTTGGCGACGGCGGAGACGCCGCGCACCGTGAAGGGGGACCATGGCGAAGCAGCCGGCCGGCCGGCCGAAACGCGTCACGATGACCGACGTCGCCCGTCGCGCGGGGGTGTCCCAGCCGACCGTCTCGTTCGTGCTCAACGACCGCCGCGACGTCGCGGTGGCCGAGGAGACCAGGCGGCGTGTGCTCGAGGCCGCCGCCGAGCTCGACTTCGTCCCGAACCGGGCGGCCCAGCTGCTCCGGTCGAACAGGTCCTTCACGGTCGGCGTCGTCACCAGCGGGATCGTCTCCCAGCCCTACGCCGGTCTGATCGTGCTCGGCCTGCAACAGATCGTCCAGCCCGCGGGCTACGTGTGCATGGTCGTCGACACGACCGGCGACCCGGAGCAGGGCGACAGCGCGGTGGCGAGTCTGGTCGGGCAGGGTGTCGCCGCGATCGTCTACGCGTCCTTGTCGCCGAAGCCGCTGCACCGCAGCCCCCGGCTCGACGGGATCCGGACGATCTTCGTCAACTGCTGGCCGGAGGAGGGCCACGCGGACACGATCCTGCTGGCCGACGAGTACGCCGGCGGTCGCGCCGCGGCCGCGTCCGTGTTCGAGCGCGGGCACCGCGAGGTCGCCTTCCTCGGCGGCATGCGCAACGACTACGCGTGCAAGGAGCGCCGGCGCGGATTCGACGACGCCGCGCGGGCTGCCGGTCTGCGTCCGGCGGACCTGGTGCACCGGTACGGCAACTACCAGATCGGATCCGGCTACGACCTGGCGACCGAGATGGTCGTCGAGCACGGGTCGACCGCGCTGGTCTGCGGGAACGACCGGATGGCGATCGGCGCGATGCTCGCCCTGCACGCGCTCGGACTGGACTGCCCGGGCGACGTCAGCATCGTCGGCTTCGACGACCAGCCCGACGTCGCGGACCAGGTCCGGCCCGGGCTGACGACCGCCGCACTGCCGCATCTGACGCTCGGCCGCCGGGCCGGCGAGCTGGTGCTGGCGGCGCCGGACGACGCGCCGGACCGGGTGATCGTCGACTGCGAGCTGATCGAGCGCGATTCGGTCGGTGACCCGCCGCGCCGCCGCCCGCGGCCACGGGTGCCTTCGCGATGATCCACTGGCGCCCGTCGTCGGGCTTCGTCGGTGACGTGATCCCGTTCAGTCACGCCGGGAGGATCTGGCTGTTCTACCTGTTGGACGAGCGCCCCGAGGATCCGGCCGCCGGTGCGAGCGGGATGCCGTGGGCGCTGGTGTCCACCACCGACTTCGTGCAGTACACGGACCACGGCGTCGTACTGCGGGCTGGGGATCGTGATGCCGACGACTTCGACTGCTACACGGGCAGTGTGGTCGCGGACGGATCGCGGTTGCACCTGTTCTACACCGGGCACAATCCGCGGCGCGGGGACGCGGACGGCTCGTTCCAGGTGGTTTGCCACGCGGTCAGTGACGGGGATCCGACGCAGTGGACGAAGCCGCCTTCGCAGACCTTCGGCGCGCCGCCGGGGTACGTGCCGCAGGACTGGCGGGACCCGTTCGTCTACCGGACCGCGCCCGATCAGCCGTGGCAGCTGGTGCTGGCCGCGCGGTACGCCGATGCGCCCGATCGTCGGTGTGGTGTGGTCGCGAGGCTGATCTCGGACGATCTGGAGAAGTGGACGATCGCGGAGCCGTTGTGGGAGCCGCACCGGTTCATCACGCAGGAGTGCCCGGACGTGTTCCGCTGGGGTGACTGGTGGTACCTCGTGTACTCCGAGTTCACGGACGCGTTCCAGACGCGGTACCGCATCGCGCGCGGGCCGGACGGACCGTGGCTCGCCCCGAGCCGGGACACCGTCGACGGACGGGCGTTCTATGCGGCCAAGTCGGTCTCGTACGACGGGCGGCGCTTCTTTGTCGGCTGGATCCCCACGAAACAAGGGGATTCCGACGCCGGCGCGTGGCAGTGGGCCGGCGATCTCGCCGTACTCGAAGCGCATCAGGAGGACGACGGCACGCTGGCGTTCGGCTTCCCGGCGGAGGTCCTTGCGGCGTTTCCCGCGGTCCGGCAGGTGGAGCTGCGGCCGGTCGACGGTGCGGCGGCGGAGCCTGGGCAGGGAGCGGTTGACCGGTACGCCGCTTGGGTAGGGGATGTGGCGCCCGAGCACTGCCTGATCACGTTGACGGTCGATGTGCACGAAAGCACGCAGGCGCTCGGGTTGTTGCTGCATGCGAGTGCGGATGGTGAGGAAGCGACCGTCGTACGGCTGGAGCCGCAGCGGGACCGGATCGTGCTCGATCGGTGGCCGCGCGGGCGGACCGGTCCGGCGCAGTGGCAGGTCGACGGTGACGTGCCGTACGCCGTGGAGCTCGAGCGGGCCTGTCCGCTGCCGCCCGGTCGGCATACCGTGCGGGTGCTGCTGGACGGGACGACCGGGCAGGTGGTGGTCGACGACCGGGTAGCCCTTAGTTTCCGTCGTTACGACCCGGGGCCCGGCCACGTCGGTGTCTTCGTCACCGACGGTGCCATGGAACTCGTCGAACTCCAGGTGGCCCGCTCCGCGGGTTAGATTGCAGGCGCCTCACCGCCCAATCTTCACCGGAGGTACTGATGCGTCGTGCAGTCATTGCTTTGCTTGTTGCAGGTCTGGCCGCGACCGGACTGGTCGTGGTGAAACCAGGGAGCGCGGCGCGAGCCGACGTGGCCGTGACCGCGCAGGCGGTCGCCACGCCGAGCAGCGTCCGCCGCGTAGGGACCCAGGACTTCGCGGATCCCGCGTACGCGAGGTTCGGCTCCAGGTACTACCTGTTCCGAACCGGCACCGGGTACGGCGCGCGCTGGACGGCGAGCGGCGGGTGGTCCGCGATCCACCGGTCGATGGCGAGGATCCCGGCCTGGGTGGACGAGACGAAGCCGCTGCTGTGGGCGCCGGAGGTGTTCCAGAGCTCCGACAGCCGTGGCCCGCTGTACGTCATGTACTTCACCGGTCAGTCCGAGTCCCGCAACGTGCACTGCATCGGCGTCGCGACCTCCCGCAAGCCCTCGGGGACGTATACGCCCGGCTCGAAGGCGGTCGTCTGCTCGCCGTGGGTCTCCCGTGGGTACGAGGCGATCGACCCGGCGGCGTACCGGGCCAAGGACGGCAAGCGGTACATGATCTACAAGAGCAATTACCGCAACCAGTCCGGGTTCCAGATCAGGGCGGTCCAGATGGACAGTCAGACCGGGACGCGGGTGGTCGGCAAGAGCATCGCGAAGATCGTCAGCTCCACGAGGATCGAAGGACCGTCAGTGATCGCGCACGGCGGCAAGGTGTGGATGTTCACCTCCCGCGGCGACTACACCAACTGCTCCTACAACACCGACGTCTGGTCCGCCGAGACCTTCTGGGGTGGCCGCTTCACCCGCGTCAAGACCCTGATGACCACGAAGTCGACCCGCCTCTGCGGCCCCGGCGGCGCCACCGTCATCAACGTCGGCAAGACCACGCGGATCGCGTTCCACGCGTACGTCGACGCGAACCACGACGGCGTCAAGGACTCGAAGAAACGCCAGGCCTACACCGCCGTCATCAAGTGGAACAGCAACGGCCGCCCATACGTGGCCTGACGGTGACGAATCCGACTGCAGCCGCCAGTTGTTCGGTCGGATGATCGTTCGGGGGACGGGGTGCGGTGGTCGATTGGCGGCAGGGGTCTTGATTCCGTTGCGGCTATAGCAGCCTAGGGAATCCGCAGAGGTTCATACCGACGGCGTCGGGTGCCACCAACAACAGATTCACAGATACCGAGCTCAAGATCCTGAACCAGACTGCCAACAATCTAGGTCCGTCGTCATCAAGCGTAAGGGGCACAATTAACCTTCACTCTGAGTTGACGGTGTGCTCGTCGTGCAATTCTGTGATCTCAGTGTTCAGGGCTGCGTTTCCGGACGTGGTCGTGAACGTGACAACGGGTAATTAGGAGGACCACGTGACACCCGCGCACTTGGCAGTCGAAATGGAAGACTTGCCGCGGCTCCGCGAACTTCTCGACGGAGGCGCCGACATCGAAGAGGTCGACGGCGAGCTAACACTGCTGCAACATGCGATCGACACAGAAATCGATGGGCATACGCAGACGGGTGAGCCGCTACACGTTGACGTCACGGCCTACCTGCTCGCGCGCGGCGCGGATCCGCTTGCCTCACCTCTCGCTAGTGGGGCAGGCTCCGCTCTTCACATGGCGCAACTCAGAGGACACTGGCTTGCCGTGGCACTGATCGAAGCATTTGTGAAGCGCCGAGGGTAGTTGGCGCCTGTCATTGACTGACGATGAGGTGTGGACCGTGATTGCCGACCTCACGGCCGACTTTCCGTGGGGCGTTCTCCTTATGTCGGACGCAGACTCCACCGAACAGATTCCTGAGTGGACAAGCCTGGACGAGATGGTCGCCTCTGCCGAGTTCGCCCTGGTTGTGCGTGTGCGTCACGCGGACGAGGGGTCGGTGTCTGTTCGCGCCCTCGAAGCTCGCGCCGGGGCAATCGGTGAGCCGGTGTTTGACGGCGTCCTGCAAGTCCCATCTGGGACGCTGCGGATCTCCGATGCAGTCGGAGATGCGGCAGTCGATGTCGGTGTCTCGGTATCGCCGGTGAGGCTGAGGCTCTTCGCCGATGAGAGGTCCGAGGCGACATCCATCGATGTGGTTATCGGGTGACTACGTGGGCCGCCCGCTGGCAGGACTCGTGAAGCCCGCCCGCCGCCCGCTGTCGCTGCGGTGCGTGCGCTCATCGCCCGGATCTCGCTGCGCAGTGCCGGGACCGGACGGCTCGGCAAGGTGCTGCTCGCGGACCAGGGGAGTTTGCTCGACACGCCCGGCCGTGTGTCCGGGTTCGCCGTGAAGGGCGAGGGGCAGGGCGCCGGATCCACGCGGCATCTCAGCTTCAGTTGGTCGCTGCGACCGGACGCGTCGGCGTACGACGTGCTCCAGCTCGGCCGCACCGCCCACCACTGGCTGGGCCGCGTGCACCGCGACGTGTTCTTCGCGGAGTCGGTCGACCTGGGGCGCGGGCGGACGTTCGCTCTGGTCCCGATCGCCGTCAACGGAAACCGGGGAGCGGCAAGCACAACCCATCTCTGATCTCCCTCGCATCTGCCGGGGACGCTGCTGACGGCGGCGTCCCCGGCAGTTTGCTTCTGGGTGAAGTTAATTGGCGCCGAGTGGTTGACACCCATCCCTCGGGTAATTAACTTCAGCTGGAAGTAAAGGCGGGCGAGTGAGGGCGGTGACGTGTGGCGCGCCGGTTGAACGTGCTGGTGGTGATGGCTGACGAGCAGAGCTGGAACACGATGGGGTGTACCGGCAACCCGGCCGCGCGCACGCCGTACCTCGACGAGCTGGCGGAGGAGTCGACCGTCTTCGACGGGTGCTACACGCCGTTCCCGCTGTGCTGTCCGGCGCGGACGAGTCTGTGGACCGGCCTGATGCCGCGCCACCACGGCGTCCTCGGGAACTGGCGCCCGATCGAGCCGCAACTGCGCGAGGCGGGTGTGGCGCGGGCGTTCGCCGACGCCGGGTACTACACGCACTACAACGGCAAGTGGCATGTTCCCGGTACGACGCCCGCGCGGATGGGCTGGACGTCCAGCAGTGCGATCCCCGCCGTACTGAACGGTCAGGACCGCGGGCGGTACATCGAGGAGTACCGGTCGTGGGCGGCCGGGAAGGGGTACACGTTCGACCCGCACCACATCGAGAACCTGACCTCGCAGGACATCGCGGCGCTGGCCGAACGGCCGTACGCGACGTCGAGCCTCCCGCTCGACGCCTACCTCGAGACCTGGCAGTGCGACCGCTTCCTGGAGAACCTCGACCAACGTCCCGCCGACACCCCGTGGCTGGCCGTGTGCTCGTTCAACGCGCCGCACTTCCCGATGCTGGTCCCGAGTCCGTACGACAAGCTCATCGACCGCGAGCAGGTCCGGTTGCCCGAGAGCCTGGCGACCGGCACCGCGGGCAAACCGCGGGAGGTGCGCGAGTCCCACTTCGCGCGTGACTTCGAGAAGCTCAGCGAGCAGGACTGGATCGAGGTCACCAGCCACTACCTCGGGCTGTGCGCCTTGGTCGACGCCCAGCTCGGCCGGATCCGCAGGTACCTCGAGGATGCGGGTGAGTGGGACCGGACGGTGGTCGTCTTCACGTCCGACCACGGCGACATGATGGGCGCGCATCGCCTGATGGAGAAGGGCCACTGGCTGCACTACGAGGAGGACCTGCGCGTCCCGCTGATCGTGCGGCACCCGGACGGCCGGCAGAGCAGGAACGCGAACTTCGTGTCCTTGTGCGACATCGGCCCGACCCTGTGCGAGGTGGCCGGCGTCCCGTGGCACGAGCCGTACGACGGTCGCTCGTTCGCCGCCATGCTCGGCGACGCGGCCGCGGCTCCGATCCGCGAGTACGTGACCGCCGAGACGATGCTGCACGACGGCCGGCCGGGCGGTGACGGGTCGCCGTTCCATGCCCGGGACTGGCAGTGGCCCCGGGACAGCCTCAACGTCTCCGTCCGGACCTCCGGGCATCGGTACGTCTTCCGGTCGCACGACGAGGCCGAGCTGTACGACCTCGTCGACGACCCCCACGAGCAGCGCAACATCGCCGCGACTCCCGAGGCGGCGCCGACGGCGACCCGGCTGGCCGGGCTGCTCGCCGACGAGGTGGCCGACGTCCTGCCGGACGCCGCGACCCTCATCCGGTCCCGCTCCGGCGGGCTCCATTCGACAGCGAAGGGCACATCATGACGTCGTACAACCTCTCCCGGCGGAACCTCCTGCGGCTCGGGGCCGCGGCGGCCGGAGCCGCCGCCGTCACGTCCTGCTCCCGCGGCCTCGGCGGCTCGTCGTCGGGCGGCGGTTCCGACTCGACGCTGGAGTTCATGTTCTGGGGCGAGGGCGACCAGAACAAGAAGCTGATCGCGGCGCTGGACCTGTACCAGAAGTCGGAGGGTGCCTCGAAGGTCAACCCGCAGTACTCCGGTTTCTCCGGGTACTACGACAAGCTCGCGACCCGGGTCGCCGGCGGTAATCCGCCGGACGTGTTCCAGATCCACCTGCCGTACCTGATGGAGTACGTCAAGCGTGGCGCCGTACACCCGCTGGACGAGTACAAGGGCGACCTCGGGCTCGAGTCGATGCCGGAGTACGTCGCGACGACGATCAAGGCGGACGGCAAGTACTACTTCGCGCTGCTGGGCGCCGCGACGCAACCGGCCATCATCGTCAACACCACCAAGCTCAAGGGCCTCGGCCTCGCGGCGCCGGGCGCCGACTGGACCCTCGACCAGTACAAGGCGACGATGGCGGAGGTCTGGGGCAAGAGCGGCCACAAGCTCGCCGGTACGGCGGATCTCGGCGGCAACCCGATCGCGCTCGAGTCCTTCCTGCGTGGCCGGGGCAAGGCCTTGTTCGGTGACGGGAGCTCGCTGGGGTTCGCCGAGGACGACCTGGCCGCCTGGCTGCAGCTCTGGCAGGACCTCCGCGGCAACGGGTCCGCCGTACAGATGGCCGTGACGGCCGCGGCGTCGGGCTTCCAGAACGATCCGGTGACGGTCGGCAAGGCGGCGTACACCGGCACGGCGACGTCGCGGGGTCTGCCGTCGATGCAGAGTCTGACCAAGGACACGTTGAGCCTCGGGACGTTCCCGTCCGGCGGTCCGGGGGCGCAGCCGGGGACGAACATCATTCCGGCCGGCTGGTTCGCGATCTCGCCGAAGTCCAAGAACATCGAAGGCGCCGTCTCGATGCTGAAGTTCCTGACCAGCAGCCCGGACGCGGCCGCCGCGATGGGCCTGGCCCGCGGGGTGCCGATCCCGGAGGACATCCGCGGCTCGGTGGCCACGTCCGCGACCGGTCTCAACAAGCTGGTGCTCGACAACTACGCGCTCGTCGCGTCGAAGGGCCCGGCGGCGCTACAGATGTACCCGCCCGGTGCCAGCAAGCTGCTGCAGACCTCGCTGCCGAACGTGAACCAGGTGGTCGGTTTCGGGAAGAGCACGGTCGCTCAGGCGGTGACGAAGTTCTTCACCGACGCCCAGGCCGCGCTCAAGTGACCTCAACGTCGCCGGGCGAGTCCTGGACCATCCGTCCGGACCGCGGGCGACTGCGGTCCGCCCAGCAGTACGACCTGCGCGAGCAGAACTGCTCGGCGATCCTGCGTACGGCGATGCGCCGCGGCCCGATCGCACGGTCCGAGCTGTCGGGGCTGACCGGCATGGCGACGGGTACCGTGACGAGGCTGACCAGTCTGCTGTGTGAGGCGGGCCTGCTTCGTGAACTGCCCGCAGAGCAGGAGCACAGTGCGCCTGGCCGTCCCCGGACACCGATGGCGATCGACGACCGCGAGTTCAGGGTCGTCGGCGTCCACTTCGGACTGCGCCGCACCACCGTGTGCCTGCTCGACCTGCGCGGCCGGTTGCTCGCGGAGACGCGGCTGCCGCACCGGCGCCGGGGGTTCGAGCCGCTCGTCGCGCAGGCGGTCGAGGGGATCCAGGAACTGATCGCGCAGGCGCCCGGCCGGATCCTCGGAGTCGGCGCGAGCACCGGCGGCTGGGTCGATCGTGAGGCCGGTCTGGTGCGTGATCATCGGGTCCTGCGGTGGCACGACGTACCGCTGCGGGACGCGCTCGCCGACGGACTGGCGTTGCCTGCCGAGGTCGATTCCAGCTTCCGTGCCCTGGCGATGGCCGAGCGCTGGTTCGGCGGTGCGCAGGACGTCGACGATCTGGTCAGCCTGTTCGTGGGGAACGTCGTCGGCGCCGGTTTCGTCCTCGCCGGCCAGGTGTTCCGGGGTTTCCGCGCGGCGGCCGGGACTGTCGATCATCTGTCGGTGGGGGTGCCGGCTGCCGAGGTCTGCACATGTGGGCGCCGCGATTGTCTGCACGTGGTGGCGAGTGATCTGGCGCTCCTCGCGCGAGCACGCCGGGCCGGGCTGATCGGTGCCCGCGGCACCCTGGAACATCTCGTGCAGGCGGCGCGGACCGGGGATGCGGCCGCGGACGCACTCCTGGTCGGCAGGGCCGAG
The DNA here is from genome assembly GCF_011761605.1 of Kribbella shirazensis. Taxonomy (GTDB): domain Bacteria; phylum Actinomycetota; class Actinomycetes; order Propionibacteriales; family Kribbellaceae; genus Kribbella; species Kribbella shirazensis. The sequence goes on along the minus strand of NZ_JAASRO010000001.1, from coordinate 8,066,875 downwards.
CTGGTGGGAACGGCGGCTGGCGCTCTCGTCGACATGCTCGACCCTGAGGTGGTCGTCGTCAGCGGCGGCGTGGTCGATGCGCCGGAGTACCTGCCGGCGGTCCAGCGCGGTGCGCGCGCGTACCTGCGGGACAAGCGGCCCGTGGACGTGGAGTCGGTCGTGCGCCTGAGCGCCTTCGGTACCGATGGTGTCGCGGTGTCGGCCGCCAGCGTGATTCTTGACCGCATCTACGCCGCGCCGTCCGAGTTCGTCCCCAGCCTGCTCGAACTGCGCTACGGGTGATGGGTTTGCCTGACTCGGACGTGTACGTCGAATCCTCGGTGGTCTGGTCGCACCGGGCCTCGCGCCGCAGTACCTGGGTGATGGTCGAAGTGGTTGCCGACGGCAAACGTGGTGTCGGTGAGCTGTCCGACGGCGGGCCGCTGGAGGTGTTGCTGGAGGCCGCCCGATCGGTGAGCTCGGTCGTCGTCGGCCAGCCGGTGACCCGGGCGCGGACAGAGCTGCGGCGGCGATTGGGCGAGCTGCGGACCGGACACGACGCGTTCCTGTGGTCGACGGTTCTCGGTGGGTACGAGGCTGCCTTCGCGGACCTGCTCGCGCAGGTCGAGGGCCGCGCGCTGTCGACATCGCTCGGGCTCGGCGCGCCGCGACCGGTGCGGCTGTACGCGAACCTCAATCGCACGTTCGGCGGGGACGGTCCGGATGCGGTCGTGGCCGAGGCGGTGCGTGCGGTGGCAGCTGGGTTCCAGGCCGTGAAGGTGGCGCCGTTCCTGGACAACCGCGCTCTGGGGTTGTCAGGTGCCCGGCTGATCGAGACAGGTCTGTCGCTCGTCGGACGAGTGCGGGACGCGGTTCCTCGTGACGTGGAGCTGATGGTGGATTGCCACCACCTGGTGCCCGCTGAGCTGCTGCCGGTCGTCGTACGGGACCTGGCGCCGTTAGCGCCGTACTGGGTGGAAGATCTCGCTCGTGCCGGTGATCGGTCCGCGCTGGAGCAGGCTGCGGCAGGGGGCGTCGCACTTGCTGCCGGGGAGCACATCTGGAGTCCGGAGATCGCGGCCGCCGCCTGCGCGGGAGGCGCGCTTCGGTACTGGCTGGTCGATCCCAAGCACGCCGGTGGGCCGGCGGGCGTGGCACAGATCGCGGAGGCGGTCGGGGACACCCAGCTGACCTTCCACAATCCGAGCGGCCCGGTCGGTACCGCCCACGCCGCTCACCTCGCCGGGCTCGCGGGCCAGGGGACCTGGCTCGAGTTCGCCTGGGGCGAGCCCGACCGTGCGGACTTCCTCGAGCCCGCGGAAGTCGTGATCGACGGCACCCTACGGCCGGCCGGTCCAGGGATCGGCGGCCGGCCGCGAGGAGCGAGCGGCCGCACCCCAGCCCAGCTGGAAAGGAGTGATCCATGACAGTCACCTATCCAACGATCCGCCGCGAACGCCGGCGGGTCCGCTACCAGAACGGCTGGGCGCTGGCCTTCCTGGCGCCGTGGTTGATCGGCTTCTTCGCCTTCACGGCCGGTCCGATGCTGATGTCGCTGTACCTCGCGTTCACCAACTACGACCTGCTGACGGCGCCGAAGTGGATCGGCGGCGGCAACTTCCGCCGGATGTTCGGCGAGGACCCGCTGTTCCTGCAGTCCCTGAAGGTGACCGCGATCTACGTCGCCGTCGGTACGCCGCTCAGCCTGTGCTTCGCCCTGGCCGTCGCGGTCGTGCTCAACCGCGGACTGCGCGGCCTCGACTTCTACCGCTCGGCGATCTACCTGCCGTCGCTCTTCGGCGGCAGCGTCGCGATCGCGGTGCTGTGGCGGAAGGTGTTCAACGGCGACGGCCTGGTCAACCAGATCCTCGCACTGGTGGGGATTCAGGGCCCGTCGTGGATCTCCGAGCCGCACACCGCGCTGGGGACGCTGATCGCCCTCGAGGTCTGGCAGTTCGGCGCTCCGATGGTGATCTTCCTGGCCGGGCTGCGGCAGATCCCGCGTGAGTTCTACGAGGCCGCACAGGTCGACGGGGCGAGTCGGTACCGCCAGTTCTGGGGCATCACGATGCCGCTGCTGAGTCCGATCCTGTTCTTCAACCTCACGTTGCAGCTGATCCGCTCGTTCCAGGCGTTCGCGCCGGCCTTCATCATCAGCGACGGCTCGGGCGGGCCGGCCGACTCCACACTCTTCTACTCGCTGTACCTCTACCAGGAGGGATTCGTGAACTTCGACATGGGCTACGCCGCGGCGATGGCCTGGATGCTGGTGCTGCTGGCGGGCGCGGTCGTGGCCGTCAACTTCATCTTCAGCCGGTACTGGGTGCACTATGAGAACTGAGAGGAAGCGCCTGCTCGCGCACTTCGCGCTGGTCGTGGTCACGCTCGTCATGCTCTATCCGCTGGTGTGGATGGTGGCGAGCTCCTTCAAGCCGACCGACGAGATCTTCTCGCAGCCCGGTCTGATCCCGAAGCACTTCGAGCCGTCGAACTACGCCGAGGGCTGGAAGGGCGTGTCCACCGCGTTCAGCATCTTCATCGAGAACTCGTTGTTCATCTCGGTGGCCGCGATCATCGGCAACGTGATCTCGTGCAGCCTCGCGGCGTACGCGTTCGCACGGCTGAACTTCATCGGCCGCCGGATCGCGTACGCGACGATGCTGGTGACGCTGATGCTGCCGACCCACGTCACGCTGGTGCCGCAGTACATCCTGTTCAACGAGCTGGGCTGGGTGAACACGTTCTATCCGTTGTTCGTCCCGCACTTCTTCGCGGTCGACGCGTTCTTCGTGCTGCTGATGGTGCAGTTCATCCGGTCGCTGCCGCGCGAACTGGACGAGGCAGCGCGGCTGGACGGTTGCTCACCGTGGAAGACGTACCGCTACATCGTCTTCCCGCTGCTGCGGCCCGCGCTCGTCACCACGATCATCTTCACCTTCATCTGGACGTACAACGACTTCTTCAAGCAGCTCATCTACCTCAACGACGTACAGCTGTTCACTGTGCCGCTGGGACTGCGCCAGTTCCTCGACTCGACCGGTGACTCGTCCTGGGGCCCGATGCTTGCCATGAGCACCCTTGCCCTGGTGCCGCCGCTCGTTCTGTTCGTCACCTTCCAGCGGCAGATCGTCGACGGTGTCGCGACGTCGGGGTTGAAGGGATGAGTACTGCGAGACCCGTCGCGCTGGTGACTGGCGCGGCCGGTGGAATCGGCTCCGCCGTCGTCGCGCTGCTGGCGAAGCAGGGGTGGGCGGTGGTCGGCGTCGACCTGGTGGAGCAACCGGTCACGGTCGACTCGGTCGCGTGGGTTGCCGGCGATGTTCGCGACGAGTCCACTGTCCGCGAGGCTCTCGAGGCAGCGGCCGGTCTCGGCACGCTTCGCGGGTTGGTGACGGCCACGCTGTCCGAGCAACGTGGAGCGCTCGAAGATCTCGATCGGGTCGCGCTCGCGGCAGTGTTCGACGTCCAGGTCGCCGCGGCCTGGTCCTGGAGTACCGCGGTCGTCGCGGCCGCGCGGGACGAGGCGTCGATCGTGCACATCTCCAGCGTTCACGCGCAACGCGCCGGACCCGGTATGGCGGCGTACGCGATGGGCAAGGGCGCGCTGGGCGCACTGGTGCGCGCGAGCGCCGTCGAGTGGGGCCCGCGTGGGGTGCGCTGCAACGCCGTACTTCCGGGATTCGTACCGGTGCCGCGGAACCGGCATCGCTGGACCGATACCCGCGCCGCCGAAGAGTTGCTGGCCAACCATCCGCTCGGCCGGTTCGTCACCGCGGAGGACGTGGCCCAGGTGGTTGCCTTCCTCCTCGGACCGGACGCGCGGGCCGTGACCGGCGTCTCCCTGCCGGTCGACGGCGGGATGCTCGCCCTGCTGCCGCACTGGGCCTGAGTCCACTACCTACTGAGAGCGAGGGTTTCATGGGAACTGTCCGACCGAATGTGCTGATCATCCTGGTCGACGACATGGGGTACTCGGACATCGGCTGCTACGGCGGCGAGATCGGGACCCCGAACCTCGACAGTCTCGCCGCGGGCGGCGTACGGCTGACGAACTTCTACAACACCGCGCGGTGCAGCCCGTCTCGCGCGTCGCTGCTGACCGGGCTGCACCCGCATCAGACAGGCGTCGCCGAGCTCGTCAACAACGACGGTCCCGGCGGGTACCCGGGAAGCCTGAGCCTGCGGTGCGCGACGCTCGCCGAGTCGTTCCGGGCGGCCGGGTACCACACGCACCTGACGGGCAAGTGGCACTTGTCCAACGAGCGTGAGCAGCCCGCGGACACCTGGCCGACGCGGCGGGGATTCGACCGGTTCTGGGGCACGATCAGCGGGGCGGGCAGCTACTTCCAGCCGACCACGTTGCACGACGGCGAGACGCCCGTACCGCTGTCCGATCTCGGGCCGGACTTCTACTACACCGACGAGATCGGGACCCGGGCCGCCGCGGCGATTCGGGAAGCCACCACGCCGTTCTTCGGGTACGTCGCCTTCACCGCACCGCACTGGCCCTTGCACGCCAAGGATTCGGACCTCGCCGAGACGCGCGGCCTGTTCGACGAGGGCTGGGACGTCCTCCGGACCCGGCGGCGGCAACGTCAGCTCGAGGCAGGCATCTGCTCGGACGACGCGACCCTCGACCACCGCGATCCCGCCGTACCGGCGTGGGAGGACGAGCCCGAACAGAAGTGGCAGCTCGAACGGATGGAGGCGTACGCCGCGCAGGTCCGGGCGATGGACCGCGCGGTCGGCACGATCCTCGCCGCACTCGAGGAGACCGGACAGCGCGAGAACACGATCGTGGTGTTCCTGTCCGACAACGGCGGCTGCGCCGAGGAACTGCGCAGCGATCCCGAGGGCGCGGACCAGTTCCGCCGGCACCACCTGATCATCCCGCCGACCGCTCCCGACGGTACGCCGATGAAGGTCGGCAACTCACCCGGTATCAGCCCGGGAACCGCCGACACGTACACGAGCTACGGGCAGGCGTGGGCGAACCTCTCCAACACGCCGTTCCGCCGGTACAAGCGGTGGGTGCATGAAGGCGGCATCGCCACCCCGCTCATCGTCTCCTGGCCCGCGGGCGGCCTGACCGGCGACGTGATCCACGCGCCGCATCAGCTGACCGACATCGCTCCGACGTTGCTCGAGGCAACCGGCGTACCGGCACTCGCCGAGCGCGACGGAGAACCGGTTCCCGCGCTGCCCGGGGCCAGCATGCTCGGGCTGCTCCGCGGTGGCGAGCCGGTCGAGCACGATCTGTTCTGGGAACACATCGGCAACGCGGCCATCCGGTCCGGTGACTGGAAACTCGTTCGCGAGTACGAGGGCCCGTGGGAGCTGTACGACCTCAGCGCCGACCGCAGCGAGAGCAACGATCTCTCCGCACAGCACCCCGACCGCGTCCAGGACCTGGCGGACCGCTGGCAGCGCTGGGCAGACGCGGTCGGCGTGATCCCGTACGGCGACGTCCTCGCGGCCCGCGCCACCATGCCAACCCAGCCCGCGTGAGGCTCACATTGCCGCGTGCGCGGTGAGTGCCGGGACGAAGGCTTCGGGGGAGCGGTAGACGGAGTCCAGCATGATCGCTCCGGCGGCGATGCCCAGGGCGTACGGGCCGAACGCGCTCGGCCGGATCAGCGCCGTGGCATCACCGAACCGGTCGGCGGGCAGCTTGGCCTGCGCTACCTCGCGGACGGTCTCGACGTCGTCGACCGGGGAGCTGATCCCGCCGCCGAGCACCACCAGCTCGGGATCGAGCAGATCGATCAGGGTGGCGGTGGCCGCGCCGACCACGCGGGCGCGTTCGCGCAACAGACGGCGCGCCCGCGTGTGGCCGGAGCCGGCCATCGCGAAGAGGTCGTAGATCTCCTGGTCGTCCCCGATCAGCCCGGCCGCGCGGGCCCGGGCGGCCACCTCGATGTCTCCGGCGGCCATCGCGAAACACCGCCGGCTGCCACACGCACAGGCACTGCCGGACCGCTCGGCGACCGGCAGATGATCGAGCCCGCCCGCCGCCGCCCGTCCGCCGCGGTACGGCGTGCCGTTGAAGACGAACCCGGCGCCGATGACGTTGCCGACGAACAGATGGATGAAGTTGTCCACCTCGGTCGCCGCGCCGAACCAGTGCTCGGCCAGCGCGAGCGCCCGGACCTGTGAGTCGACCAGCACCGACAGCCCGGTTGCTTCGCCGAGGGCCTTGGCCAGCGGGGCGTCCTGCCAGCCCAGGATCGGCTGACTGCGGACCCTGCCGGCCGAGCTGTCCACCCAGCCGCCGGTGCTCGCGCCGACTCCGAGCACGGTCAGGCCGTTCCCGTCGATCAACTTGCGCACCGAGCGGGCCGCGCCGCGCACCAGGGGCTCGAGCCGGGTCGTGCGCTCGGTCGTGTGCAGCTCCGCGACGAGCTGCCCGCGCAGGTCGATCAGACAGGTGTTGACGCGGTGCAGGCCGAAGTGGACGCCGACGACGCCGTACGTCGACTCGTCGATCGCGACCGGGACCTTCGGGCGACCCATACCGCGCTGCGCGGGCTCGGTCAGCTCGGTGACCAACCCGGCGCGGGCCAGGGCACCGGTGAGCCGCGTGACCGATCCCGTCGACATCCCGATCGCGGCCGCCAGATCGGTGCGGGCGGTCGGCCCGGACCGCATGAGCTCGCGCATGATCGTCGAGTAGTTCTGCTGCCGGATGTCGCCGATCTGGGCAGAACGCGAGAGCTCCTTCATGCCGTCGGTTCTAGCATCGCGCGTCCTCCTGGTCCAACAACCATTGACACCGGCGATCCCCGCTACTTAACTTCCAGGTGGAGATAAGTCGGCGGAAGGGATCCAGTGGGCACCCGAGCGACGTTCAGGCTGCGCGGCACCGTGAACGGGACGATCCGTCCGGAGATCTACGGGCAGTTCCTGTCCCGGCGCCGGTGGGTGGCCGACGAGGCGCTGCACCAGCCGGATCATCCGGACGCGGACGGTTCCGGTCTGCGGCGGTCCGTCGTCGACGCGGTGGCGGAGCTCGGCGCGCCCGTCGTGCGCTGGCCGGGCGGCTGCACCGGGACGTCGTACGAGTGGGAACGCGGGATCGGCCCACGGCGGGAGCGCACCGTTGACTGGCACTTCGGGTACGACGTCGGCAACGGGTTCGGTACCGCGGAGTTCGTCGCGTACTGCCGGCGGATCGGAGCCGAGCCGCAGATCAACCTGACCACCGGCACCGGATCCCTGCGCGAGGCGCTCGCCTGGATCGAGTACTGCAACGGGACCGGCGACTCGGTCTGGGCCAACCTGCGCCGCTCCCACGGGTACGACGAACCGTTCGGCGTCCGGTACTGGCAGATCGGCAACGAGGAGTGGGGCTCCTGGGAGATCGGCCAGGTGGGGCCGCGGGAGAACGCCGTTCGCTGCCGCGAGTGGGCGAAGGCGATCAAGCGCCTCGACCCGGACCTGAAGGTGCTGGCGCTCGGCTGCTTCGAGCCGGACCAGGCCGTCGACTGGAACCTCGCCCTGCTCCGCGAGGCGTGGGAGCACATCGACTACCTGACCCTGCACACGTACTGGCCCTTCGACCCCACTGCCGAGGACGGCGACTACGCGCGGGTGCTGAGCGGCCCGTGGCGGACGGAGAGCGCGATCGTCGCGATCCAGGGCCTCGTGGACCTGGTGGCACGCGAGAAGCCCGGTACGCCGAAGCCGGAGCTGGCCTTCACCGAGTGGAACTGCGCCGACTCCACCCGGTTCGAGATGAGCCCGAAGTGGCGCCCGGGCGACACCCGCTACCGGACGGTCGACGCGCTGGCCGTGGCGTCGTTCCTCAACGTCCTGCAGCGCCAGGCCGCCAGCGTCACGCTCGCGAACTTCGCCCAGACGATCAACGTCGTCGGGGCGCTGGTCGTGACCGACGACCACGTGGTGCGCGAGAGCGTCTACTGGCCGTTGCGGATGCAGCGGCACCACAGCGGCGGGGTTTCGCTCGCCGGTGACGTCACGTGTGATGTCGTCGCCGGCGAGACACTGGAACGCACACCGCTCGACATCCCGGCCGTCGACGTCAGCGCCTCCGCGAACCCGGGTGGTTCGACGGTCTGGCTGTCGGTCGTCAACCGCGATCGCGAGAACGCCGTACGACTGACCGTCGACCTGGGCCGGCCGCTGGCCACCAACGTCGTCCGCGTCGAGCAACTCCACACCGACGACCCACTGGCCATGAACACCTTGTTGAACCCCGACCGCGTCACCGCGCACTCGGAGGAGACCAAGCTCGACGAGGAGCTGACGCTCGAGCTGCCCCCGAGTTCCTACTCGATCGTCGAACTCGCCACGACTAATCCTGTCGTCCCGTCCTGACCTGCGGCTCCGGCGGCCGTTGGAGCCGGACCGGGCCGGGGCCTTCCCGCTGCAGGGTGTCGTCCGGGTTGAGGAGAGCGCAGGCCTTCATGGACAGGCAGCCGCAGCCGATACATCCGGTGAGTTCGTGTTCGAGATTCTCGAGGATCCGGCGGCGTTCCTGGAGCTGGCGCCTCCATGACCGGGACATGTGTTGCCAGTCCTCGTGGGTGGGCGCCCGGTCCGACGGGAGCTCGGCGAAGACAGCGACCAGGTCGGACAGCGGTACGCCGAGGCGCTTGGCGATGATGATCAGCGAGATCCGGCGCAGCATGTGGCGCGCGTAGATGCGCTGGTTGGTGCCGTCGCGCGAGGAGAAGATCAGTCCCTTGCGCTCGTAGAAGTGCAGTGCGGACGCGCGCACACCGGTACGGCGGATCACCTCACCGATCGTGAGCGGGACGTTCGTGTCCACCTGCCCGTCCATGGGTTTCTCCTATGTCAAGCCGCGGCTGCGAGTCTGGTGGCGGCCGTGGTTGACGGGTTGTTTTTGAGGGTGTTGAACACGACGCGGGCGAGTCGCCGTTTGAGGCAGCGCAGGGCTTCGGTCTTGGTGTCGCCGGCAGCGAGGCGTTTGTCGTAGTAGGTCTTGCCGAGGCCGCCGCGACGGATCTGGGTGACCGCGATGCGGTGCAAGGCGGCGTTGAGCTGGCGGTTGCCGGACTTGTTCAGCCGGACCCGGCCTTTGGTGCGCCCGGACCAGACCGGGATCGGTGCGGCCCCGGCGTGCATGGCGTACTTGGCCTCGTGAGCGAACCGGGCGATCCCGGCGGTCTCACCGACGATCTTCGCCGCGGTCAGCGCGCCACAGCCGGGCAGCTCGAGCAGCGCGGGAGCCTGGACAACTGCCAGGGCGGCGATCTCCTTCTCCAGCGCGTTCACCCGCCCGGTCACCGCGTCGATGTCGGCGAGGAGCTCGCGGGCCAGCCGCGCATCGATCCCGGACCGGCCGGCCAGGAACTCCGCGAGCTGGCGGCGGGTGGCGGCTCGCTTCAGCGCCTTCGGCGCCGGGTCCACGGTGGGGTCGATCCGGTGCAGATGCCAGCGGAACCGGTTGATGACCTGGGTGCGCTGAGCGACCAGATCATCGCGGTGATCAACCAGCAACTTCAACTCCCGCGACGCCTCGTCATGGCTCGCCTCGGGCAGGCCGGGCTCACGCAGCACGGCCCGGGCGACCGCGAGCGCGTCGATCGGGTCGGACTTGCCACGGGTGCGGGCAGTACGGCGTTGTTCGGCCATCATCTTCGGCGGCACCCGCACCACCTGCTGCCCGGCGTCGAGCAGGTCGATCTCCAGTCGCGCGGACAGGTGACGGCAGTCCTCGATGCCCCACTTCACCCCGACACCCTCAGCCCCGAACTCACGCTGGACCCATCGGACGGCCTTGTCGTGACCGGATGTGTCGGCCTTCACCGTGAGTTCGCCGAGCTTGCGCCCGGCGTCGTCGACCGCGACGAACGTGTGCGTCCGCTTGTGCACATCGGCACCAACAACAACCCGTGACACCATGGAGGCTGCCTCCTTCACTCAGATGCGAGGGACGGTTGGACCGGCCGGCGGACACATCTCAGTCGGGGGCGGTGCCACGCTCCTATCAAGTCACGCCGGCCGGCTCCTTCACACCCGGTGCCGGCAAAACGCATGCCCGCCAGACCCGAGGGCCGGCACGGACGCTATGAGCCAGACACCAGATGCTCAGGATCCAACCACCGCACGAGCGGCGACATCACCCTGACACTGAGACGGACGCTAGTGCCTCAACCTTGGTTGAGGTCAAAGGGTTGCGCTCAACCGTGGTTGAGGCGCTGAGCTGATCCGGCACATTCTCCGGAACCAGTGAAAGCGAGCGGCCATGAGCGCATCGGGTGTCACCAGTGAGTCGACGGCGAGAGCCACGCCCCTGACCCTTCCCGTGGTCCTGGTCGCCGTGGTGCTCGTCGCGATGTCGATCTCCGGTACGGCGGTGGCGCTGCCCAGCATCGGGAAGGATCTGGAGGCGTCCGGATCGCCGTTGAACTGGGTGGTCGCGGGGTACAACCTGGCGTTCGCCGCGATGACCCTGGTGGCGGGGTCGACCGCCGACCGCGTCGGCCGGCGGCGGGTGTTCGCCGTCTCCGCGGTCACCTTCGCGCTGGGCTTCCTCGGTACGGCCGTGAGCCCGTCGATCCTGGTCGCCGACGTGACCCGGATCGTCTCGGGAGCAGGCGCGGCCGGCCTCATGGCCGCGGGCGGTGCGCTGCTCGCCTCGGCGTACGACGGGGCGGCCCGGAATCGCGCCTTCGCCCTGATGGGAACCGTGGCCGGTGTCGGTATCGCGATCGGGCCGAGTCTGTCCGGGCTGCTGATCACAGCCACCGGCTGGCGCGGCAGCTTCGTCGTCTTCGCGGCGATCGGCGTGCTCGTCGCCGCAGGCGCGGGCCGGCTGCGCGAGTCGCGCTCGCCCGGCGGTTCCGCTGATTGGCCGGGCAGCCTGTCCTTCGTGCTGGCCCTGTCCGTCCTGATGTACGCCGTCCTCGAGGCGCCCGCGCTCGGGTGGAGAGACCCACGTGTTGTCGTGGCGCTTGTCGTCGGTCTGCTCGCGCTGGTGGCGTTCGCGGCACTGCAGCGCCGCAGCGAGTCTCCCGTGCTGGCGCCCGAGCTGACGGCGAACCGTGGATTCCTGGGATGGAGCCTGGCGACACTGACGACATCGATCGGATTCCTGGGCGTCCTGGTCTTCCTGCCGACGTACCTCCAAGTCGCCGCCGGCCTGTCCCCGGCCGCCGCCGGCGTGGCGATGCTGCTGCTGACCACGCCGGTTCTGGTGATGCCGCTGATCGCCGTGACGCTGGTCAACAGGGGAGCCTCACCGCGCATGCTGATCCTGATCGCCTTGGCACTCGTTGTCATCGGCAACCTGTGGCTCGTGGTGCTGCGCCCCGACAACACCGTCTCGGTGACCGCCGTACCACTGCTGCTGATCGGCGTCGGCATGGGAGCGTCGTTCGGCATCACGGACGGTCAGGCGATGAGTCTCGTCCCGCCGGACGCCGTGGGGATGGCGGCGGGCTTCCTGAACACCCTGCGTGGCGCCGCCGAGGCGCTCGTCATCGCGGGCTTCAGTGCCTCGCTGCTCGGCTTCCTGTCGGCGAGGCTCGACGGCGACACCGACCACGCGGCGGCGGTCAGCTCCGGCCGCCTCAGTCACGAGGTGACCAGCGAGCTGAGTGCCTTCACCTGGTCCTGGCAGATGACCCAGCTCGGCGTCAGCGCCCTCTGCCTGGTCCTGAGTGGCATCGTCGCGCGCTTGATCCTCAGCCGTCGGCCGAGCCTGTGATCGCTCACTCGGTCGGAGGTTTGCGCCACTGCTCCAGGGTCTCGGTCCAGGTGGTCGCCTGCTTCTCGAGCTCGGCGAGGACGGCAAGTTCCTGTGCGGCCAGGTTGCGTGTCTCGTGCGGGTCCGCGGCCAGGTCGAAGAGGAGGTGGCCCGGTTGCTGTTGTGCGCCGAGGCGGTCGGCGGGGTCGATGACGAGCTTCCACGGTCCACGACGTACGGCCAGCTGGCCTTCGTACTCCCACGACAGCACCCGGTCGGGCTCGGGGTCTGCTCCGGACAGCACAGGCAGCAGGTTCGTTCCGTCGACATCGGCATCCGGCTCGAGGCCGGCGGCGGTGAGGATCGTCGGCGTGACGTCCATCATCATCGCCGGTACGTCGCACGTCACGCCGGCCGGCAGGGCAGCCGGCCACGACCAGATGCCCGGGACCCGGATCCCGCCTTCGAACACCGATCCCTTGTGCCCCCGCAGTCCACCGGTGGACCCGCCGGGGTAGGCGATCTCCTCGCCGCCGAGCCAGTTCCGCTCCTCGGCCGACGGGCCGTTGTCGGAGGAGAAGAAGATGATGGTGTCGTCCAATCGCCCGGTCTGCCGGAGTACGTCGACGATGCGCCCCACGCCGTCGTCGACGCGGCTGATCATGGCGGCCATCACCTGCTTCTCCCACGGCAGATGCGCGAACTTCGCCATCGCGTCCTCGGGTGCGTGCATCGGATAGTGCGGCGCGTTGTAGGAGACGTAGCAGAGGAACGGCTCCTGCGTGTCCTCGATGAACTCGACGGCGCGGTCGGTGATCAGGTCGGTCAGGTACTCACCGTTCTGCCAGACCTCCGTGTCGTCCGACCACAGGTCGTGGATCGGGTACCGCACGCCCCAGTACATGATGTGCGAGTAGTAGTCGACGCAGCCGGCGCGGAACCCGAAGTGCCGATCGAAGCCGAACCGCAGCGGTGCGGAGCCCGGCTCGACACCGAGGTGCCACTTCCCGAACACCGCGGTCTTCCACCCCGCCGCGGCCAACGACGAGGCGACCGTGCTCTGTGCAGGCAGTCCGCGAGTACGCCGTTCCGCCCCGAGGATCGTCTCGACGCCGGCATGCGCGGGGTGCCGCCCCGTCAGCAGCGCGGCGCGCGACGGTGAACAGACCGGCGAGTTCGAGTACCAGTCGGTCATCCGGATCCCGCGGGCGGCCAACGCGTCGATGTGCGGCGTCTCGACCTCGGGACTTCCGTAGCAGCCGAGGTCACCCCACCCCAGGTCGTCGGTGTAGACGATCACGATGTTGGGTCGGGTCACTGCGGGCTCGCTCTCAAGGATGTAACTGCGTCGTAGTGGATCTGCCCGGTCGGCAGGAGTCTGGTTTCGGGAGGGCCGTCGCTGGATTTGTCGATCTGTGCTGTCAGCAGCTCGACGGCGTTGCTCACGAGCAGGCCGAGGTCCGCGGCCACCAGGGTGAGGGGGACCGGTGAAAGGAACGCTGCGTCGATCTCTTCCGAGCAGACGACCTCCACGTCCGCGCCTTCCAGCACGATGCCGTGGAGTACGCCGAGCAGCAGCAGCCCGGTCGTGGTGACGACGGCCGTCGGCGGCTGGTCCGAGCGCAGCATCGTCACCGCTGCCTCGGTGGCGGTGTCCGCGACCAGATGCCCGACGCTCACCAGGCCGGGATCGGCCGTGGTCCCGTGCCGGCTCAGGATGTCGTTCCAGGCGGCGAAGCGGCGCGATCCGGGATCGGTGTCGACCTCGCCGCCGATGAACGCGATCCTGCGATGGCCCCGCGCCCACAGGCCTTCGACGAGCTCGGCCATGGCGCGGTAGTAGTCGAAGGTGACCACATCGGCGACCACGCCGCTCGGGATCCGGTCGACGTACACGATCGGGACACCCGACATCCGGGCACGCTCGCCCAGGACGTCACCGTTGGCCGGTACGACGAACAGCCCGTCGACCCGCCGGCTCGACATCTCCTTGATCAGGTGCTTCTCACGCACCCACTCCTTCTGCGTGACGGACACCAGGAGGGTGGATCCGTGCTCCTGCGCCGCGCGATCCAGCTCCGCGATCAGAGTGCTGAAGTAGTGCGACTCGACCGCGTCGACCAGGAGACCCCAGGTCATCGACCGGACACCGGGGCGGACCGTGCGCGCGGACGCGCTCAGCACGAAGTCCAGCTGGTCCACGGCCCGCCGTACCCGCTCGGCCGCATCGCCGGACACCGCCGCCGAGCCGTTGAGCACCCGCGACACCGTGGACATGCTCACCCCGGCCAGGGCGGCGACGTCTCTGATCGTCGGGGGCTTGCGCTGGACGTTCCTGCTACTCATCCGTCACTCCTTCACGCTCCCGGTCGCCAGGCCGGACACCAGTCGCCGCTGGGCCACCGCAAAGAGGACGATAGTCGGCACGGACGCCACCACCGACGCGCACATGACGAGGTCCCACTGCGTTGTGAACTCGCCGAAGAAGTCTCCCAACCCGACCTGCACGGTTTTCAGCTCGTTGTCGGTCATCAGTACCTTGGCGAACAGGTACTCCTCCCACGCCATCACGAAGGTGTTGATCGCGACCGTCGCGACACCCGGCCAGGCGATCGGGAACACCACCCGGAACAGCACTCCGAGCGTCGAGCAGCCGTCGATCCGGGCCGCTTCGTCGAGCCCCTTCGGCACCGTGTCGAAGTACCCCATCATCAGGTACGTCGCGAACGGCAGCGTCAGCGCGACGTACGCGATGACCAGGCCCTGGTACGTGTTGAGCAGGTGCACCTCGGAGAAGAACAGGTACAGCGGCGTGATCAGGATGACGAACGGGAACAGATGCACCGCGATCACCAGCACCATGAAGAAGCGCTTGCCGCGGAACTCGAACCGGGAGAAGGCGTAGCCGGTGAGGCAGGAGATCACCACCGACAGCACCATCGCGACCAGAGCGACGATCGCGCTGTTCAGGACGTAGCGCCCGAAGTCGGAACTGGCGAAGAGACTCCGGAAACCGTTCAGCGTCAGGCGATCCGGCAGGATTCGGTTGAGGTCGAACATGTCGTCCGCCGGCCGGAACGATGTCAGGACCATCCAGGCGAAGGGGAAGACCATCGCCGCGAGGACGACCGCCACGGCGCCCAGGACGACGGCGTCCCCGGTCCAGGACCGGAGCCGTCGCCTCCGGAGGAGCTTGGCCGGCGCGTCCACGTCGGCGCGCAGATCGCTCGTCGTCACCGTCATGCGTCGGCCCTCCGTCGCAGTACGCCGAGGTAGAACAGCGTGAACACGACCATGCAGGCGGACATCAGCAGTCCGATCGCCGCGCCCGACCCCAACTGGTTGTCGACGAACGCCGCTGTGAAGAGCTGTGTCGCCAGCACCTGGGTGTAGGTCCCGGGGCCGCCGCCGGTCGTGAGCCACACGTACACGAAGTTGTTGAAGGAGCCGATCGTGATCATCAGCGCGACGACGCCGAGGACCGGCCGCAGGTTCGGCAGCGTCACGTACCACAGGGTCCGGAATCGCCCGGCACCGTCGATGGCGGCGGCTTCGTACTGGTCCTGCGGGATCGCCTGCAGGCCCGCCATCAGCACGATGATCACGAACGGCAGCTCGCGCCAGGAGATGATCGCCACCACACACCACCAGACCGTGCTGGTCTGACCGAGGAACGGCACTCCCTGGTCGATGAGGCCGAGGCGCATCAGGAGCTGGTTCAGGAGGCCTGCCTGGCCGTCCAGCAGCCATCGCCAGGCGGCGACCGCGACGGTCGGCGGGATCATCCACGGGATCAGGACGAGCGTCCGGGCGATGCCGAGCAACCGCAAGCGACGCAGTACCGGGGCTTGCAGCAACAGCGCGATGCCGAGTCCCAGGACGAGCCGGATGACGACGGTGGCGATCGTCAACCACAGCACGGTGTTCTTCAGGCTGTCGAAGGTCAGTGGATTCGTCAGGATCGAGCGGAAGTTGCCGGCGCCGACGAACGTGCCGTCGCCGAGTGCGTCGTAGGGCGTCACGTCGTGCAGGGACAGCCAGATGTTGTAGGCGGCCGGCACCGCGAAGAGCAGGATCAGGATTGTCAGGCCCGGCGCGATCAGTCCGTACGGCGTCAGTGCTCCGGACGGGCTGCGGCGCCGCAGCGGCCGGATGGTGCTCATCGCGATTTCAGCTCGTTCTCGATCTGGCTGATGATGTTCGCAGCGGCGGTGCGGCTGTCGGTCTGCCCTGAGTACACGGCGCCGAACTGGGCGTTGGTGATCTTGGTCAGGGTGGTGACGGGCACCGGTCCGCTGATGTAGCGCCCGAAGGTCTCGGAGTGCGGCAGTTGTTGCTGGTAGCCCTCTTCGCCGGCCGGGACCTTCATCTTCGTCAGCACCGAGCTGGCGGCGGGGTACTGGGCGATCTTCGTGAAGGCCTCGGCGCTGTTCAGGTACCTGACGAACTCCCAGGCCTCGTCGGGGTGCTCGGTGGAGGCGTTGATCCCGAGCATCCGGCCGCCGAGATGGGTGGCGCCGTCCTTCAGTCCATTCGGCATCGGCGCGGTCTTGAGCGTCGGGTCGGTGGCCTTCGCCTTGCGGAACGTCTGCGGCGCCATCAACGTCATGGCGCACCGCCCCTTGGCCAGGCCGTCCACGAGCTGCGGGTCGGTCAGGGACTCCACCGCGATCATCGACTTGGCGGTCGCACCCGACGTGAAGAGGTTGTTGAACCAGTCGATCTCGGCCTGCAGTGCTTCCTGGGTGACGCCGACCTTCCAGCTGTCGCCGTCCTTCTTGACGAGCGTCTGGCCGTGCGACCAGAGGTAGTAGTTGATCGGGAACCACTGGCCCGAACCAGGTCCGCTCGCACCGGTGAAGCAGAAGCCGGACCGCTTCGCCTTCGTGTCGCTCAGCTTGCCGGCGGCAGTGGCCAGCTCGTCCCAGGTGGTCGGCGGCTTCAGGCCGGCGTTCGCCAGCAGCTCGGGCCGGTACGCCAGCGCGAACGTGTCCACGGTCCAGGGCAGCGCCCAGGTCTTGTCGTCGTACTTCGCGAGGTCGAGCGCCAGGAACTGATCGACCGGAGTCTCCGGCTGCGCCTTCTTGGCGAGGTCGTCGAGCGACAGCAGGATCTTCGGCTTCGCGAGGTCCTTCACGTTGACGTTCGCGATCTGCACGACGTCCGGGCCGGACCCCGAGTTCGCTTCGCGGGCGAACTGTTGCGCGCTGTCCGCCCCGGTCAGTGTCTCGAGCTCGACCTGGATGTCGGGGTGCTTGTCGTTCCACGCCTTGACGACCGCTTGCAGGCCGCCGATCTCGCTCGGCGGATCGAACTGACGGAACGTCAGCCGAACGGTCCCGTCACTCGATTCGCCGCCCGAGCCGCCGCAACCGGACAGCGCCAACGGAACGGCCAGCACTGCGGTGGCCGCGCCCAGCACGATTCGCCTCATGGTCATCTCCTCCGACCCCCGCACCGCTTCCAGTCCGCCGGACGTTACGCTGAAAACGATCCCATGACAATGGAAGGGCCTCGAAATTTCGCCTTGTTCTACGCGTGAGGCTGACAATTTCCGAGCTTGAGAACGTTTTCAGTCATGGCTCCGGGGCAGCGCGGAGCGGTGATCACGGCTTCCCGGGTGGGGCGATGGCGAGGCTGGTGATGGTGGTGTCGGTGTCGTCGAGCGTGAAGACGAAATCGAGGTCGACGGTGCCGCCGGGGAAATCGCCCTCGAGGTGGTGGGTTGCGACGTAGGTGTGGGCGTCCGGCCTGTGTGCCGCGATGAGCTCGGCGGTGTACGTGTACTCGGTGGCGCCGTTGCTCAGCCAGGCGTGGATCTCGTCGGCGCCGTGGTGGGTCCGGCCTTCGTCGGTGACCGTCGCGTCGTCGGCGAACCACTGGATCGCGGCGTCGGCGTCACGGGCGGTGTGGGCTGCGAGGTACCGGGTGATCGTGTCGGGCAACATGTCTGCTCCTCAGCCGACGGACGGCACGGTGCCGCCGTCGATGGTGAATTCGGCGCCGGTCGGCGGCGGGGTCTGGATCGCTCCGGGGGCGACGGCGTTGACGACGGCTCCGCGATGTTCCAGGTCCATGCCGGCAACAGTGGGCGCTCTCCGCGCGGGAGGATCAAGGAGTTGACTCTCCCGCCGGGGGAGGGTGCATGGTGTGCTCGTGAGTCGTGGGTTGTCGATCGGGGAGTTCGCGCGGGCGACGCACCTGAGTGTGCGGACGCTCCGGCGGTACCACGAGAGCGGCCTGCTCGAGCCGGCGGCGGTCGATCCGTCGAGCGGGTACCGGTACTACACGACCGAGCAGATCCCGTCGGCGCAGGTGATCCACCGGCTGCGCGAGCTCGACGTACCGCTTGCCGAGGTCGGGCAGATCCTGTCCACGCCCGATCCGGCCGCGCGGGCCGAGCTCATCGCGCTGCATCTCGACCGGCTGCGGGAATCGCTCGACCGGACCCGTGCGGCGGTGTCGGCGTTGCAGCGGCTGCTTCGTCCCGCGGACGGCGAGCTCGACGTGGAACTGCGGGCGGAGCCGTCCCGGGTGGTTGCGGCGGTCACCGATGTGGTGTCGCTCGAGGAGGTCCTGCCCTGGTACGACGGCGCGATGGCCGAGCTGGACGCGGCCGTCGACGAGCGGCTCGGCCCGCCCGGCGGGCACTACGACAACGAACTCTTCACCGCCGGACGCGGTACCGTGCGCGTCTACTATCCCGTGGCCGAAGCGCCGTCGCACGGACGAGTGCGCCCGGTCAGGCTCCCGCCGGTGGAGCTCGCGGCCGCCATCCATCGCGGCCCGCACGACGACATCGACGTCACCTACGGCCGGCTCGCCACGTGGGTCCACGAGCATGCCCTGTCCGTAGCCGGACCCGTCCAGGAGACGTACGCCGTAGGCCCCCGGAACAACCAGGACCCCAGCAGTTGGCGCACCGAGATCGCCTGGCCGGTTTTCCGCCTCACGTCATGAGCGTTCCCCAGCGCCGCACCGTGCAGCCCTGGTGCTGACGGTGGACGTGCTGGGTTGATCGCGGCGTGCAGCGGCTCGGTTCGCGACGACGGCGGTGGCGGTGCCAGTGGTCGCGAAGAGGGCGCCGAGGGCGATCCAGCCGGGTGTGCCGTGGTCGATCGCGGTCGTGGTGACGACCGCCGGGCCGAGCATCAGCGCCAGGGCGAGGCCGGTCTGGCTGAGGCCCTGGTAGGCACCGGCGCGAGCGGGGTCGGCGAGTTCGAACGCCATACCCCAACTCCCGGCTTCACCGCGTGTCTCGGCCGCTGAGGAAGCAAGCGCGCCGACCAGGAGGACGGCGGTCGCCGCGGCGGCGCCAAGATGACCCGCGACGGCGAAGAGCGCGCAGGCGATGAGCAGGAGCACGCCGGCTCGGCGCACCGACCGTCCGGCAGTGCGGAGATCCTGGGTGCCCCGGGATGCGCGGACCTGGAAGAGCGCCACGTACCCGGTGTTGACCAACAGGAGCGCCGATACGACGACGGTCGGGGCCTCGGTGTGGTCAGCCACCCACAGGGGCAGCCCGACCGATGTCAGCGCGAAATGGATCGCGACCAGGGCGTTGAGTGCTGTTGAGGCGACGTACGTCCGATCTCGCAGCGGAGAAGGGCCCCGCGGGACTTCGGCGCCGGCCGAGGCGTCCATCCGCTCCGCCAGTCCGGACACTCTGCGGCGCAATCCGATCAGAGGGATCGTGCCGAGGACAGTGATGGCGCCGACCAGTACTACCGTCAGGCGGTAGGCCGTTGCCGTGTCGGCTACCAGGGCCGTACCCGCGAGCAGCGTGCCGATTCCGATACCGACGTTCATCACTACGCGCAGCCGGGCGCGGACGGCAACGCGTTCCGGGCCGACGTACCACCGGGCGAGCAATGTCATCTGGGCAGTGCTCTGCAGGCCGCGGGAGGCGGAGACGCAGGCCGCGACCAGGACGAAGGTGACGACATCGCCGGCGAAGGCATAGCCCAGCAGTGCGACGCCGTTCGCGGCGAGGGCCCATTGCTGTAACCGATCGGCGCCCCACCGGTCGCTCAGACGGCCACCGGCGTACGACGCGCACACGCCGACTCCTCCGGCGACGGTGAGGCCGATGCCGACGGTCGTCGGCGACAGCCCGACGCCTCGGGTGAAGTACAGCGCGCTGACCGCGAAGAACATCCCACGGGACAACGAGAGGGCGGCGATGGCGGAGGCGAGTGCGCGCGCGACCGGATCGCGGAGGAGTTCAGGCACGCGCCAGTTGTCGCACCCGGACGTTTGTCCACACCATTGATGTAGCGTATTGCTTCATGATCGAGTACGCGCTCGCGGACAACGATCTCGGCGAGGTGCGCTTCGCGATCTCGCCGCTGAACGAGCTGGTCCTGTCGCTGCGGACCCTGCGCGATCCGGGCCGGTTCCCGTTGCAGCTGCCCTGGCTGCGCGCGACCGAACCGGTGCGTGCGGACCTTCGGTCGGAGCTGCTCCGCGCCTTGACGAACGAAGCGCTGTGGACGCCGGACTTCCTCACCCCACGGCCGTACACGCCGCTCGGCCGGATCGAGGACGAGTTCGCGGTCCTTGCCGAGACATCGGCGGACGTCGTCCGCGCGGATCTGGCGGAGGTGCATCCGGCCGGGCTGCCCGCAGTACTTCGGGGCCGCGCGGACCGGGTGCTCGCCCGTGTGCTCGTGGCGCTGAGGGAGTACTGGGACGCCTGTTTCGAGCCGTACTGGCAGCGGATGCGCACCGTCCTCGAGGCGGACGTCGTCCACCGCGGCCGGGTCGTGGCGCAGTCCGGTCTCGCGGCGATGTTCGCCGACATCGACCCGCATGTCCGCCTCGAGGGCGGCGTCGTGTACGTGCGTCTGCGCAGCAGCTACTCGTACCGCGCCTCGACCGCGGGACGCGGACTGACGCTGGTCCCGTCGCTGTTCAGCAGGAGGGCGTCGGTGCCGATCTCGCCCGACGAACCGCCCCACATCATGTATCCGGCGCGCGGCCTGGCGACGCTCTGGGAAACCGACACCACCGTGCCGCTGAACGCCCTGGCCGGCTTGATCGGACAGGCCCGCGCCCGCCTGATGGCTTTGCTCGAAGCGCCGTCGTCGTCGACCGAACTCGCGGTGCGCCTCGACGTCACACCGACCGCGGTCAACCAGCACCTGCGCGCACTACGCGCCGGCGGACTCCTCAGCTCCGCCCGCCACGGCCGCTCGGTCCTCTACCACCGCTCAGACCTCGGCGACCGCCTCGTCCGCAGTACCTCAGGAACGACCGAGAACGACGCTCGTGATCCTTCTGTCCCGGTGACCGTCGGCGTCGCCAAGAGGTGAGACGCTGCCGATTGTTGTCGTATCACTATTAGATTGGTGATATGACATCGAACGCCGAGGAGTACGCCCCGAGCCCGGCCGCGTGGGTGCGGGACTCGGTCGACAAGGTCACCGAGGCCGGGACCACCGACGTGATCGACGTGCACGGACTGAAGGTGGTAGTGCTGACCACGCGCGGCGCCAAGTCGGGCAAGATCCGCAAGTCCCCGCTGATGCGCGTCGAGCACGACGGCGTGTACCTGGCGGTCGGGTCGAACAGCGGCTCTGCGAAGAATCCGGTCTGGTACTACAACCTCAAGGCCGACCCGGCGGTCACCGTGCAGGACGGCGAAGTCACCCATGGGTATCTCGCCCGCGAGGTGGAGGGCGCGGAGTACGAGGTGTGGTGGGAGCGGGCCGTCGCGGTGTTTCCGGCGTACGCCGACTACCAGGCCATGACCACCCGCAAGATCCCGCTGTTCGTCCTCGAGCCGGTCGCCTAGTCCCCGCACCGAAAGCCCGGTCCTAGGCCCGTAAAGCTCTGGCGACTCAGCTGCGGTCGTCCTACGACGCCGACGTGCGGTTCACCAGAAGCGTGATGTCGAGGGCGGCGGGGGAGTGCGTCAGCGCGCCGACCGAGAGGGCGTCGACACCGGCGGCGGCGATGTCCGCGACCCTGTCCAGAGTGATCGTGCCCGAGGCCTCGAGCCGGCACGCGGACGCGGAGGCGTCGCGCTCCTTGACGACCGCGGCGATCTCGTCGAGCGACATGTTGTCCAGCATGATCCATTCGACCTGGCAGTCGAGCGCTTCGAGGGCCTCTTCCATGCTGGTGACCTCGACCTCGACGGCCAGCTCGCGGCCCTCTGCCGCCATGCCTTGCCGGACCCGTTGAACCGCCGCGCGGACCCCGCCGGACGCGGCGAGATGGTTCTCCTTGAGGAGCACCATCGCGGCGAGGTCCAGCCTGTGGTTCGTCCCGCCGCCACAGGTCACGGCGTACTTGTCCAGTGCGCGCAGACCCGGTGCAGTCTTGCGGGTGTCGAGGAGCCGGACCTCCGCCGCGCCAACGGCCGCCACGAACGCCGACGTCAGGGTGGCGATACCCGACATCCGCTGTGCGAAGTTCAGTGCGACCCTCTCCCCGCTAATGATGGAG
The DNA here is from genome assembly GCF_011761605.1 of Kribbella shirazensis. Lineage (GTDB taxonomy): Bacteria > Actinomycetota > Actinomycetes > Propionibacteriales > Kribbellaceae > Kribbella > Kribbella shirazensis. The sequence goes on along the minus strand of NZ_JAASRO010000001.1, from coordinate 8,044,770 downwards.
CGCGCCGGGCCGCTGATCCGTGCGAGCTGTTGCCCCGGCTGGACAGACTCGCCGTCGGCGACGGTCGGCTGGACCACGACCGTGGTGTCGATCGCGGCGTACACGTTCTCGACGACGGTCAGTCCTGCTACCCGTCCCGCCTGCCGGGCGATCATCGTGGCCTCCGCCTGCGCCTCTCGGGGCACGCTCCATCGCGTGGTCACGTCGTCCGCCGCACGGTCCTCTGTCAGTGCGGCACGGACCGCGGACTGGATCGCCTCAGTTGTCAGGTGCATCGACTGGTTCCGCCATTTCTAGTTCGATGATGGATCTTCGCTTCGAATTCAGCAGCGACTCTAGGTCGTCGAGACTAACAGGACAACGCCGTGAGTCCCTGCCTGCGGGTTTGTCGGCGCAGTACTGCGAGGTGCATGGGTCCTGCCCGGTTGGGGTAGACTGCTTCTGTTTCGAAAGTATCGGGTTCCTCCGAGGGCGATGAGCTGAACAGGAAGGAGAACGAGGTATGGCGGGAGCGCGCACACCGAGACCGGGAAGCCCTGTTCGCGGTTCGACGACCGGGCGGCCGGTGATGGCCGCGCTGGACCTACTGGGCCGCCGCTGGACTCTTCGGGTTGTTTGGGAGTTGTACCAACAGTCGGCCGGTTTCCGGGAGCTGCAACGTCGCTGCGACCAGATGTCGTCGAGCGTGCTCGCCACCCGGCTGAACGAGCTGACCGAGGCGCGGATCGTGGTCGGCGACGTCGATGGCTATCGCCTGACAGCCCTCGGGCGAGACCTCGTCGCCGCACTGGACCCGTTACAGGCGTGGAGCAAGCGCTGGGAGAGAGCCATCCGCAAGCTCGACGACTGACGGAGCGGCTGGCGGTCGGTCAACTGGTCGACGCTGACCAGGTAGAGAGCGGGGATGTAGCGAAAAGACGCTCAAGTCGAAGCGGTGATGTACCGATGGACGGTCGGTCCAAGCCAGGCGACTACGGCCTCACGATCGAGCTCGGTCATCGAGGGGATCTGCAGCACGTGCCGAGACAGCGCGAGGCCGAGCATTTGCGTGGCGACCAGTCCGGCCCGGGTTGCAGCTTGAGCAGGTTCAGGGGTCAGGCGCTCGATCAGGGCGGTGAGTTGGTTCGTGAAGGCCGCCTGCATCCGCTCGGCGGCCGAGGTGTGCGTGACAGCGGCCCGGAGCAGCGCGAGGAGCGTGTCGTCGCCCTCCCATCGGTCGAGAAAATGACGGACGAGGACCCAGCCCGCGTCAGCCGGCGCGATCGACTGTGGATCTGGCAGTTGGAGGTCGAACTCCGCCACCGCGGCGAAGAGTTGCTCCTTGTTGCCGAAGTACCGCATCACCATCGACGGATGGATCCCAGCATGGGCTGCGATGGCCCTGATGGTGGCCCGCTCGTAGCCGTCGGCGGCGAACCGTTCCCGGGCCGCGGCGCGGATGGCGGCTCGGGTCGCGTCCGAGCGTCGTGGTGCCTCAGTCATGGCACGCAGCCTAAGCCCACAACCGTGCGTCAGTGCCTGGGTCCGTTGGCCACGAAGGTCGCGTGGAGCATCGCGGCGTAGCGGGTGCCGTAGGCCTCTCGGGACCACCGCCGGTCGACGGTCAGGCGTTCGGTGAGGTCCCACGACATCAAGGCCCACAGCATGTCGGCGGCAGTCGACCGGGTCCACGGCTGAACGAGCCGGCCTTCTTCGTCCAGCCATTTGGCCAGTCGGCGGCAGCTGGTCAGCCAGTTGCTCATCGTGAGACGCCACAGGTCAGCGGCGTCCTCGTCGGCGTTGCGGGCCCGTTCGATGACGCGGCTGATCGTCAGGATCCGCGGATGGGAGCGGGCGATGTGGTGGGCCCACTCGTCGAGAGCGCTGACGGCGTCGTCCTGCTCCCACACCTTCGCCAGGGACGCGGCCAGGTCCTCGGAGTCGCCCAGGTGCCGGTACAGGGTGGCGAGCAGCTCGGATCGTGAGGGGAAGTGCAGGTACAGCGCACGCGGTGAGACGCCGGCCCGCTCGGCGACCGCGGCCAGTGTCATGACGTCGAACCCCTCCTCCTCGATCAGGGAGCGGGCGGCGTCCAGCAGGGCCTCCCGAGTGCGCCTGCTGCGGGCGTTCCGCGGTACCGGGATCGGTGTACTCATGACATCTCCTCGACTTCCGCGGCTCGCCCTGCAGGTCGCGACCGCTGCAACTGCAGCTCTCCTGCACATCTCACTTGAACTTTACTGCAGAGCCGCTGTACTTTTAAAAGTGCAGTCCAAGTGAAGTTTGTTGGGAGGATCCATGCGCGGCGACACGGTGGCGGGAGATCGCCCGCCGGTTGAAGGCAATCGCTGGTGGCTCGTGGTCGCCGTGGGTCTCGCGGTGTTCATGGCGATGCTGGACATGAGCATCGTCGGGATCGCGTTGCCCAGCATCGAGGCGGACTTCGACGCGTCTCCGGCCGCGGCGGAGTGGGTCGTCCTCGGATACCTGCTTCCGCTGGTCGGCGTGACGCTGCCGGTCGGACCATGGCTCGATCAGGTGGGCAAGCGGTCTGCTCTGGTCTTCTCGACCACCGGATTCGTCGTCGCCGGGGTCGCCGCGGGACTCGCTCCGAATCTCGCCTGGTTGGTCGGTGCCCGGATCGTGCAGGGTTCCTTCGGGGCGATCCTGTTCGCGCTCGGTCCGGCCCTGGCCGCCCTCGCAGTACGGCCTGAAGCGCGCGGGCGTGCTCTGAGCGTGGTGGCCACCGTGGGCCCGCTGGGTGGCGTCACCGGCCCAGTACTGGGTGGATTCCTGGTCGACAACCTTGGCTGGCCGTGGACGTTCTACCTGAACGTTCCCGTGGGTCTGGTCGTGGTCGGCATCGGCCTCGCCCAACTTCGCGCCGACGGGCCCCTGCGCCGGCCCGAGCTATCGATGGTTGCCGAGGTCGCAGTACTCGGAACGGCGGCGCTCGCGCTGCTGGGCGGACTGGCGCTTTCGGCCGGTCGGGGCCTCGGTTGGCTGGCGCTCGGTCTTGCTGGTCTCCCGCTGCTGTACCTCTGGCTACGCATGCGCGCCAGCCAGAACGTACGCCGCCTGCTGCGCACCCGTGCAGTTGGCGGACCGCATCTTGCGCTGGTGGCACAGACCACCGCTGTCGGCGCTCTCGTATTCCTGACGCCGTTCTATCTGCAGAACACGCTGAGGATGTCCGCGACGACGGCTGGGCTCGCGATGCTGGCGTTCCCGCTGGCAACGTTGCTCGTGGCCCCTGTCGCAGGAGCCCTGGCCGATGCGTGGAGCACCCGTCGTACTGCGTTGTCCGGCGTTGCACTGTTCGTCGTCGGTCTGCTCGCCACCGCCCCGTTGAACCCGGACTGGGGTGCTGTCGACCTGGCCTGGAGGTTGGCGGTCGTAGGCGCCGGCGCCGGGTTGTTCAGCGGACCCAACCAGTCAGCCGTCATGTCGTCGGCCCCTCGGGAGCTCCTGGCCACCGCCGGCGCGACGACCAGCCTGGCCCGGCAACTCGGGTTCTCGCTGGGGCCAGGGCTGGCGACCACGACGTGGGCAGTGTCCGGCTACACAGCCCTCGGCATGCGCACCGCGATGGTGATCGCCGCCGTACTGGGAGCGCTGGCGTTGCTCTGTCTCAGCCGCGACGCGCTGACCCCCGAACAACCCGAACCCGTCCGAGTAACCCACTGAAGGAAGGAATATCGCCATGCAGAACCAGACCAAGGTCGCAGTGATCTACTACAGCGCCACCGGTACCGTCCACGCTCTCGCGCAGGCGTCGATCGAAGGTGCGCAGAAGGCGGGCGCTGCGACCAGGCTTCGTCGCGTCGCCGAACTCGCCCCGGCCGCGGCCATCGCGCGGAACCCTGCCTGGCAGGCTCACCGCGAGCAGACCGCGGACATCCCGGAGGCTGCCCTCGACGACCTGGAGTGGGCGGACGTCGTGCTCTTCGGCACGCCGACCCGGTACGGCAGCATGACCAGCCAGCTCAAGCAGTTCATCGACACCACAGGACCTCTGTGGCAGCAGGGCAAGCTTGCGGACAAGGTGTACGGCGCGTTCACGGCCGCGGGCACGCTCCACGGCGGCCACGAGAGCACGTTGCTGGCGATGTCCCAGATCTTCTACCACTGGGGCGGCATTCTGGTTCCGCCCGGTTACACCGACCCCATCCAGTTCCAGGTCGGCAACCCGTACGGCACCTCCTTCCACGCGGGCCAGGGCGACCTCCCCGACGACGCAGCGCTCGAAGCCGCCCGCTACCAGGCGCGCCGCGCCACCGAGATCGCCACGCGGCTCCAGACGGGTCACGCCGCCTGAGCCAGCCGAAACAAGCAGATCACATCACTAACCCTGTATGCCAACAGGCGTAGGCATACAGTTGTTTGCAGACAAGTGTTGACATACGCTGATGGACCCGAAAGCTTGCTGGCCGCCGTTGGCGGCCGGACCGAACAACACCTGGAGATGGATGCGATGCACGTCATGATTCGCCGGTACAGGATGAGCGGCTCGATGGACGACCTCATGGTCAACGTCGACAGGCTGTTTGCGGCACAACTGTCTGCTGATGTCCCGCCTGGCGCCGCGGCGCCGGTCCAGGTGCCCGCCGGAATCGTGAGTTATCAGGCAGTCCGCACCGGGACCGACACCCTGCTGACCATCACGGCGTTCAGGTCGGCGGAGCTCCTCGAGCGAGCGCAGCAGGGTGCGGCCGCGATCCGCGAGAGTCTCGCCGACTTCGAGGTCGAGGAGATCGAGACGTTCTCGGGAGAGGTCGCGATCAGCCGGGTGAGCGAGGACCTGCTGACCCCGGTGCGACCCCGGACTTGACCACCTGAGAGAGACGAGGGAGTTTCCCGTGTTCACCGCATATTTGGGCGTGACCGTTCTGGCGGTTGCCGCCAACACCTTCTCGGGCGTCGCAGCCCTCTTCCACTTCCCGCCGATCCGCCCCGGCATGCGCAAGGCGGGCGTGCCGGAGTCCTGGCTCAGCTTCCCGATCGGTACGTTGAAGACAGTCGGCGCCATTGGCCTTCTGATCGGCCTGCTCGGGATGCCGCTGGTCGGTGTCGCCGCAGCGGCCGGCCTCACGCTGTTCTTCGTCTGCGCCGTCTACACCCACGTTCTCGCCGGCGACTACTCGCCCCAGTTCGGTCTGGCACTGGGCTTCCTCACGCTCGCCGTCGCCTCGCTGACACTCGGCCTACTCATCCGGTGACCGCGTGGGAGCGTGGTGAGGTGGACATGAATCTCCGAGTTACGGTCGTGCACACCTGTCAGCGTGCGGGGCTTGGTGGAAGTCCCACCGCGGTGGTCGACGAGACATCGTTGACCGATGCCGAGCGCCGTGCGGTGCCGATCGCCGTGGGAACCTCCCATGCGGTGTTCGTCTCGCGGCCGAACGACGAATCCGGGCGCCCGGTCGTAGCGCTGCGTTTCTTCACGGCAGCTGGTGAGCTGCCCGCGTGCGGGCACGGCACCGTGGCAGCGCTCGCAGTACTGGCCGAACGCGCCCGGACGCCGGAGCACGAGACTGTTCTGCGCGCCGGCGGCCGGACGTTCCGCGGCCGAACCACCGGCGGTCACGGTCGGTACGACGCTGCCTTCGATCCCGGAGTCGTCGACCTGCGAGTTCCTCTCACGAGCGAGAGCACAGCGATTCTCCTTGCCTTGGGCCTCAATCCGGTAGGGGCGCCGGCACGGTGCCGCATCGCCTCGGTGGGACGGCCACGGATGCTGGTGCAGGTGTCCGACCCGGAGGCGCTGGCCGAGCTGGCACCTGACATGACCCACCTTCGAGGCGCTTGCGACCGACTGGGACTGCTCGGCTGCTACGTGTACAGCACGCCCTCACCAGAAGGGCGGGTCGCAGCCCGGATGTTCGCCCCCTCGATCGGTGTCCCCGAAGACATCGCCAACGCCAACAGCACAGCCTGCCTGGCCGCTCATCTCGCAGACCAAGGCTTCTCTACGCTGGCTGTCGACATGGGCGACTCGCTCGGCAAACCATCCACGATCACGGCCACGTCCCGATCCGGTCCAGACGGCCAGTCGGTCCGAGTCGGCGGTACTGCGGCAATCGAGGACTCCTACCTCATCTGACCCACCGGCGGCATCACCGAAAGAGTGAATGAACGATGCGCATTGTCATCTTCGGCGCCAGCGGCCCCACCGGCCGGCTGCTCACCGATCAAGTCCTACGGGCGGGCCACGAGGCGGTAGCGGTCACCCGTCGGCCTGACGCCTTCCCAGACGACGACAAGATGCTGACCGTCGCAGGCGTCGACGTCCACGACGAGGCTGCGGTCGCAGCTGTCGTTGCCGGCGCGGACGCAGTTCTGTCCGCGCTCGGCGTGCCGTACAGCAGAGAGCCGGTCGACACGTACTCCCGAGGGACGTCGCACATCGTTGCAGGAATGCACCGGCACGGCGTACGCCGCCTCGTTGTCGTCAGTTCGAGCGCCGTCGACCCTGTGTCCTACCCGGGCGCAGGCTTCGTCTTCAATCGAATCCTCCAGCCCTTCATGACTCGCGTGGTCGGCAAGACGCTGTACGACGACATGCGTCGAATGGAAGCGCTGGTGCAGGCAGGTGATCTGGACTGGACAATCGTGCGACCCGGCGGCCTGTACGAACTCCCAGCGGCAACGGACTACTCGATGAACGACGGGCACCCCGGCGGCCGATTCACCGCACGGGTCGACCTCGCCGCGGGCATGCTCAGCCTGCTGGACGACGACCGGTTCGTGCGGAAGGTCGTCGCGATTACGACCACCTCCCAGAACCCGTCCGTGCTCGACCTGATTCGCAAGGAAGCCCTCGCGAGGAGCTGAGCGCCGTCGCCTGCACTGCGTGGTGAGCGATCATCCGTGAATCGCCCGGCTGTCGGCCGGCGCCTGGTCTCGATTGCGCCCGCCGTAGTCGCGCGTCACTTCGGCCATCCGCAGACGGTACTGCGTGAACAGTCGGCTGCGACCCAGCGCCTGAACTCGACGGTGCTGTGGGGTCTTGCGCCACCGGGCGACCGCGTCCTCGTCGTCGAAGAAGGCCAAGGAGACGTACTTTCCTTCGGTGCTGGAACTCTCGAATCGCTCGATCCCGTGGAAGCCGGTGAGCCCGGGAGAAGTTCGCGGATCTTCGCCGACTCGGCGAGGTACTCGTCGTACAAGTCCGGACGCTGTGGATCGATCCAGTACTCGAAGATCATCGCGATCATGGGGGACTCCGATCGGCTGGTTACGGTATTTCGAGACGCCAGGTCACACTGAGCGTGCTTCGATTATAGAAGCAGCTGACTCCTTTCGGAAGAGGCGAGGGCTGCCGCACGTTCCTTCTTGTGCTTCGCTTCTCGAAGCGCTAGGCTACTTCGATAACAGAAGCACGACGAGCGCGCGCGTCGCGTCCGATGGGTAGCTGACTGCCGCGCACACCCGAGCTCTCGAGCGCCGGGTTCGCAAGGAGATTCCATGGAAGAGCGACTCGCTGCCGCGGCACCTTCATCCTCGGTGCGCATCGAAAAGGTGCTCCGGCAGGTGGCTGCCGAGCTGACGGCCGAGTAGGCCTGCATCCCTGAAGTCGAGACGAGGTGGTGAGGTATGACTGCACGGTCAGAGGCGCGGATCGCACCGGTTTCGGAGCCGTACCCACCGGAGGTGGCGGCGTGGTTGGCTGAATCCATGGCCGCAGCTCCGGATCGCGAGCCGCTGCAGTTGTTCCGCACGTTGGCGGTGCACCCAGAGTTGGCTCGCAGTATGGGCCGGTTAGGTGCTTTGCTGCTCCAGCGTCCACGGATAGATCCCCGGGAACGTGAGATCGTGATCGCGCGCGTGACGGCGAGCACCGGCGCCGAGTACGAGTGGGGCGTCCACGCGGTTGTGTTCGGCCGCCCGCTCGGGCTTACCGAGGCTCAACTGGCTGCAACCGTACGAGGTACGGCCGACGATCCGGTGTGGTCGGCCCGGGAGCGGCTGCTCATACGCCTTGCGGATGATCTGCAGAGCGGTCTGTGTGTCTCAGATGAGCTCTGGGCGCAACTGCAGCGTCTCTGGTCGGATGATCAACTCCTGGAGCTGATCGTCGTCGTTGGGTGGTATCGGATGATCTCGCAGCTTCTGACTTCGCTCCGGGTCGAGCTCGAACCGTGGGCCGCCCGGTTCGCCTCGGTCGATGCCGCCGACGTTAGGGCACGGTCGCGAATGCCCTGACCGGGAAGGTCGCCATACCCGCAAGCAACGGCGGGACAGCAGTGAATCGCGCGCCCGTGGCCGGCAGTTGGTCCAGATGCGTAAGGTGCTCGACGACAGGGATGCCGGCCCGCAGCAGGCAGGTGTGTGTCGGCCGCTCGCCTGTGGTCGTGGCGTCGATGTTGACGGAGTCGATGCCCACGAGCATGGCGCCGGCCTCCACGAGGGCCTCGGCTACCTCACCGGTGAGGTGCGGATGACTGCTGTCGCCGTACCGCTCGGTGCCCCAGTGTGCATCCCAGCCGGTCCGCAGCAGCACCGCCGCCCCCGCGAGCTCCAGCCCTGTCAGGTCGTCGGGAGTGACGGTACCCACCGCGTCCACCACGACCGCCGGCAGATCTGCGCACCTCTCGAGCGGCAGCGCGGACAGGTCGTGACCGTCAGGAAAGCGGTGTGCAGGTGTATCCAGGTAGGTCCCGGTGTTGGCCACCATGTCGATTCGGCCGATGGAGAACACTGTTCCCTGTGCGTAGTGGCTCTTCGACGCCTCGAAGGTCAGGTGCATGCTGATCCGTGGCCCGGGGAGCCCGGGGTAGGTGACCATTCCGTCCTCGATGACGTGGCTGAGGTCGATCAGACGCATACATCGATCATGGCCGAGGCACGCACAAACGGCTACCTGGACTGCAGAGCTTTGACCTCGTCGCGGTGGTTCGCGAGCCAGGTCTTGAAGGACTGCAGGTCCGGGTTCAGTTCGCGGACCTTGGTGAGGTCGCGGTTGCCGGTGAACTCGTCGTGGTTCTCGGCGTAGCTGCCCGGCGAGTCGGCAGGGCGAAGTACCCAATGGCTTCGACGTGAAAGTGACAGGTACCAAGAGCAAGACCATCGACAGTGGAACGGTCGGTAGCTGAGGTCGGCGGGTCGCTGATCTCCTTCGAGTCGGATGAGTTGGTGGTGCTGTCAACCTCATCCTTGCCGGGTGAAGTCGCGCGCGGCCGAGACGGACCAGACTCGGGGGCATGACGACTCCTCGTGATGCCAGCGCTGCCGTCCGCGTCCTGCACCGAGCGGCGCTCGAGACTTTGCCGATGTCCGATACTGCCGACTTCGATGCGACCTCGCGGGGTCTGATCGGTGAGCTCAGCCCGGGTGTGGTGCGGTCCGACTCCGGGGAGGTGGTGTGGGACAACGACTCGTACGCGTTCCTGGACGGGGACGCCCCGGACACGGTGCACCCGAGCCTGTGGCGGCAGTCGCAGCTGGTCGCCCGGCAAGGGCTCTTCGAAGTGGTCGAGGGCATCTATCAGGCGCGCGGCTTCGACCTGTCGAACGTCACGTTCGTAGAGGGTGAGGCCGGTCTCGTGGTCATTGACCCGCTGCTGTCGGCCGAGACCGCGGCCGCTGCGCTCGGTCTGTACCGCGAGCACCGGGGCGACCGGCCCATCCGAGCAGTCATCTACACCCACTCGCATGTCGATCACTTCGGCGGTGTGAAGGGCATGGTCTCCCAAGACGACGTCGACGCCGGGCGGGTCCGGATCCTTGCACCAGAAGGGTTCACCGAGCACGCCGTCTCCGAGAATGTCTACGCCGGCACCGCGATGGGCCGGCGGGCCGGCTACATGTACGGCGCAGCCCTGGCCCGCGGCCCGCGTGGCCAGGTCGGCGCCGGCCTCGGGCAGACGACCTCGACCGGAACGATCACGCTGATCGCGCCGACCGATTTCATCTCCACCACCGGCCAGGAGGAGACCATCGACGGGGTCCGGATGGTGTTCCAGATGGCACCCGACACCGAGGCGCCCTCGGAGATGCTGATCTACTTCCCTGACCGCAGGGCGCTGTGCGCCGCCGAGGACGCCACCCACAACCTCCACAACCTCCTCACTCTGCGGGGCGCGCTGGTCCGCGACCCGCACGGTTGGGCTCGCTATCTGACCGAGACCATCGACCTGTTCGGTGCGGACGTCGACGTTGTCTTCGCCTCCCATCACTGGCCCACCTGGGGCAACGAGGAGGTCGTCCACTATCTGAGGCTCCAGCGCGATCTGTACGCCTACCTGCACGACCAGACCCTGCGGATGCTGAACCAGGGACTGACCGGCCCGGAGATCGCCGAGCTGATCCAGCTCCCGCCCGCTCTGGAGAACGCCTGGCACACCCACGGCTATTACGGCTCGGTGAGCCACAACGTGAAGGCGATCTATCAGCGCTACATGGGCTGGTTCGACGGCAACCCCGCTCATCTGTGGCAGCACCCACCGGTCGAGGCCGCCACCCGGTACGTCGAGTTCATGGGCGGCGCCGACGCCGTCGTGGAGAAAGCGCGGGCCTCCTTCGACAACGGCGACTTCCGCTGGGTCGCCGAGGTCGTCAACCACGTCGTGTTCGCCCAGCCCGATCACGCCGCCGCCCGCGAGTTGCTTGCCGACACCTACGAGCAGCTCGGCTACGGCTGCGAGAACGGCACCTGGCGCAGCTTCTACCTGTCCGGTGCCACCGAGCTCCGCGACGGCAGTTTCGGGACCCCGACCGTGGCCGCATCGGCCGACGTGGTCTCCAACCTCAGCCCGGCGATGCTGTTCGACGCGTTCGCGATCCAGCTCGACGGACCCCGCGCCTGGGACCAGACCCTGTCCATCGACGTCGTCTTCAGCGACGTCGACGAGCGCTACCGGCTCCGCCTGTCCAACGGTGCGCTCACCTACACCTCAGCCCCACAGCGCGGAGACGCCGACGTGACCCTGACCATGCCTCGCGCCTCGCTGCCCGCTCTGGCCCGGGCAACGACTGATCCCGACGCGCTGGCTGCCGCCGGCATCCAGGTCAAGGGCGACGCCGGGATTCTCGATCGACTGTTCGGGCTTCTCGATCCCGGCGACCCGAACTTCGCCATCGTCACACCTGAGTAGTCCGGACAAGCCGTCATCGGCAACGCCGGCCGCTGAGAGTTGAGCGGCATTCGGCGTCGTCTTGATCGGCAAGGGGGATCGGCGGCCCGCAGGCCGACGAGGGAGGCGGGTGACGCGCGTGGGGTTGCTGTTCGGTTCGCTGGCCGGGTATCGGCCCCGGTGGCTGCGCCGCGATCTGGTCGCGGGCCTGACGGTGTGGGCGGTGCTGGTGCCCGAGTCGTTGGCCTATGCCACGATCGCGGGCGTCTCGCCGGTGGTAGGCCTGTACGCGGCGGTGCCGGCGCTGGTGCTGTACGCGGCAATCGGAAGTTCCCGGCACCTGGTGGTCGGTCCGATGTCGGCGACCGCGGCGTTGTCGGCCGGCATCGTCGGCACCTTCGTCGCGGCCGGCGACGATCGGTACGCCGCGCTGACAACCGCGCTCGCGCTGGTGACCGGGGTGCTCGGTGTGGCCGCGGGGCTGGCCCGGCTGGGGTTCCTCGCCTCGTTCATCTCCGAGCCGGTGTTGAAGGGGTTCATCGTCGGGCTGGCGCTGACGATCGTGGCCGGACAACTCCCCAAGTTGTTCGGAATCGAGGGCGGTGACGGCGACTTCTTCGCCAAGCTGTGGCACCTACTGACCTCCCTGGACAACACGAGCGGGACCACGCTGGCTGTCGGCGTGCTCAGCCTGGTCGTGGTGCTGGGCCTGCGCCGCTGGCTGCCGCTCGTCCCGGGGTCGCTGGTGGCGGTCCTGCTCGGCATCGCCGCCGTTGCCTGGTTCGACCTCGACCAGCGTGGCGTGGCGATCGTCGGGCCGATCCAGTCCGGCCTGCCGACGTTCGGCCTCCCTACCGGGCTGGCGTGGGACGACTACCTCGCGCTGGTGGGCCCGGCCGCGGGGGTGCTGCTGGTCGGGTTCGCCGAGGGACTGGCGGCGGCCAAAACGTACGCCGCCCGGGCCGGCTACGACATCGACGCCAACCGGGAGCTGGTCGGCTTGGGCGTGGCGAACCTCGGAGCAGGCCTCGCCTCCGGGATGGTCGTCAACGGCAGCCTGTCCAAGACCGCAGTCAACGGCGGGGCCGGTGCCCGCTCCCAGATCAGCGGGCTGACGGTCGCTGCACTCACGGTCGTGACGCTGCTGTTCCTGACCGGCCTGTTCGAGGAGCTCCCCGAGGCCACCCTGGCCGCCATCGTGATCGCCGCGGTCATCGAGCTGGTCGACATCGCCGCGCTGCGCCGGTTGTATCGCGTGTGGACCCAACGGCTCGGCGGCATCTACGGCCCCGCCGCCCGCGCGGACTTCCTCGCCGCAATCGCCGCGATGCTCGGCGTGCTCGTCTTCGACACCCTGCCCGGCCTGGTAATCGGCATCGCCGTCTCGATGACGCTGCTGCTCTACCGTGCCGTCCGGCCGCACGTGACCCGGCTGGTCCGCATCCCGGACACCGACCGGCCAGGACTCTGGGTGGACGCCGACCGGCACCCCGACCTCCACCCCGAGGACGACATCCTCGTGATCCGCGTGGAATCCGGGCTGTTCTTCGCGAACGCCGATCACGTCCGCGACAGCATCCGTGCCCTCGCCGCACCCGGACCTCTCGCCGTCGTGCTGGACGGCGAGAGCAGCCCCTTCATCGACGTCACCGCGGCCGGCATGCTCGACCAACTCAGCCGCGAACTCGCCGACCGCGACGTCCGCCTCTACTTCGCCCGCGACATCGGCCAGGTCCGCGACATCCTCCACCACACCGACAACAAGTCACGACTCGCGATCTACCGGGACATCGACGCCGCAATCACCGCAGCCCGAGCGCGTTCGCCACGACCGGACAACTGATGCACGCACCGCTGCTCCTACCCGGATGTGCGCGACTGGTCGCAGGCGATGCGCTATTTCGTCAGTTCTGCAGGGCTTTGAGCTCGTCGCGGTGGTTCGCGAGCCAGGTCTTGAAGGACTGCAGGTCCGGGTTCAGTTCGCGGACCTTGGTGAGGTCGCGGTTGCCGGTGAACTCGTCGTGGTTCTCGGCGTAGAACTGAAACATGTTGGCCATCTCGACGGCCAGCGGGAACGGGTACCCGCGGTACTCCTCGACGGTCGGTGCGTGGTAGACGACCTTCTCGCCGATCGCCTCGGAGAGGGCGGCGGCGTACTCGTCGCCGGTGAGGTGGTCGCCGGCGATGCTGACGGTTCCGCCGATCAGGTCCGGGCGCTTGAGGATCGCCAGCGCGCTGCGGCCGATGTCGTCGGAGGCGATGCCGGACAACCGCTGCTCGCCCATCGGGAACGAGATCGTCAGTGTGCCGTCGGCGTTCCGCGTCGGCGCCATCGCGGTGACGAGCGAGTCGAAGTAGAACGTGGTCCGCAGGAACGTCGTCGGTACGCCGTACTTCGTGAACAGCTCGTCCGCCTCGCCCTTCGCGTCGAAGTGCGGGACCTTGTAGCGGCCGTCGTCCAGACTCGGAACGTCGTCACGCCCGGCGAAGAACGGCCGGGTGTCCTCGAGCGTCGACCAGATCAGGTGCCGTACGCCGGCGTCGCGGGCGGCCCGCGCCGCGGTCTCGGCCTGCTCGAGTTCCATCTCGGCGCGGGTCCGGACGGCCTCCTGCTCGGGGGTCAGCGGAGCCCAGTAGTTCGTCACCACGAACGCGCCGTACGCGCCGTCGAACGCGGCCCGGACGCTCGCCTCGTCGTCGAGGTCGGCGGCGGCCATCTCGGCACCGGCCGCGGCCAGCTCCTTCGCGCCGGGGGAGTCGGGGTTGCGGGTCAGCGCCCGTACGGCGAACTCGCCGGACGGATCGGCCAGGATCGCGCGAACCAAGGCCCCGCCCTGGGCCCCAGTCGCTCCGACGACGGCGATCAGCTTGCTCATATCCGGTCACTCCTCGAACAGTTAGGTTGATGTGTCAACTCGACCGATCCTAGCGCGCTGGGTTGATGTGTCAACCCAGGCGGGTAGGATGGTTCCCGTGAGCAAGGGACCGTGGCTCGACGACGACGAGCAGAAGGCCTGGCGCAGCTATTTGCTGATGAAGCGGACGCTGGAGACGCACCTGGAGCGTCACCTCCAGCGTGAGTTCGGCCTGTCCGGATCGGACTTCGAGATCCTGGTCAACCTGTCCGAGTCGGAGTCCGGCCGGATGCGCGCGTTCGAGCTCGGCCGGGCGACGCAGTGGGAGAAGAGCCGGCTGTCGCACCACCTCTCCCGGATGGAGAAGCGCGGCCTGGTCCGCAAGGAGGCGTGCGACGCGCGGTACCCGGAGATCGCGATCACCGAGGAGGGCATGACCGCGATCAAGGAGTGTGCGCCCGTGCATGCCGCCCGGGTCCGGGAATTCTTCGTCGACGTGTTCGGCTCCGAGCGTCTGGCCGTCCTCGGCGAGGTCTCCGACGAGATCGTCGAGACGATCGGCCGGCACTGCGACACGGACTGTCCGCTGGAGAGAAATCACGGCCGGTGAGTTGCCGGATGCGCGCCGCGCAGGACGGTGTCTGCCCGCCTTCGGAACTCCACCTCACCAATCGATGACAGCCCCGTCCCGACACCACACCAGTGACAAAGGTGGACTAATCTCTGAGTGACCGCACAATGTCGTGCGGTCCGGCGCGAGCGACGCCGACGTCACGTGTGGAGACGGTGGGGAATGCAGAGCAAGCTGGACGTCCTGAAGGCCGATGTGATCGCGAAGGCGGTGGCCACGGGAACACATGGGCACGACAAAGTGGTCGACCCGGTCAAGCTGAAGACCTTCCTCGAGCAGTACTACCGGCACGTGGCTGCCGAAGACGTCGCCGAGCGCCAGCCGAACGACTGCCTGGGTGCCGCACGGCACCACTACAAGGCCGCGATGTCCCGTCCCCAGGGGACGGCGAAGGTCCATGTCTTCACGCCGACGCTCCAGGAGCACGGCTGGTCCGCGAACGGCCGGACCGTGGTCGAGATCGTCATCGACGACATGCCGTTCCTGGTGGACAGCGCCTCGATGGCGATCACCGAACGCAACCTCGAGCTCCAGCTGCTGATCCACCCGCAGTTCGTGGTCCGCCGCGACGTCGCCGGCACGCTGCAGGAGGTGCTGGACGACACCACGGCCGCGGACGGGCACGACCTGGTTCGCGAGAGCTGGATGCACCTGGAGATCGAGCGGGTCGCCGACGTCGCCGAGCAGCGCGCCCTCGAGCAGGCGCTGCAGAAGGTGCTGAACGACGTGCGCGAGGCGGTCGAGGACTGGCCGAAGATGCACGAGAAGGCGGTCAGCATCGCGGTCGGGCTGGACGACGCGGACCTGCCGGTGTCGGAGAGCGAGGTGGAGGAGGCCCGCGAGCTGCTGGAGTGGCTGGCCGACGAGCACTTCACCTTCCTCGGCTACCGCGAGTACGACTTCTTCATGGAGGGTGAGCAGGGCATCCTGCGCGGCCGTGCGGGGACCGGGCTGGGCATCCTCCGGCCGGACCCGAAGCCGGGCTCCGGCAAGCTGCCGCCGGAGGTGAGCGCCAAGGCGCAGGAGCGGAAGCTGCTGATCCTGACCAAGGCGAACTCCCGGTCCACGGTGCACAGGTCGACGTACCTGGACTACGTCGGCATCAAGCAGTTCGACGAGAACGGCGACCCGGTCCGCGAGTGCCGATTCATCGGTCTGCTGTCGTCGACGGCGTACACCGAAAGCGTCATGCAGGTCCCGGTACTGCGTCGTAAGGCGCTGGAGCTGTTCCGCCTGACCGGCTTCGACCCGAACAGCCACAGCGGCAAGGGCCTCCTCGACGTACTGGAGACCTACCCGCGTGACGAGCTGCTGCAGGCACCTGTGGAGGACCTGCTGCCGATCGTGCAGTCGGTGCTGCACCTGCAGGAGCGGCGCGCGGTCAAGCTGTTCGTACGGCGTGACGTGTACAACCGGTACCTGTCCTGCCTGGTCTACCTGCCGCGTGACCGTTACACGACCGCGGTCCGGCTGCGCATGCAGCAGATCCTGAAGGACGCCATCGGCGCCGAGACCGTGACGTACGCCGCCTACGTCACCGAGTCCGTGCTGGCCCGGGTGCACTTCGTGGTCCGGATGAAGCAGGGCGAGACCGTCGGCGAGTACGACGCGGAGATGCTCGAGCAGCAGGTCATCGAGGCGACCCGGGCGTGGGAGGACGACTTCACCGCGGCGCTGCACGCCCAGGGCGGCGACGGCGCGGTCACCAAGCTGTTCCGCCGGTACGCGCAGGCGTTCCCGGAGGCGTACAAGGAGGACTTCGACGCGCGCGTCGCGGTCAACGACGTACACATCCTGGAAGGGCTGCCGGCCGAGAACGGTCTGGCCATGTCGCTCTACAGCCCGATCGACGAGGAGTGGGAGGGTGAGCGCCGCTTCAAGGTGTTCCGCACCGGGTCGTCGCTGTCGCTGTCACAGGTCCTCCCGCACCTGAGCGCGATGGGCGTGGAGGTCGTCGACGAACGCCCGTACGAGATCCGCCGCGCCGACGGCACGATGGCCTACATCTACGACTTCGGGCTGAAGGTGCCGGACGACACCGAGGAGCGCGAGGACCTCCGCAGGCTGTTCTCCGATACGTTCCAGGCGGTCTGGGAGGGCCGGGCGGAGTCCGACAAGCTCAACGCGCTGGTGCTGCGCGGCAACCTCAGCTGGCGGCAGGTGTCGATCCTGCGCGCCTACCAGCGCTACATCCGCCAGGGCGGTACGCCGTTCAGCCAGGACTACATCGAGAACACCTTCCTGAACCACGTCGACGTGGCCGGTCTGCTGGTGCAGCTGTTCGAGACCAGCTTCGATCCGGCGCGCGGGCCGGCCGACGACCCGGACCGGGTGATGCGGACCGACCAGCTGGAGAAGGAGATCCTGGCCGCGCTGGACACGGTGCAGAGCCTGGACGAGGACCGCATCCTGCGTTCGTACCTGACGGTGATGAAGGCGACGCTGCGGACCAACTACTTCCAGCCGGGGCCCGACGGTCGGCCGCGCTCGTACATCTCCCTCAAGCTGGAGCCGAAGGCGATCCCGGAGCTGCCGCAGCCGCGGCCGGCGTACGAGATCTTCGTGTACTCGCCGCGGGTCGAGGGTGTGCACCTGCGGTTCGGTGCCGTCGCGCGCGGCGGGCTGCGCTGGTCCGACCGGCGCGAGGACTTCCGCACCGAGGTGCTCGGCCTGGTGAAGGCGCAGATGGTGAAGAACTCGGTGATCGTGCCGGTCGGCGCGAAGGGCGGGTTCTACGCCAAGCAGCTGCCCGACCCTTCCCACGACCGGGACGCGTGGCTCGCCGAAGGCGTCGCGTCGTACAAGACCTTCATCTCCGGGCTGCTGGACATCACCGACAACATCGTTGCCGGGGACATCGTTCCGCCCGCTTCGGTGGTGCGGTACGACGGTGACGACGCCTACCTGGTCGTCGCCGCGGACAAAGGTACGGCGACGTTCTCGGACATCGCGAACGGCGTCGCGAAGGAGTACGGGTTCTGGCTGGGCGACGCGTTCGCGTCCGGCGGCTCGGTCGGGTACGACCACAAGGCGATGGGCATCACCGCCCGCGGCGCGTGGGAGTCGGTCAAGCGGCACTTCCGCGAGATGGGCCACGACTGCCAGCACGAGGACTTCACCGTCGTCGGCGTCGGCGACATGTCCGGTGACGTGTTCGGGAACGGGATGCTGCTGTCGGAGCACATCCGGCTGGTCGCGGCGTTCGACCACCGGCACATCTTCCTCGACCCGTCGCCGGACGCGGCCGCCTCGTTCGCCGAACGGCGGCGGCTGTTCGAGTTGCCCCGGTCGTCGTGGGCGGACTACGACGCCTCGCTGATCTCCGCCGGTGGCGGGGTGTTCCCGCGCACCGACAAGGCGATCCCGATCTCGCCGGAGGTTCGCGTTGCGCTCGGGATCGAGGGGAGTCCGGCGAAGCTCACCCCGGCCGAGCTGATGAACGCCATCCTGAAGGCGCCGGTCGACCTGTTCTGGAACGGCGGCATCGGCACCTACGTGAAGTCCAGCAGCGAGTCGAACGCGGACGTCGGCGACAAGGCGAACGACGCGATCCGGATCAACGGCTCCGAGCTGCGCGCTCGCGCGGTCGGCGAGGGCGGCAACCTCGGCTTCACCCAGCTCGGCCGGATCGAGTACGCCGCGGCCGGCGGGCGGATCAACACCGACTTCATCGACAACGTGGCCGGTGTGGACACCTCCGACCACGAGGTGAACATCAAGATCCTGCTGGACAAGGTGGTCGCGGACGGCGACCTGACCGAGAAGCAGCGCAACGACATCATCGCGTCGATGACCGACGAGGTCGGCGCGCTGGTGCTGAAGAGCAACTACCGGCAGAACATCGCGCTCGCCAACGCCGGCGCGCAGGCGGCCGCGCTCATGCACGTCCACCAGGACTGGGTACGGCGGCTGGAGAAGCAGGGCCTGCTCGACCGGGAGCTCGAGTTCCTGCCCAGCGTCACGGAGTTCAAGCGGCGCAAGGCCGACGGGCGCGGACTGACCTCGCCGGAGCTGTCGGTGCTGATCGCGTACACCAAGATCGTGATGGAAGCCGAGCTGCTGAAGACGTCGCTGCCGGACGACGGGTTCCTGGCGCACAAGCTGGCCAGCTACTTCCCGAAGGCGATCCAGGAGCGGTTCGCCGACCAGATCCAGAGCCACCAGCTGCGCCGCGAGATCATCACGACCCAGGTCGTCAACGAGTTCGTGAACACGTCCGGCGTCACGGCGTACCACCGGCTCTCGCTGGAGACCGGCGGGACGGTCGAGGACGTCGTACGGGCGAACCTGGCCGCCTCGCGGATCTTCTCGCAGCCGGAGCTGCTGACCCGCAACGCCGAGCTGGACAACGTGGTCGACGCCGAGACGCAGACGCACATGCGGCTCGAGACGCGCACACTGGTCGAGCGGGCGACGCGCTGGCTGGTCTCGAACCGGCGGCCTCCGGTGGACATCGAGGAGCTCATCGAGTTCTTCGGGCCGGGGATCGCGAAGCTGACGGCGGCGTTGCCCGACGTACTGCGGGGTCGTGAGCTGGCCCTGTTCGAGCAGCGGCGCGAAGCCCTTGTGCAGAAGGGTGTTTCGGAGGACTTCGCGACCCGGATCGCGGTGCTGCCGCCGGCGTACGCGGGTCTCGGGCTCGTGGAGACGGCGTCGCGCGACGACATCGACATCCTCGAGATCGCCAAGGTCCACTTCGCGCTGGGCGAGCGGCTGCAGCTCGGTCGCTTCCTGGAGCGGATCATCGGCCTGCCCCGCACCGACCGCTGGCAGACGATGGCCCGCGCCGCCCTCCGCGACGACCTGCACCAGGTGCACGCCCGCCTCACCCGCCAGGTCCTCGCCACCACCGACCCGACGGCTGACCCCGAGGATCGCGTCATCACCTGGCAGGACCAGAACGCCACCGCCCTGTCCCGTGCCGCCACCATGCTCGAAGAAATCGTCGACACCGAAGGCCCCGAACTGGCCCAACTCTCCGTAGGCCTCCGCCTGGTCCGAACCCTGATCGCCAACCAGGCCTGACGTCCCGGCAGCTGGGTGGCCTCGATCCACCCAGCTACGGGCGCCACCCATCCCACCGCCTACGCAACTCAGGCACGAGCGCCCTGAGGTACTCCTTGGCGTCAGCTGCCGTCCGCATCGGCAACGGGAGCCCGACGCTCCAGACACCCCACGTCCGATCGTCCGGCGCCTCGGCTTCCTCGAACCGTGCCTCGGTCTCCGACTGCCAGACCAGACCGGCTCGACTGTCGTCCGGAGCGATGACGTAGGCGTCGCCGTAGGTGTCGGGCTGTGTGAGGAAGTCGGTGATCATCCCGAGCTGGAACCCGTCGACCTGTGCCCCCTCGACCACCGGAAAGCCGTAGTACGCGGGTGCTCCCTCAGGAGGGGAGATGAAGGCGGGGAGTTCCGGGTCGGCGCTGGTCGCGGCGGGATCCGTTGCGATTGGCCTGGTCACCGGGCGTTCGTCGTTCATCGTGTCAGTGTCACCGTTCGGAGACGACGACGTCGACCGAGTATTGGTCGGCTCGGTAGCAGTGGTTGCCGTATTCGACGGGGGATCCGTCGGCGGCGTAGGCGGAGCGGGTCATGGTGACGAGTGGCTCGGCCTTGGACATGTGGAGGGTGCGGCGTTCCTCGGCGGTTGCGTTGCGGGCTCCGATGCGTTGGCGGGCGACCGTGGGGCGGATGCCGCGGGCGCGGAGTACGGCGTACAGGCCGTCGTTCGTGAGCTCCTCGAGGGTGAGGTTGTTGAGGGCCGGAGGCAACCAGTTGCGGAGGATCGCGAGCGGCAGGTCGTCGGCGTACCGGAGCCTGACGATCGACACCAGCGGAGTACCGGCCGGGACCTCGAGTACGGCGGCGGCGCGGTCGTCCTGCGCCGCGCAGTCCAGCGCGAGCACCTCGGTCCGCGGCGTCCGCCCCTCGCGCGCGAGGTCGTCGTACAGGCTGGTCAGCTCGGCCTTGCGGTGCACCATCTGGTTCGCGACCGTGGTGCCGATGCCGCGGCGGCGGACCAGCAGCCCCTGGTTGACCAGCTCGGAGATCGCCCGGCGCACAGTCGGGCGGGACAGGTTGAGCCGGTCGGACATGCCGATCTCGTTCTCGAACGGGTCGCCCGGCCGCAGCTTGCCCTCGGTGATGGCAGCGGTCAGCTGCTCGGCCAGCTGGTGGTACAGCGGTACCGGGCTGGACCGATCGAGCTGGATCGGCAACGCGTTCATGGGCGGATAGTACCTGCTCATGTTCATACGTGAGAATGTGTTAACAAAGTATTGACACCCCCGGCATCCGCCCGGAAAGCTGACGAGCAACCAGCGCGCCACCGGGGCTGTGGCGCGCCCGTACTCGAGAGAGGCTGCGTGGATGCGGATCGGGTTGGTCGGGGTCGGGCGGATCGGGGCGTTCCACGCCGCGACGCTGAAGGGCTTGCCGGCGGTGGATCAGGTGGTCGTCGCCGACGCGGACCCGTCCCGGGCCGAGGTGGTCGCGAAGGATCTGGGCATCGCGTTCGCGCCGGACGTCCCGGCGCTGCTCGCGTCCGGGCTGGACGGTCTCGTCATCGCGGCGGCGACCTCGGCGCACGCCGAGCTGATCGCGGCGGGGGTCTCGGCCGGCGTACCGACGTTCTGTGAGAAGCCGGTCGCGCTCGACCTCGCGGAGACCGAGCAGGTGCTCGCGCTCGTCGAGGCGTCATCGGTGCCGGTACACATCGGTTTCCAGCGCCGGTTCGACGCCGGGTACCAGGCGGCGCGGTCGGCCGTGGAGTCGGGTGAACTCGGGTTCGTGCACCACATCCGGGCGAACACGAACGACGCCGCCCCGCCGCACCGCGAGTACATCCCGCAGAGTGGCGGATTCTTCCGCGACTGCACGGTGCACGACTTCGACATCGTCCGGTACGTCACCGGCCGCGAGGTGGTCAGCGTGTACGCGACCGGGGCGAACCGCGGTGAGGCGTTCTTCGGTGAGTACGGCGACGTGGACTCGGCGGCGGCGCTGCTGACGCTGGACGACAACACGTTCGTCGCGGTCAGCGGGACCCGGTACAACGGCGCCGGGCACGACGTACGGATGGAACTGCACGGCAGCCTCGGCTCGCTCGCGGTCGGGCTCGACGCGCACACCGCGCTGCGCTCGGCCGAGCGCGACGTCTCCTTCCCTGACGGTCGGCCGCACATGACCTTCATGGACCGCTTCCAGCCGGCGTACGTCGCCGAACTGACCGCTTTCACCGAGGTCGCCGCCGGCACCCGTGAGGTGCCGTGCACGGTCCGCGACGCGCTCGCCGCCTTCCGGATCGCCGACGCCTGCGAACTGTCCCGCCGCGAAAACCGCATCGTCACCCTCTGAGAGGGGTCACTGGTATGACTGAACTTGCTGCCCGTATCGCCGGTGCCCCGATCTCGTGGGGTGTGTGCGAGGTTCCCGGCTGGGGCTGGCAGTACGACGCCGAGACCGTCCTCGCCGAGATGCGGACGGTCGGACTGGCCGCGACCGAGTTCGGGCCGGACGGGTTCCTGCCCGACGACCCGGCGGACAAGGCGAAAACCCTGGCGGACGTGGGTCTTCGCGCCGTCGGCGGATTCGTGCCGGTCGTGCTGCACGACCCGTCGCACGATCCTGCTCCGGAGGTCGCCGCCGCGCTCGAGGGGTTCGTCGCGGCCGGTGCCGGGACGCTGGTCCTCGCCGCGGCGACCGGCCAGGACGGGTACGACGACCGGCCGGTACTGGATGCCACCGGGTGGAGCACCTTGCTCGCCAACCTGGACAAGCTGTCCGCGCTGGCGGCTGATCGGGGCGTGCTGGCGACCGTTCACCCGCATGTCGGCACGATGGTGGAGAACGACGCCGACGTGTCGCAGGTACTGGAGGGCTCGTCGATCGGGCTCACGCTCGACACCGGCCATCTGCTGATCGGCGGTGTCGACCCGGTGGCGTTGGCGGTGGAGCACACGGCCCGCATCCGCCACACGCACCTGAAGGACGTCGACGCCGCGTGGGCCGCGCGGGTGCAGTCCGGCGAGGTGACGTACACGGACGCCGTACGCGCCGGGATGTACCGCCCGCTCGGGGCCGGCGACATCGACATCACCACGATCGTCAGCACACTGGAGAAGTCCGGGTACGACGGCTGGTACGTGCTGGAGCAGGACACGATCCTGCAGGCGCGCCCGGCGGACGAGGGGCCGGTGGTCGACGTACGGGCGAGCATCGCGCACCTGCAGTCGATCGCGGCGGGGCTCGCATGACCGCCGGCGGGACCCGCGGGGATGGGATGGTCTGATGGTGGACGACGTACTGACGATCGGGCGGATCGGGGTCGACCTGTACCCGCTGCAGATCGGGACGCATCTGGAAGATGTCACCTCGTTCGGGAAGTTCCTCGGCGGGAGCGCGACGAACGTAGCGGTGGCGGCGGCGCGGCACGGGCGGAAGTCGGCGGTGATCAGCCGGACGGGGAACGATCCGTTCGGGACGTTCATCCACCGCACCCTGCGTGAACTCGGCGTCGACGACCGCTTCGTCACCCCGGTCGACGGCCTGCCGACACCGATCACTTTCTGCGAGATCTTCCCGCCGGACAGCTTCCCGCTGTACTTCTACCGCTTCCCGAAGGCCCCCGACCTGGTCATCAACCCGTCCGAACTCGACCTCCAGGCGATCCGCGACGCCCGCATCTACTGGTCCACGGTCACCGGCCTGTCCGCCGAACCGTCCCGCTCGGCTCACTTCGCCGCCTGGGAAGCCCGCGGCCGCAAAACAGGTACACCGCCCGCGCCCGCACCCACCGGCTCCGAAGCAGGCGCCCGATTCGACACGGAAGCCGTGCCCGGCACCGGAGCCGGGTTCACGGTGCTCGACCTCGACTACCGTCCGATGTTCTGGGCGGATCCGAGTGAGGCGCACGAGCAGGTGTCGCGCGCGCTGGAGTACTGCACGGTTGCTGTCGGCAACCGTGAGGAGTGTGAGGTTGCCGTCGGCGAGACCGACCCCGACAAGGCCGCCCAGGCGCTCCTCGACCGCGGCCTCGAGCTGGCCGTCGTGAAGCAGGGCCCACGCGGCACCCTCGCCCGGACCCGCGACGAGCGCGTCGAGGTCCCGCCGTACCCGGTCGAGGTCGTCAACGGCCTCGGCGCCGGCGACGGTTTCGGCGGCGCCCTCTGCCACGGCCTGCTCGCCGGCTGGCCCCTGGAGAAGATCATCCGCTTCGCCAACACCGCCGGCGCGATCGTCGCCTCCCGCCTCGAGTGCTCCACAGCGATGCCCACAACCGCCGAAGTCCTCTCGCACCTGGGAGACCAGTCATGACCTCCCACGACGAAGACCAGTACTCCGAAGACGCCCGCCCCATCCCCATCCAGCGCCCCCAGCCCCACCCCACCCAGGACCCCGACGCCACAGTCCTGACCCCAGCCCCCAACGACCCCACCGTGGTCACCCCCCGCCCCCACAGCCCCGCCCCCCACCCAGGAACCACCGCCACACCCCGCCCCCAAAGCCCAACCTCCCACCCGGGAACCACTGCCACTCCCCACCCGAACAGCCCAGCCGTCCCGCGCCGCGACGCCCCAGCTGCGCACGCGCCGAGCCCCCACAACCGCCCTGTGGCTGACCCCCGCCCCGACGACCCGACGGTGATCAAGCCACGCCCGGCCGGTCCGGCCGCGCCGCGCCCGAATGATCCGGCTGCGCCGCGCCGCGACGATGCCGCTGCGCACGTGCCGAGTCGTCACGACCGCCCCGTGGCCGAGCCGCGTCCCGACGATCCAACGGTGATCGCGCCGCGCCCGGCCGAGTCACGTCCCGACGACCCGACGGTGGTCACGCCGCGTCCGGGCGGTCTGGCCGTGCCGCATCCCGCCGACCCGACTGCGCACGTGCCGAGCACCCACGACCGACCCGTGGCCGAGCCTCGCCCCGACGACCCGACTGCGCGTGTGTCGGGCGCGCACGACCGACAGGGGGTAGAGCTGCGGCCTGACGATCTGACGGCGGTCGCGCCGCGTCCAGGACACTCGGACGCGCAGCGCCCGGGCGGACTGGGTGGGCCGGGTGCTCGCGATTCGGGTGTGGCTGGGGCGGGTTCTGGGGATTCGGAGCGGGCCGGGGTGGTCGGGCCGGATGATCCGACCGTTATCTCGACTTCGGCCGGGCTGGGGGGAGGCGTGGACGATCCGACGGTCGCGGTACCGCGCACCGGCGTACCGTCGGCAGCACCTGACGGGCAGACGACTGTCATTCAAGAACTGAACCTCCCGGCGGAGCAGACCTCAGACGCGGACCAGTCGAACGGCACGGACGTTCCACCTGGCCACCAGGTCAGTGGTCAGACCGTGCGCGGAGAACAGCGCGCGACGTTGGCGCCTGCCCGGACCGAATCCCAGACGGCCTCCGACGAGCCCACTCCGGCCAACGCCGAGGCAGACTCAACAGAACCGGCGCGCGCGATGTCGAACGCCTCAACAGCATCGAGCCCGGGTGCGGGAGTGGAGCCCACCAACCGAGTGGGATCAAGTGCTGCGGCCGAAGATCTGGGCAACCTGGCGGGATCGAGCGCTGGTGCGGCTGAAGAGCCGAGCACCACCGCAGAGCCGAGCTCTGGCGCAGGCGAGGAGGCGAGTTCCTTCGCGGAGTCGGGGTCTGGTGAGGGCGAAGGTGCGAGTTCGCTCGTGGAGTCGGGGGCTGGTGTGACCGGTGGCTCGAGCGGTCTGGCCGAGTCCGATCTTGGTGTGGGCTCGGATGCTCTCGCGGGTTCGAGTTCTGGTGTGGCAGCTGACCCGAGCAGCCTTGCCGGGGCGGGTTCTGCTGGGGATGGCGAGCTGACCGCACTTGCGGAGTCGGGCTCTGGTGAGGCTGATGTGCAAGCTGGTGTGAAGGCACGGGGGGAGTGGGATGAGGTCAGGGAGCGGTTGGGAGAGTTGACGGAGGTTCGGGTTCGGCATCCGGAGCGGGTGGTCGAGGGGTGGTTGCAGCGGCGTACTCGGGCTCTGGTGGGGGATGACGGGCGGCTGTTGATCGTGGCTGCTGATCATCCGGCGCGTGGGGCGTTGGGGGTGCGTGGGGATCGGATGGCCATGGGCAGTCGGGCTGATCTGATTGCGCGGCTGATGATCGCCTTGCAGCGGCCGGGTGTGGATGGGGTGCTGGCTACTCCGGACGTGTTGGAGGACCTGCTGCTGTTGGGCGCTTTGGAAGGCAAGGTCGTCATCGGGTCGATGAACCGGGGCGGTCTGCAGGGTTCGGCGTTCGAGTTGGACGATCGGTTCACGGCGTACCGGACCGCGGACGAGATCGCCGCGCGGCGGCTCGACGGCGGGAAGATGCTGACGCGGATCGATCTCGCGGACCCGGGGACCGTGGCGACGTTGGAGAGCAGCGCCGCCGCCGTGACCGGACTGGCTGAGCACAAGTTGATGGCGATGGTGGAGCCGTTCTGGTCGACGCGCGGTGCGGACGGGCGCGTCACGAACCTGCTCGATCCCGACTCGGTGATCAAGTCGATCCAGATCGCGTCCGGTCTCGGTGCGACGAGTGCGTACACCTGGCTCAAGCTGCCCGTGGTGGACGAGCTCGATCGGGTGATGGAGGCAACGAGTCTGCCGACGCTCCTGCTCGGCGGCGATCCGACGGGTGCGCCGGAGGAGACGTACGCCGCGTGGGGCAAGGCGCTCGAACTGCCGTCGGTGCGTGGACTGGTGGTCGGACGGGCCCTGCTGTTCCCGCCGGACGGCGACGTGGCCGCGGCAGTCGACCACGCTGCGGACCTCGTCCACGGCGGCACCGCATGATCGGCCGGCGGATGGTTGGGCTTCTGACGAAGGGCACGTGGAATGACTGAGTGGGTGCGGCCGGCCGGGAGCTCGGCGCGTGACGGATTCGAGGTGGCGGTGCGGCCCGGCGAACCGGAGTGGCATCACAGCGGCCTGCTGGTACGGACCCTGCTGCCCGGACAGTCCGTCGAGATCGACACCGGCGACTGTGAGTACATCGTCCTTCCGTTGAGTGGTTCGGCCGAGGTGATCGTGGACGGAGAGGCGGTCCCGCTCGGCGGTCGCGCCGATGTGTTCGCGGGACCGACGGACCTCGCGTACGTGCCGCGCAACTCGACCTTCGCTGTGGTCAGTGCCGGCGGCGCCCGGATCGCCTTCCCGCATGCGAAGGCGGCCGCGGATCACCCGTTCCGGCGGATCGGTGCCGACGAGGTGGAGACGGAACTGCGCGGCGCCGGGGTGGCCTCCCGCCAGGTCCGCAACTTCGGTACGCCGGGAGTCCTCGACGCGGACTCGATCATCGCCTGTGAGGTGATCACACCCGCCGGGAACTGGTCGTCCTACCCGCCGCACAAGCACGACGAACACAAGCCCGGAAAGGAGAGCGAGCTCGAGGAGATCTACTACTTCGAGCTGCAGCTGTCCGACGACGTCCCGGAAGGTGTCAAGGGCAACGACCCGATCGGGTACCAGCGGGTCTATGGCACCGACGAGCGCCCGATCGACGTCCTGGCCGAGGTACGCAGCGGTGACGTCGTGCTGGTCCCGCACGGGTGGCACGGCCCGGCGATGGCCCCACCCGGCTACGACATGTACTACCTGAACGTGATGGCCGGCCCCGGCACCGAACGCCAATGGCTGATCACCGACGACCCGCAACACGCGTGGGTCCGCGAGCTGTGGAACTCCCAACATATCGATCCGCGCCTGCCTTTCGGGGAAGCTGAGCCTTTCGGAGGAGAACAGTCATGACGGTGCGTCTCACGGTCGCGCAGGCGATGGTGCGATTCCTGAGCGTCCAGTACTCGGAGCGGGACGGGGTCCGGCAGCGCCTGATCGCGGGCTGTCTGGGCATCTTCGGGCACGGCAACGTGGCCGGGGTCGGCCAGGCGCTGCTGCAGTCCGAGCTCGAGGACCCGAAGGCGTTGCCGTACATCCTGGCCCGCAACGAGCAGGCCATGGTGCACACCGCGGCGGCCTTCGCCCGCACCCGTGACCGGCTCCAGACCTACGCCTGCACGGCGAGCGTCGGCCCGGGCTCGACCAACATGGTGACCGGAGCGGCCCTCGCGACGATCAACCGGTTGCCGGTGCTGATCCTCCCTTCGGATGTGTTCGCGACCCGGGTGGCGACACCCGTGCTGCAGGAGCTGGAGAGCTACGGCGCCGGTGACGTCTCGGTCAACGACGCGTTCCGCCCGGTGTCGAAGTACTTCGACCGCGTCTGGCGGCCCGAACAGTTGCCGTCGGCACTGATGAACGCGATGCGCGTGCTGACTGATCCGGTCGAGACCGGCGCGGTGACGCTGGCGCTGCCGCAGGACGTCCAGGCCGAGGCGTACGACTGGCCGGAGGAGCTCTTCGCCGAGCGCACCTGGTACGTCGCCCGCCCCTTGCCCGAGGCATCAATTGTCGACAAGGCGGTAGATCTCCTACGGTCCGCGCAGCGCCCGCTGATCGTCGCCGGCGGCGGTGTGCACTACTCGGGTGCGGAGGACGCGTTGCGCGAGTTCGCCGAGCGGACCGGCGTACCGGTGTCGGAAACCCAGGCAGGTAAGGGATCGCTGCGCTACGACCACCCGCAATCGGTGGGCGCGGTGGGGTCGACCGGGACCACGGCAGCCAACGCGCTGGCCCGGGACGCCGACCTGGTGATCGGGATCGGGACCCGCTACAGCGACTTCACGACGGCGTCGCGGACGGCCTTCCAGAACCCGCAGGTGCGGTTCCTCAACATCAACGTCGCGCGGTTCGACAGTGGTAAGCATGCCGGCCTCCCAGTGGTGGCCGATGCGCGGGAAGCCCTTGTTTCGTTGGGATCCGCGCTCGGCGAGTGGTCCGTGGATGCCAAGTACACAGCCGAGGCCCAGGAACTCACAAGGAACTGGAACGGAACTGTGGACGCAGTTTTCCGGCCCTCCCCCGACGTGACCGCGCAACTGGCCGAAGGACTGCTGACCCAGGGCGAGGTGATCGGCGCCGTCAACGAATTGTCGGCGGCGTCTGATGTGGTTGTCTGCGCGGCCGGCTCGATGCCGGGCGACCTCCACAAACTGTGGCGGACGCGCGACCCGAAGGGATACCACGTCGAATATGGCTTCTCCTGCATGGGCTACGAGATCGCCGGCGGACTCGGTGTCCGGCTCGGCGCACCGGATCGCGACGTGTTCGTCCTGGTCGGCGACGGGTCGTACCTGATGATGTCCAGCGAGCTGGCCACCGCGGTCCAGGAGAACCTCAAGATCATCGTGGTCCTGGTGCAGAACCACGGCTTCGCGTCGATCGGCGCGCTCTCGGAGTCGCTCGGTTCCCAGCGGTTCGGAACTGCGTACCGCAAGCGCACGGGCGACGGCCGCCTCGACGGCGACTACCTGCCCGTCGATCTGGCGGCGAACGTCCGGAGCTTCGGTGTCGACGTGATCGACGTGCACAGCCGTCCCGAGCTGGAGAAGGCGATCCAGACCGCGAAGGCAGCCACGGGTCCGATCGCGATCCACGTCACCACCGACCCGATGATCGGCGGTCCGGACAGCGATTCCTGGTGGGACGTCCCGGTGAGTGAGGTGTCCGAGCTGCAGTCCACTCAGGCAGCCGCGGCGTCGTACGAGGACAGCAAGAAGGCCCAGCGTCCGTATCTGGCGCCGCCCGAGGGGGACAGCTGATGGGCAGAGTAGACATCGGTACGGCGCCGGACTCGTGGGGTGTGTGGTTCGCCGACGACCCGCAACAGACATCGTGGACACGGTTCCTCGACGAGGCCGCCGCGGCCGGGTACACGCGGATCGAGCTCGGTCCGTACGGCTATCTCCCGACCGACCCGGTGCGGTTGAAGGACGAGCTCGACCAGCGCGGCCTCACGATGACCGCCGGTACGACGTTCGAGCAGTTGCACCGCCCCGACGGGTGGGACGCGACATGGCGCGACGTGGTGAGGACGGCCGAGCTGACGGCGGCGATGGGCGCGAAGCACTTGGTCGTCATGCCGTCGATGTGGCGTGGTGACAACGGCGAGGTCGTCGAGGAGCGGTTGGACCACGAAGGGCAGGTCAGGCACGGACAGGCGGTGACCGAGCTGGGTCGCTGGCTGGCGGAGGAGTTCGGGCTACGGACGCAGTACCACCCGCACGCGGATGGTCATGTCGACACCCAGGACACCGTCGAGCGCTTCCTCGAGGAGACCGACGGCACGTTCGTGAATCTGTGCCTCGACACCGGTCACATCAGCTACTGCGGCGGCGACAACCTCGAGCTGATCCGGACGTACCCGGACCGGATCGGCTACGTCCACCTGAAGCAGGTGGATCCGAAGATTCTCGCGGACGCGGAGGCCGACGGGATCGGGTTCGACGAGGCGGTACGGCGGGGCGTGATGTGCGAGCCGCCGAACGGCGTACCCGAGCTGCCGCCGGTCCTCGACGCGCTGGCCGCGCTGGACGCCGACGTGTTCGCGATCGTCGAGCAGGACATGTACCCGTGCAGTCCCGACGTACCGCTGCCGATCGCGGAGCGGACGCTGGCGTACCTGACCGCATGTGGAGGTGGCGGATCGAGATGACGGCCAGGAGAGTGTGACACTCTCTGGTCCCACGCAAGTCCGCGGAGTGGCCGCGGAACACCTGAAAGGCTGGTAGCAAGTCATGGTTCGGTGGCACAAGAAGGCGGGCGCCGCGGTCGCGGCTCTCGCGCTCGCCGCGGCGCTGGCCGCGTGCAGCGACTCCGGCGGTAAGCAGGAGGAGCAGAGCTCCGGCGGCAGCGGCGGCAACGTCGCCGACACGCCGCGTATGAAGGTCGCCCTGATCACCCACTCGGGCCCTGGCGACACCTTCTGGGACATCGTCCGGCGCGGCGCCGAGGCAGCCGCGAAGAAGGACAACATCGAGCTGCAGTACTCCGCCGATCCCGACGGTGCGGCCCAGGCGAACCTCGTGCAGACCGCGATCGACTCCAAGGTCGACGGCATCGCGGTCACGCTGAACAAGCCCGACGCGGTGATCCCGAACGTCAAGAAGGCGATCGCGGCCGGCATCCCGGTGACCGTCCTGAACGGCGGCCTCGACCAGTGGAAGTCCAGCGGAGCGCTCGGGTACTTCGGCCAGGACGAGCGGATCGCCGGTCAGGCGACCGGTGACAAGCTCAAGCAGCTGGGCGCGAAGAAGGTCATCTGCGTCATCCACGAGCAGGGCAACGTCAGCCTGGAGGCGCGCTGCCAGGGTATCAAGGACAAGTTCGGCAGCGTCGAGAACGTCAACGTCAACGGCACCGACCAGCCCGGGACGCAGGCGACCCTGACCTCGAAGCTGCAGGCCGACAAGACCGCCGACTATGTGGTCGCGCTGAACGCGGGCATCGCGCTGACCGCGGTTCAGGCGGCCAAGGACGCCGGCTCGTCGGCGAAGATCGGCAGCTTCGACATGAGCAAGGAGATGGCCAAGGCGGTCAGCGACGGGACCGTGCAGTTCGCGGTCGACCAGCAGCCGTACCTGCAGGGTTACCTCGCGATCGACGCGATCTGGCTCTACAAGACCAACGGCGACACGATCGGCGGTGGCGAGGCGACGCTGACCGGGCCGGCGTTCATCGACAAGTCGAACATCGCGGCGGTCCAGAAGTACGCCGAAGCCGGGACGCGCTGAGGTAGCGCCATGGCATCGACCATCACCTCACCCGTCTCGGCGGACGACCGCGTCTCCGCCCGGTCCCTCGGCGCCCGGCTGCTGAGCCGGCCGGAGATCGGGTCGCTCGTCGGCGCGGCCGTGATCCTGGTGTTCTTCGTGATCGCAGCGCCGCCGTTCCGCGACATCAACAACACCGGCACGATCCTGTACCAGGCCGCGCTGATCGGTGTGATGGCGGTGCCGGTGTCGCTGCTGATGATCGGCGGCGAGTTCGATCTCTCGGCCGGGGTCGCGGTGACGACGTCCGGCCTGACCGCGGGCATCTTCGCCTACCAGTTCAGCCTGAACGTCTGGGTGGGCATGCTCGTCGCGCTGGCGCTCTCGCTCTCGATCGGAGCGTTCAACGGCTGGCTGCTGATGCGGACGGGCCTGCCCAGCTTCCTGGTGACCCTGGGCACCTTCTTCATCCTGCAAGGGCTGAACATCGCGGTCACCCGGCTCACCTCCGGCGCCGTCGCGTCGAACTCGATCGGCGACATGGACGGGTTCGGCGCGGCGAAGGCGGTGTTCGCGTCGGAGTTCAAGCTGGGCGGCGTGACGATCAAGATCATCATCGTCTGGTGGATCGTGTTCGTCGCGATCGCCGCCTGGGTGCTGCTCAAGACCCAGATCGGCAACTGGATCTTCGCGGCCGGCGGTGACGCGGCGGCCGCGCGGGCGGTCGGCGTACCGGTGAAGAAGGTCAAGATCGGTCTGTTCATGGCGGTCGGGTTCTTCGCCTGGTTCGCCGGTATGCAGCTGCTGTTCGTGCAGAACGGCGTGGTGCAGTCGGGGGAGGGCGTCGGCAAGGAGTTCCTGTACATCATCGCGGCGGTCGTCGGCGGATGCCTGCTCACGGGCGGGTACGGGTCGGTGGTCGGCGGCGCGGTCGGTGCGCTGATCTTCGGGATGGTCCAGCTGGGCGTGGTGTACGCCGGATGGAACCCGGACTGGTTCAAGGCGTTCCTGGGCGCGATGTTGCTGCTGGCCACCATCGTCAACCTGGTCGTCAAGAACAAGGCGGAGGCACGATGACGACGACGAACTCGTTCGCGGACGAGGCCACGACCAGCCCGAACGCGCCGATCGTGCTCCTGGAGGACGTCGGCAAGAGCTACGGCAACATCGAGGCGCTCCGCGGAGTGTCACTGGCGGTGCGGCAAGGCGAGATCACCTGCGTGCTCGGCGACAACGGCGCCGGTAAGTCGACGCTGATCAAGATCATCGCCGGTCTGCACGACTACACGGCCGGCCGGATGTCGGTGAACGGCGAGGAGCGGCACTTCTCCTCGCCGCGGGAGTCGCTGGACAGCGGCATCGCGACCGTCTACCAGGACCTCGCGCTGGCGCCGCTGATGTCGGTCTGGCGGAACTTCTTCCTCGGCAACGAGATCACCAAGGGCCCGTTCCGGCAGCTCGACGTGGCGAAGATGAAGCGGATCGCCCAGGAGGAGCTGACGAAGATGGGGATCTCGATCCCCAACCTCGAGCAGCCGGTCGGCAAGCTGTCCGGCGGTCAGCGGCAGTGCGTGGCGATCGCGCGGGCGATCCATTTCGGCGCCAAGGTGCTGATCCTGGACGAGCCGACGGCGGCGCTCGGGGTGAACCAGTCCGGCGTGGTGCTGAAGTACGTCGTGAAGGCGCGCGACGCCGGGATCGGGGTCATCTTCATCACGCACAACCCGCATCACGCGTACCTGGTCGGCAACCACTTCGTCGTCCTGA
This sequence comes from Kribbella shirazensis, assembly GCF_011761605.1. Taxonomy (GTDB): domain Bacteria; phylum Actinomycetota; class Actinomycetes; order Propionibacteriales; family Kribbellaceae; genus Kribbella; species Kribbella shirazensis. Next base: position 8,011,854 of record NZ_JAASRO010000001.1, on the reverse strand, counting down.
AGCTGGGCCGCGTGGCGCTCGACACGCACCGGGCGGAGATCACGCTGGAGCAGCTGACGACCGAGATGGCCGGCGGGTCCGAGCTCGAGGCATTGAGTCACGAGCTGCGGGAGATCGATCCTGGAGTGGTCGTGGAGCCGCCGGCAGGAGCCTCGGGGCGCCCGGCCGACGCGGTGCCGGACGATGACGAGAAGGGGCAGAAGGAGACATGAGCGAGCTGCGGGTCGGCGTCGTGGGCGTAGGTGTGATGGGCGCCGACCATGCCGAGCGGCTGGTGCGGAAGACGGCGGGCGCGCGCCTGGCCGCGGTCTCCGATGCCGATCAGGCGCGGGCGGAGGCGCTCGCGGCCGGCCTGTCGGGTGGTGTCCGGGTCGTCGCGGATCCTCTGGAGCTGATCGCCGCTGACGACGTCGACGCGGTGATTCTCGCCTCGCCCGGATTCGCGCACGCGGAGCAGCTGTTCGCCTGCCTGGAACACGGGAAGCCGGTGTTGTGCGAGAAGCCGTTGACGATGGACGCGGCGTCGTCGCTGCGAGTGGTCGAGGCCGAACACAAGCTCGGGCGGCAGCTGATCCAGGTCGGCTTCATGCGGCGGTTCGATCCGGAGTACGCCGCCTTGAAACAGCTGCTCGACGCGGGCGACCTCGGACGGACGTTGCTGCTGCACAACGTGCACCGGAACAAGACGTCCACACCGTCGTTCCGGAGCGAGATGATCGTGCGGGACTCGATGGTGCACGAGGTGGACGTCACCCGGTGGTTGTTCGGCGAGGAGATCACGCGCATCACCGTGCACACCCCGAAGCCGACGAGTCTGGTCGCCGACGGCGTACTCGATCCGCAGCTGGCGGTGTTCGAGCTGGCCGGCGGTGCGATGGCCGACGTGGAGGTGTTCGTGAACTTCCAGGTCGGGTACGAGGTCCGGTGTGAGGCGGTTGCCGAGCGCGGCAGCGCGACGATCGGGCTCGGCGCCGGCGTGTTCACGCGGGCCAACGAGCGGTGGGGCGGTGCGATGCCGGCTGACTTCCGGGTCCGGTTCGAGCAGGCGTACGACATCGAAGTACAGCGCTGGGTCGACGCGACCCTGCGCGGTGAGATCGACGGGCCCAGCGCGTGGGACGGATATGCGGCGGCGGCCGTCTGCGAGGCCGGTCTGGAGTCGCTGAGCAGCGGCAAGCCGATCGACGTTGCCCTGGCCGACCGCGGCGAGGTCTTCGCATGAAACAGGAAACACCCCCTGGCAGTGAGGAAACATCGTGAGTACTGAGAGCAAGCGCATCACCCATCTGGTCGGCGGCAGCTCGTGGACCGGCGTGGCCGAGCGGACCAGCAAGGTCTACAACCCCGCGACCGGCCAGGTCACCGGTGAGCTGGACCTGGCGTCGGCGGCGACCGTCGACGAGGTCGTCAAGGTCGCGCACGACGCGTCGAAGGCGTGGGCGCAGACCTCGCTCACGAAGCGCGCGCAGATCCTGTTCGCGTACCGCGAGCTGGTCAACCGGGACAAGGAACGCATCGCGCAGCTGATCACGGCCGAGCACGGCAAGGTGCTGTCCGACGCGCTCGGTGAGGTGACCCGTGGCCTCGAGGTGATCGAGTTCGCCTGCGGGATCCCGCACCTGCTCAAGGGCGGGTTCAGCGAGGGCGTCTCGACCAAGGTCGACGTGTACTCGATCCGCCAGCCGCTCGGTGTCTGCGCGGTCATCTCGCCGTTCAACTTCCCGGCGATGGTCCCGATGTGGTTCGTGCCGATCGCGGTTGCCTGCGGCAACAGTGTGGTGATCAAGCCGTCCGAGAAGGACCCGTCCGCGGCGAACGCGATGGCCGAGCTGTGGAAGGAGGCCGGTCTGCCGGACGGCGTGGTGAACGTCGTGCACGGTGACAAGGAGGCCGTCGACCGGCTGCTCGAGCACCCCGACGTCAAGTCCGTGTCGTTCGTCGGATCGACGCCGATCGCGAGGTACGTCTACGAGAACGGCACCCGCAACGGCAAGCGCGTGCAGGCGCTCGGCGGTGCGAAGAATCACATGATCGTGCTGCCGGACGCGGACCTCGACCTCGCGGCGGACGCGGCCGTGAACGCCGGGTTCGGGTCGGCCGGGGAGCGCTGTATGGCGATCTCCGCGCTGGTCGCGGTCGAGCCGATCGCGGACGAGCTGATCGGCAAGATCAAGGAGCGGATGGGCAAGCTGAAGACCGGCGACGGGACCCGTGGGTGCGACATGGGCCCGCTGGTGACCGGCGAGCACCGGCAGAAGGTCGCCGGGTATGTCGCGGCCGGGGTCGAGGCCGGTGCGGAGCTGGTGGTCGACGGACGCGACGGCGACTTCGACGGTGCGGCCGAGGGGTTCTGGCTGGGGCCGACGCTGTTCGACAAGGTGACGCCGGAGATGTCGATCTACACCGACGAGATCTTCGGCCCGGTGCTGTCGGTCGTGCGTACGCCGTCGTACGACGCGGCGCTCGAGCTGGTGAACGCGAACCCGTACGGCAACGGGACCGCGATCTTCACCAACGACGGCGGCGCCGCGCGGCGGTTCCAGAACGAGGTGGAGGTCGGGATGGTCGGTATCAACGTCCCGATCCCGGTCCCGATGGCGTACTACTCCTTCGGGGGTTGGAAGAACTCGCTGTTCGGGGACACCCACGCCCATGGCACCGAAGGGGTCCACTTCTTCACCCGGGGCAAGGTCGTCACGTCACGCTGGCTCGACCCGTCGCACGGCGGCATCAACCTCGGCTTCCCGACCCACGACTGAAGGTGGTGGGTGTACCGTCGAAGGTGACCCCCGGGGCATAGGAGTACCACGGCGTACGAAGGGCCGCTCGGCCCGTCCGAAGTTCGTGATCATCCAGCCCGGAGAGTGCCGCATGTCGAAGAACAAGGGCGGACGCGAAGTCCGTAAGCCCAAGCAGCCCAAGCAGCCCAAGGCCAACCCCAGCGACAGCGCGATCATCCCGCCTACCAAACAGGGGCGGAAGTAGCGGCCGGGCCGGCCGCAAGCCGGCCCACCGTTCGGTTGTCCCGAGCTCCTCGGTCCTTCGAGACCGAGGAGCTCGCGTTGACCCGTGGGATGAGGCCACACGTCCCTCGCGGAAGCGCAGCTTGCGCTGGCTGTGGCGTACGGCGTACGGGACTGGACCGCGTTGAAGGTCGAAGTCGAGCGGCGGGTCGCGGGTGCTCCCGTGGCGCCTGAGGGGTTGGCTGAAGAGCTGGCGCAGGCGTTCGGGCTGGGGAAGCTGACCGAGCCGGCGAGGCCCGTGGTGTTCACCGCGATGGGGCGTTGCTGGGGTATCACGACCGACCGTGGACGATGGCTGGCGGTCACGGTCTACGACTGGATCACCAACGAGCAGGCGGAGCTCGGGGCACGTCTCCGCGAGGCTGCGACCGCGGCCGGTGTGGCCGCTCCGATCGCCGTACGCAGTCCGGAAGGACAGTTGGTCTCGCACGTGCGAGGCGAGAGTTGGCGGGTGCACGAGTGGCTCGACGTCGGGCCGTCGCCGGTGCTGCCGGTGTCGGCGGCGCTGGCTCGTCGTGTTGGTGCCGCGCTCGGGACGCTGCACGGGTTGGCGAGGCCGAGTGGCGAGCCGATCCACGGTTATCTGACCGCTCGGCGGTCCGACGCGGAGTGGGAGCAGTTGCTGGGTCGTGCACGGTCCGCTCACAAGCCGTGGGCGGAGCGGCTGGACACGCTGCTGCCGATGTTCCGTGAGTTGGGGGCGCTCGAGCTGCGGGTTCCCGACGAGCTGATGGTGTGTCATCGGAATCTCGTCCCGACGCATGTGCGACAGGGCCGCGACGGTCAGCTGGTGGTGATGGAGTGGGACTTCGCCGACTCGCTCACGCCCGAGAGCGGCCGGAGCTGCACCTGGAGTCGTTCGCGGTCGCGATCTCCGGGTGGCTGAACTGGACGTACAACACGATCTGTGAGGCGATCGATCCGGATCAGGATCGTGCGGTCTTTGCCGAGCGCGAGGCTGTCGGGGTGCTTGATCGCCCGATGACGTGTAGTGGCCTCGAGCAACTACTGGTGGTTTGAGAAGGTCGCGGCGAGGGACTTGGCGGCTGGGGTGGCGAGATCTGTGCGCACGAGTTCGGTGCGGTGGACGAGGCGCGGGTTGGTCAGGGCGACCGCGGCGAGGTCCTCGGTGACTGCCGAGCGGGGGAGGACGGCGAGGCCGTGGCCGGCTTCGATGAGGGCCAGGAGGGTGTGGAGGTCGGTGCCGTTGTAGGTGATGGCTGGGTGGAGCGCGTCGGAGCCGGCGGCGGCGCGCAAGGCCGTCAGCGGGGCGGCGAGGTCGGGTGCGTCGATCCATCGCGCGTCGACCAGGTCGCCGAGCGACAGCCCGCGGCGGCTGGCTAAGGGATGGGATTTGGGGAGGGCTACTGCGAGGTCTTCCTCGGAGGTGGCAGTGGTGTGGAGGTGTACGGCATCCGACAGGTGGAGCGGGTCTGTGGGAGCCGTGATGCCGTCAGTCAGGCCGAGAACGAAGGTGCCGGCGGCGACTCCCTCCACGACCTCTGCTCGGCCACAGACGGTCAGTGCTAGCTCGGTGCCAGGATGAGAGCGTCGTACCTCGGCCAACCGGCTCGCGAGGGAGCGGGCCGCCAGGGGAGATGCGGCAACAGTCAGCGTGCTGGGCGGATCGGCGACAGTGCGGCGTACGTCGGCTCGCGCGGCGTCGAGGCGCAGCAGAATCGGGCCGGCGTGCTCGAGCAGCCGCTCACCGGACGCGGTCGGCACCACAGGTCGGCGGCTGAGTAGCGGCGTACCGAGGTCGTTCTCCAGTGCCGCGATGTGCTGGGACACGGCCGACTGTGTGTAGCCGAGCCGGGAAGCGGCGGCGGAGAACGAGCCGCACTCGGCGACCGTGACGAACGTCCGCAGCAGGTGAGGATCCACGGGCATCAGTATCTCTGATCAGCCATGCAGAGATCATCGTTGGCGCTGATACCCGCAGCGCGCTGAGGATGGACCTCATGAACGCCTACTCCGGACGCCTCGCCCTCGTCGGTGACCGCTCACCGCACGTTCGCTCGCATTCCCGGGTCCCCGGCCTGCTCAGAGAGCTCGAGCAACGCGACCACCTGGATCTCGACATCTACTGGATCTCCACCGACGAGGTCGACGAAGCGATCGGAGGCTTCGACGGGATCTGGCTGCTGCCCGGCAGTCCGTACCGCAGTGAAGCCGGCGCGATCACCGCGGTCCGCACGGCCCGCGAGCAGGGCATCCCGTTCCTCGGCACCTGCGGCGGATTCCAGCACGCCATGCTCGAGTACGCACGCACCGTCTGCGGCGCGACCGACGTACAGCACGGTGAGAACACGCCGGAGGCCGACGACCTCCTCATCGTGCCATTGCAATGTTCACTCGACGGCCACGAAGGCGCAGTCCAGGTGACACCAGGCAGCCGTGCGGCCGGGTTGCTCGGAGTAGAGCGCTCGATGGAGCGGTACCACTGCTCCTACGGCCTGGACAGCAGCAGGCTCGGCCTACTGCGCGACAACGGCATGGTGTTCAGCGGGTACGACGACGCAGGTGAACCGCGCATCGCGGAGCTGCCCGGCCACCCGTTCTACCTGGCCACCCTGTTCCAGCCGGAGTTGGCCGGCAACGGCGCACGTCCACACCCGTTCATCCAGGCGTTCGCGCACGCAGTTGCCGGTCGCAACGATCAGATCGTCGAGGACGGGCGCGCGGTCATGCCGGCGGCGACGTAGCACTCGTCGATGAGCCGCATCGTGGCGAGGGCGTCGTCGGCGTCGGTGAGGAGCGGGGCCCCGTTACGGACTGCTCCGGTGAACGCCTCGAGCTGGTACGTGTACGACGTCCGCGTGCCGAGGTGCTCGACCCAGGTGTCCTCCTTGGTCGTCACGATGACGCGGTCGTCCTGCTGCGGCAGCACGTAGAACGGCGCGAACGCCTCGCCGCGACTGCCCACGACCTTGAGGCTGAACTCGACGTTCTCGGCCGCCATGCTGGTCCGCACCGCGCCGGTCGCACCGTTCGGGAACTCCAGGTCGGCGTTGAGCCACTCGTCCACGCCGGGCAGCCGCTTGCGCTCGCCGGCCCGCGCGCTGACCAGCTTCGGCGCGCCACCGGCGTACTGGCCGAACATCCGCTGCGCATGCAGCGCGTAGCAGCCGACGTCCATCACGGCGCCGCCGGCCAGCGGCAGCGACCAGCGCGGGTCCTCGTCCGCGGGCGGAGGCATCACCATCGTCGCCTCCACGTGCTGCAGGTCGCCCAGCTCACCCTTGGCGACGAGCTCCTGCAGCCGCCGCATCACCGGGTGGTACGCGTAGTGGAAGGCCTCCATGAACACGAGGCCGGAGGACCGGACGGCGTCCCGCACCTGCTGGGCCTCGGCGGTGTTGCTGGCCGACGGCTTCTCGGTCAGCACATGTTTGCCGGCAGCAAGGGCCCGCAGGTTCCACGGACCGTGCAGGCCGTTGGCGAGCGGGTTGTAGATCGCCTCGATCTCGGGGTCGTCCAGGAGTTGCTGGTACGACGCGTGGACCCGCTCGACTCCGTGCTCGGCGGCGAAGGCCTCTGCCCGGTGGGTGTCGCGCGCGGCAACCGCGACGAGGCGGGTGTTGGTCAGCTTGGCCGGCTCGACGATGGCCCGGCCGGCGATCCGGGCGGCACCGAGGATGCCGATCCGCAGCGGTTCCATGCAATCTCCCTTGCTGACAGCCATACGGGGCGGGGGCGAGGTCGTCGAGAGCCGAACCCCGATGGGAAGCCTAGTTCCTCACGACAGGCTCACCGAGAAGGCGAAGCCGTCATCCTGCCCCACGACACCCGGGCTCCAAACCCCGTGCCCGCGATCCGGACCCCGAGACCGCCGGCACGTGTCAGGGGTACGTCTGATCAAATCCGGGTGGTGGGTCGACGGATTCCGGTCCAGCCTTCAGGATGAGCCCATGAGCACCGTCCAGGTCCAGGTCGATCGGAACAGCCGTACGCCGTTGCACGTGCAGCTGGCGCAGCAGCTGGAGGCGGCCATCCAGGGCGGTGAACTGCCCGTCGGGTCGCGCCTGAGCAACGAGGTGGACCTGGCAGAGGCGTACGGGTTGAGCCGGCCGACCGTACGGCAGGCGATCGCCCGTCTGGTCGACCAGGGCCTCCTGGTCCGCAAACGCGGCGTGGGCACACAGGTGGTCGGCAACTCAGGACAGGTACGCCGTTCGCTCGAGCTGACCAGCCTGTACGACGACCTGACCGCCGCGCACCGCAAGCCGGAGACAGAGGTACTGCGGTTCGGCATCTCACCCGCCACCGCAGAAGTCGCGACAGCACTGCAGTGCGAGCAGGGGGACCGTGTACTCAGGCTGGAGCGACTGCGCCGCGCGGACGGTGAACCGCTCGCACTGATGCGCAACTGGCTCCCGCCCGAGATCCTGGAGACGGACCCGGCCACGCTGGCGGAGCGTGGGCTCTACCAGTTGCTCCGTGCCGAGGGCGTCCGGCTGAAGGTGGCGCACCAGACCATCTCTGCCGTACCCGCGACGATCGACCAGGCGCGGCTGCTGTCGGAGGAGCCGGGGTCACCGCTCCTGGCGACCACGCGCATCACGTACGACGACCACGGCCAGCCGGTGGAGTACGGGTCCCACCTGTACCGGGCCAGCCGCTACTCGTTCGAGCACACGCTCGTCCACCGCTAGGAGCGGACTGCAACAAGCTGCAATTTTCTGGACCTGGCCGTGAGCCGATCGATACGCTGAGTGAGCCAGCGGCGTGTCACTGTTATCCACAGGGTGCCCGGCCGCGAGTGGCGCCGGATACCCCACGGTTGAAAGGATGGTCGCGGATGGTGACCGAACGTGGTCGCCGGCCGGGACTCACACGGGGAGATCGATGACTGCGGACAGGCTCGACGCGCACCGCGCGGGCTGGAACGGTGCCATCGAGCTGATCGACGCGCAGGTGCGCGACGTGGTGCGCCGCGAGGGGATCGACCCGCTCCGCGACCCCGGCGCGGTGAACGCGATCGTCGCGACCGTCGTCCGGGAGTACGACGAGCGCAGCCTGAGCGGCGTGGTGCCGCCGATCGCCGATATCGAGGCGGTCAGCCGGGAGGTGCACGACCGGGTCGCCGGCTTCGGGCCGCTGCAGCGCTACCTGGACGACCCGGCCGTCGAGGAGATCTGGATCAACGAGCCGAGCCGGGTGTTCATCGCCCGCGAGGGCCGGCACGAGCTGACCACGACCGTGCTGACCGAGGAGGAGGTCAGCGACCTGGTCGAGCGGATGCTGAAGACCACCGGCCGCCGGATCGACGTCTCCCAGCCGTTCACCGACGCCCGCCTGCCGGACGGCAGCCGGGTGCACATCGTCCTCGGCGGCATCACTCAACGCTATGCGGCAGTCAACATCAGGAAGTTCACGGTCCGCGCGACGCGGTTGAGCGACCTCGTCCAGCTCGGTTCGCTGACGCCGCACGCGGCCGCCGTCCTGGAGGCATCCGTTGCCGTCGGCCTCAATGTGCTCGTATCGGGCGGTACGCAGGCCGGCAAGACCACGATGCTGAACGCGCTGGCCGGTTCGATCCCCGGCAGCGAGCGGGTGATCAGCTGCGAGGAGGTCTTCGAGATCAAGCTGCCGATCCCCGACTGGGTGTCGATGCAGACCCGGCAGGCCGGTCTCGAGGGCACCGGCGAGGTGCGGTTGCGGGACCTGGTGAAGGAGTCGCTGCGGATGCGGCCGTCCCGGGTGATCGTCGGCGAGGTGCGCGGCGAGGAGTGCCTCGACCTGCTGCTCGCGCTGAACAGCGGCCTTCCCGGCATGTGCACGATTCACGCCAACTCGGCGCGCGAGGCGCTGACCAAGATGTGCACGCTGCCGCTGCTGGCCGGTGAGAACATCGGCTCCCGGTTCGTGCTGCCGACGGTGGCCGGTTGCGTCGATCTCGTCGTACACCTCGGTATCGCAGCGGACGGGCACCGGCGGGTGCGGGAGATCGTGGCGGTCACTGGGCGGGTCGAGGAGCAGGCGATCGAGACCGAGACCCTGTTCCAGACGTACGACGGTTACCTGCGCCGCGCCGAGGGGCATCTGCCGCATCCGGAGCGCTTCCAGCAGGCCGGGTACAACGTGGCCGGGCTGCTCACCGAGCTGCCCGGTGGAGTGCACTGATGGGCCTCTTGATCGGGCTGTTCTTCGGGGTCGGCCTGCTGATGATCATCGCGGCGATCGTGGCGCCGGCCGAGGCCATGCCCGCCGCGGAGGGTCGGCTGCGTGCCAAAAGCCGCGACCTGCTCGCGCGCGCCGGGATCGAAGGCCTGACACCGGGTGCGTTCATCGGCGCGTGCCTGATCACCGGGCTGACCGCGTTCCTGCTGATGTTCCTGGTGTCCAAGACGTTGCCGGTCGCCCTGGTGTTCGGGCTGATGGCGGGCTGGGTGCCGATCGCGCTGGTCCGGGCGCGTGCCCGGCGGCGGCTGGCCGAGTTCCGCGAGCTGTGGCCCGACGTGGTGGACAACATCGCGTCGGCCGTGCGCGCGGGGCTGTCGCTGTCCGAGGCGTTGGCGCAGGTGGGGGAACGCGGGCCGCTGCAGCTGCGCGAGCCGTTCCAGCGGTTCGGTGCGGATTACGCGTCGACCGGCCGGTTCGCCGAGTCGCTCGACCGGTTGAAGGCGCGGCTCGCCGACCCGGTCGGTGACCGGGTGGTCGAGGCGCTGCGGATCGCGCGCGAGGTGGGCGGTGGCGACCTCGGGCGGCTGCTGCGGTCGCTGTCGACGTTCCTGCGCGACGACGCGCGGACCCGGTCGGAGCTCGAGTCCCGGCAGTCCTGGTCGGTCAACGGTGCGCGGGTCGCGGTCGCGGCGCCGTGGCTGGTGCTGGCGCTGCTGTCGTTCCAGGGCGACGTGATCCAGCGGTACAACACGCCGATGGGTGCGCTGATCATCGGCGCGGGCGCCGTCCTCTGCGTGATCGCGTACCGGTTGATGCTGCGGATCGGCCGGCTGCCCGAGCCCGAGCGGGTGTTGCGATGAGTCCGTTCCTGGTCGGTGGTTTCGTCGGCGCGTTGTTCGGCGTCGGCCTGCTCGTGGTCGTGGTGCGGTTGCCCTTCTTCCGCAAGCCTTCGGTGGACGAACGCATCTCGCCGTACCTGCGGGATCTCGGGGCGCCGGACGTGTTCGTGGGCGTGGTGGACTCGCGGTCGCCGTTCTACGCGATCCTGCGGTTGTTCGGCCCGTCGCTGCGCTCCGCGGCGCGACGGCTGGAGCGGATCCTCGGCGGCGCGAGCACGATCCGCCGCCGGATGCAGCGGGCGGGGATCGACCGGACGGTCGAGGAGTTCCGCATCGAGCAGTTGCTCTGGGGGACGATCGCCTTCGCCGCCGGGCTGGTGATCTCGATCGTCGCCGTCACGTTCGGCCTCGGGAACCCGGTGGGCCTGCTGGTGTTCTGCCTGATCCTCGGGGTCCTCGGAGTTCTCGGTCGCGACACCTTCCTGACCACACAGGTACGGCGGCGTGAGCGGCGACTGCTCGCGGAGCTGCCGACCGTGGCGGAGCTGCTGGCGTTGTCGGTCGCGGCCGGTGAGGGTCCGGCCGCCGCGCTCGACCGGGTGGCCCGGTCCTGCCGCGGCGACCTCGCCGAGGAGCTCAAGCGGGTTCTGGCCGAGACCAGGGCGGGAGACACGCTGGTCCGTGCGCTCGACGCGCTCGCAGACCGGACCGGGTTGCTGGCGCTCTCGCGCTTCGCGGACGGGCTGGCGGTCGCGCTCGAGCGCGGTACCCCGCTGGCCGACGTACTGCGGGCGCAGGCCGGCGATATCCGGGAAGCCGGCCGCCGCGAACTGATCGAGTCCGGCGCGCGACGTGAGGTAGCCATGATGGTCCCGGTGATCTTCCTGGTCATGCCGGTGACCATCGCGTTCGCCTTCTACCCGGGCGCTGTCGGAATCCGGCTGATCGCCGGATGAACTGAGGAGAGGTCATGTCCCTACACCTGACGAGACTGTTGCTGACGTTGCTGACGAAGCCACGTCCGGCGCGGAAGGAGCGCGGTGACGTGCCCGGCTGGGTGCTGATCACCGTGATGACGGCGGGTCTGGTCGTCGCGATCTGGCAGCTTGCCGGACCTCAGCTCGCCACCATGCTGAAGAACGCGCTGGACTCCGTCGCCAACAAGTGATGGCCGGGATCCCGAGGCGCCGCGACGAGCGGGGATCGGCCGTCGTCGACTTCGTCCTGGTCGCGACGATCCTGGTGCCGTTGTTCCTCGGCATCCTGCAGGTCGGCCTGTTCCTGTACGTGCGCAACACTGTGACAGCCGCGGCCTCCGAGGGTGCGCACTACGCGGCCGTGCTCAACCGTGCACCGGCCGACGGCGAGGCGCGGACCCGGGACCTGATCGACGGCGTGGTGACGGACGGGCTGATCGACTCGGTGTCGGCGGAGGCGACCGACATCGACGGGCAGCCCGGCGTCCAGGTGACGGTCGAGGCGCACATGCCGCCGCTCGGCCTGTGGGGACCGGGCATCTCGTTCTCCGTCCAGGGACATGCGGTGAAGGAGACGGGCGAGTGAGGCGCCGCCGGGACGAGCGCGGCAGCGCGGTCGTGGAGTTCTCCTGGCTGGCGATCCTGTTGATGGTGCCGCTGGTGTACATGATGCTCGGCGTGTTCGACGTCCAGCGGGCGTCGTACGGCGCGACCGCGGCGACCCGGGCGGCGGGGCGGGCCTTCGTGATCGTGCCGGACGGGGTGTCCGAGGACGAGGCGCGGGCGCGGGCGTTCGCCGCCGCGCGGCTCGCGATGAAGGACCAGGGCATGGAGCTCGGCGACGACGAGCTCACGATCAGCTGCGAACCTGCCTGTCTGCAGCCGGGATCGACCGTGACGGTCACGCTCGACACCAAGGTCCGGCTGCCGCTGATCCCGGACGCGCTCGGCGGCGAACCGCCCGCGATCCGGATCAGCTCCGAGCACACCGAAGCCTTCGGCGACTATCGCCAGGCCAAGGGCGACGGATGACCCGCGCACAGGCCGGCCGTGCCCGGAGACGCGGCGAGGACGGGCAGATGACCGTCCTGATCATTGGGTTCACCATCGTCATCTTGATGATGGTCGTGGTGGTGACCGACATCTCGAAGGCGTTCCTGGTACGACGGGACCTGGACGCGACCGCGGACGGTGCGGTGCTCGCGGCCGCGAACGGGCTGGCCGCCGTGTACGCGCAACCCGGTGCCGGGAGCAACGCCGCGATCGACCCGGAGCAGGCCCGGCAGCTGACCGCGGCGTACCTCGATGCCGTTGCTGCGAGCAACAGGTTCGACGATCTCGACTGGTCGGTGGACGTCGACGGGACGACGGTGACGGTCCGCCTCACCTCGACCGCCGACCTCCCGTTCCAGCCGCCCGGCTTCCCCGGCACCGCAGACGTAGCCTCCGAAGCCGCCGCCATCGTCCCCATCCGCTGACCCCACTGACCGGACGTATCCCGGCAGCCCATTCACAGCCGGTCCGGTATGGGAGTGGGGCTGGTGGGTCGCCGGTGAGGCGGTGGATGGGTGCGCCGGCGGCGGATCGGCAGGTGGCTACGGATCGGCCGCTGGACAGGTAGTGCACCCGCGAGACGGTGTACACGCGGACGCGATCACGCGTAAGCGCACTACCCGGCGGTCTGACACCTCCTGTCCGGCCGCCGGCTGCTCATGCCTAACCGAACAGGCCGGGGTTATCGGTGAGCCAGGTGGTGTAGTGGCGGGCAGTGTGGGCGGTGAGGAGTTCGACGCCGGGCTCGATCGGGGCCGGGATGCCGACGCGGGAGGCCCAGTAGGACAGGAGGGTCTCGCGCTGACCTTCGTCGCGTATGCCCAGCTCGGCACGGGCCTGGTCCGGCGTGAGGTCGACGACCTCGATCGGTACGCCGGTGACCTCGGTGATGAGCTCGATCTGCCGACGCCGCGTCATGGACTCGGGGCCGGTGAGCGGATAACCACGACCGTCGTGCCCGTTGCCCGGGCCGTCGAGCAAAACCCGCAGTGCCGCGTCCGCGATATCCAGCTCGTGGATCGGCGCCTCCTCGGCGTCGAGGTACGGCAGCCGAACCTGACCCGTCGCGCGGACCTGATGCGCCCAGTACTTCGTGTTGCTCATGAACGCCCCGGGCTGGAGACATGTTGTCGCGTACGTCGCGTCAGCGATCACCTGCTCGGTCTTCGCATGCGGATCGTCCGGACCGCCGAGCGCGGACAGCGAGGAGAGCAGCACGACCTGCTTCACCCCGGCCGCTTCGGCCGCAGCCACGAAGGCAGGCGCCGACGACGGGTCGGAGTACAGGACGACCTGGCTGATGTCGCGCAGTGCGGGCGCCGGGTCCGTCGCGTCGTACCCGACGGCCGACGGGAGGGCGGCAGGCTCGCGGCTGGCGACGCGGACGTCCTGGCCGGCCGCGATCAGGCCGGCGGTGACGGCGCGGGCGATCGCCCCGCGACCGCCGGTGACGAGAATCGTCATTGGATGTGCTCCAAAAGTGTAGTGACTACAATAATGGATTCAGTAAAGCAGATGGTCTACGCTCACTGCAATGGAGCTCGGACGGCGGGAACGGAAGAAGCAGCAGACGCGGCAAGCCATCTCGGACGTGGCCACCGCGCTGTTCCTCGAGCGCGGCTTCGACGCGGTGACGGTGGCCGAGGTGGCGCGCGCGGCGGACGTCGCCGTGCAGACGGTGTTCAACCACTTCCCGGCCAAGGAGGATCTGTTCTTCGACGAGCGGGGGTGGTGGACCGGGCCGGCGCGGGCGATCCGCGAGGCGCCGGCGGACGCGGAGCCGGTCGAGGTGCTGGAAGCGCAGTACCTCCAGGAGACGCGGGAGCGGCTCACTGTCGGGCATCTGGCGACCTGGAAGCAGTTCGTGCGCACGATCGAGGGCAGTCCCGCGCTGCTCGCCCGGCGCCGCCTGACCGCCGAGGAGCTGGAGACCTCGCTCACCGAGGCCCTCGACGAGCGCTCGCCGGATCACCTCCGCAACCGGCTGACGGCAGCCCTGTACGCCGCCGCGCAGAAGGTTCTCGAGGAGCGCCTGATGGCCGTCCTGCCCGACGACGCGTCGCCGGCGGAGCTGACCCGCGCACAGGCTGAGCTCGAGCAAGCGGTCGCCGAGGTCTTCGCCGTTCTTCGTCGCGGTCTCGCCTGAGGTACGCTCACTAGTTGTGGCTGGACTGGATTTTGACGCGGAGCTGAAACAGCTCGACGCGACGATGACCTCGATCGAGAAGGTGCTCGATCTCCCTGCGTTGCGCAAGGAGATCGACGAGCTCGGCGAGCAGGTTGCCGCGCCCGATCTCTGGGACGACCAGGCCAACGCGCAGAAGGTGACGTCGCGGCTGTCCAGCCTGCAGGCCGACGTCGAGCGGGTGACCGTGCTGCGGGGCCGGCTCGACGATCTGGGCGCGCTGGTCGAGCTGGGCCGCGAGGAGAACGACGCGGACAGCCTGGCCGAGGCGGAGAAGGAGATCGGCTCGGTCGCCAAGGCGATCCAGTCGCTCGAGGTCCGCACGCTGCTGTCCGGTGAGTACGACGAGCGTGAGGCGCTGGTGACGATCCGCTCCGGCGCGGGCGGTGTCGACGCCGCGGACTTCGCCGAGATGCTCCAGCGGATGTACCTGCGCTGGGCCGAGCGGCACGGTTACGCCACCGAGGTCTACGACACGTCGTACGCCGAAGAGGCCGGGCTGAAGTCGACCACGTTCGCGGTCAAGGCGCCGTACGCGTACGGCACGCTGAGCGTCGAGTCGGGTACGCACCGGCTGGTCCGGATCTCGCCGTTCGACAACCAGGGCCGCCGCCAGACGTCGTTCGCCGCCGTCGAGGTGGTCCCGGTGCTCGAGCAGACCGACGAGATCGACGTACCGGAAGAAGAGCTGCGGATCGACGTGTACCGGTCGTCCGGCCCGGGTGGTCAGAGCGTCAACACCACCGACTCCGCGGTCCGGATCACGCACATCCCGACCGGCACGGTGGTGTCGTGTCAGAACGAGAAGTCGCAGCTGCAGAACAAGGCCAGCGCGATGGTCATCCTGAAGGCCAAGCTGCTCGCGCTGAAGAAGGCCGAGGAGCGGGCCCAGATCGACGCGCTGCGCGGTGACGTGCAGGGCTCGTGGGGTGACCAGATGCGGTCCTACGTGCTGCACCCGTACCAGATGGTGAAGGACCTGCGGACGCAGTTCGAGTCGGGTAACACCTCGGGTGTGTTCGACGGTGAGATCGACGAGTTCATCGAGGCCGGCATCCGCTGGCGCCGCACCGGCCACACGGTTGCCGAACAGAACTGACCTGCAGGCCGACTGCGGTAGCTGCTTCGGCCTCTGTTGTGTCGCGCTGACGTTCGCCAGGTCGGCGGACTTCGCGATCGACAAACCTGCCGGTGAGGCCTGTCCCAATCTCGCGGACGATTTCCGCTGCACGATCCACACCAAGCTGCGCTCGAAGGGCTTCCCCGGCTGCACGGTCTATGACTGCTTCGGCGCCGGCCAGGAGATCTCCCGCCGCGCCGGCAAGAGCTGGCGCGAGCAACCGGGCGCCGACATGTTCGCCGCGCTGCCGATCCTCCGCCAGCTCCACGAGCTGCTCTGGTACCTCACGGAAGCCCTGGAACACAACAAGAATCTCCAGCCCGCGATCGACCGCGTCGAGAGCGTCAGCCGTACTGCGGACCTCATGACCGTCGACGTGGCGGCCGAGCGGGCAGTCGTCAACGAGCTGCTGCTCGAGACCAGCCGGCTCGTCCGCGGCAAGCAGCCCAAGAAGAAGGAGCGCCGCGGCGCGGACCTCATCGGGGCCCGCCTCCGCGGCGCCGACCTCGCGAAAGCCAACCTCCGCGGCGCCTACCTGATCGGCGCCGACCTCCGCGGAGCCGACCTCCGGCAGGCAGATCTCATCGGCGCGGACCTACGGGACGCCGATGTCCGCGGCGCCGACCTGACAGGTGCTCTCTTCCTCACCCAGTCCCAGCTCAACGCCGCCCGCGGCGATCACACGACGCGGATCCCCGCCTCCCTCACACGCCCTTCCCACTGGACCGCAACTGGTTGGTGATCGGTGTCATCAGCAACGAGATTGCTGCGATGGCGATTGCCACGGCGGCCAGTGCGCCGCCTTGGCCCCAGGATGTGCTGGCTAGTGCGAGGTACGCCGTACCGACCGTTGCGGCGCCCAGCGCCAGGCAGGTTTGCTGGCTCGTGAGCAGGATGCCGGAGCCTAGGCCTGCCTGCGCCGGTGGGACCTGGCTGAGTACTACCCCCATCAGCGGAATCATCACCAGGCCGGAGCCGAAGCCCGCGACCAGCATCGGTACGGCGAGCTTCCACGGGTCGACGTTCGGCCACAGGGTGAGGGCCACGACCGCGAGCAGCGCGTACCCGACGCCCTGGATGATCCAGCCGCGCACGATGAGGCCGGCGCCGTACCGCACCTGGAGGCGAGGACCGTAGATCGAGGTGATCAGGAAGCCGACGGCCATCGGCAGCAGGCTCAGGCCGCCTTCCAGCGGAGACATGCCCGCCTCGCCCTGGGTGGCGAGCGCGAAGACGAACATGAAGCCGCCGAACGTCGTGAAGAACGCCACTGCCATTTGCAGACCGATCCGCATCACCTTGAGACGCAGCACGGTGGGTGGAATCAGTGGAGCCGACCCGGACCGCTCGGCCCGATGCTGGTGGACGCCGAGCACCACCACGGCCGGGATCGTGGCGGCCAGGCAGAGCCACGTCCACAATGGCCAGCCAAGCGGTCGCCCCTCCGTAAGCGGTAGGAGCAGGAGGACCAGCGTCAGCGCGAGCAGCGCTGCCCCGACGAGGTCGACGCGCTGCGACTTGTCCGCCTTGGTCTCCGGGATCAACCGGATCGCCGCGGCCACGCCCAGCACACCGACCGGGACGTTGACGAGGAACACGGCCCGCCATCCGAGGTCGAACACGTTCGCCTCGACCAGGACACCACCGAGGATCTGACCGAACGCGGCCGCGGCCCCGCCCGCCACGCCGTACATGGCCATCGCCCGAGCGCGGCGCGTGCCGGTGAGCACGCTGGTGATCGTCGCCAGCACCTGCGGCGTGACGGCGGCGCCTGCGGCCCCCTGGACGACTCGTGCGACGAGAAGCACGCCGATATTCGGGGCGATCGCACAGATCAGCGACGTCACGGTGAAACCCGTCAGGCCGATCAGGAACAGGCGCTTGCGGCCGAAGGTGTCACCGAGGCGTCCCCCGACGACGAGCAGGGTCGCCACGGCGATCCCGTAGCTGCCGACGACGAGCTGGAGCTCGCCGGAGGTGGCGTGCAGATCGGAGCCGATCGCCGGCAGCGCGACGTTGATGACGAAGAACGAGAGCATCGGGAGGAACGCGCCGAAGATCAGAGTGGTGAGAGCCACCGGCTTCAACGGCCCCGCGGCGTCCTGCGGCCGGGCGGTGACCGAAGTGGTGGCATGGAGCTGATCTGTCATGTCTCCAGCCTGAATGCGGTCAGATCCTGGTGGTGAGAGCCTGGTTATCCTATTACTGGTACTACCTGGCACCCGGCTGCATCCCCGCTCATGATGGAACCATGACCACTGTCTCAGAGGCCACCGACAGAAAGGTGACTGCCCAGCGCCGGGAGCTCGGGGTCTTCCTGCGGAGCCGGCGTGAGCGGATCCAGCCGGACGAGGTCGGGTTCGCACCGGGCGGCCGGCGCCGGACACCGGGCCTGCGGCGCGAGGAGGTCGCGCTGCTCGCGGGGGTCGGCGTCACCTGGTACACGTGGCTCGAGCAGGGCCGTGACATCAACGTGTCCGCCCAGGTCCTGGAGGCGATCGCGACCGCGCTGCGGTTCGACCGGCAGGAGCGCAGTCACCTGTTCCGGCTGGCCGGGCTCCGGTACGGCCCGGCGCAGAGCGTGTGCTCGGCGCTGCCTCCGTCGGTGCAGAAGACGCTCGACGCTGTCTCGCCGTACCCGGCCGTGGTGCTGAACGAGCGGTACGACATCCTCGCCTTCAACAAGGCGTACTGCAAAGTGGTCCTAGACCTCGAGCAGGTACCGGTCGAGGAGCGGAACATGCTCTGGGTCAGCTTCGTCTCGGACGACTGGAAGTGCAGCTTCCTCGACGGCGCGAAGACCAAGCACCACATGGTCGCGACGTTCCGGGCCGCCTCGGCCGACCACCTCGGCGACGCGCTCTGGCAGGACCTGATCCAGGGGCTGCTGAGCAACTCGCCGTACTTCGCGGAGCTCTGGGAGCGGTACGACGTGGCGACGCCGAGCACTCGCACCAAAATGCTGGAGGTCGACGGGTACGGCATCCTCCGGATCGAGCCGATCAACCTGTGGCTGTCGCAGCTCGGGCCGCTCCGGGCCACCGTCTACACGGCGCTCGACGAGGAGACCGAGGACAAACTCCGGCAGATCGTGGACGGGTGACGCGCGTGTCGGCCCGGCTGACGGGGCGGGCCAGCCGGGCCGGGAGACCCCGGCCGCCGGGCAGGGCGGCCGGGGAGCTTCATCAGGTGACCGGGATACCGGGGTTGGTGAGTGCCCTCCCGCCGGTCCTCGTGTTGCTGCTCGCGACGGTGACCTTGCAGCTGGAGGCGTTGTAGTTGGTGATGTTGAACGCGTACCGCCCGCTGCCGGTCGCGCCGGTGAGATCGGAATGGTTGTCGCGGAACACCGTCCCGCAGCCCCAGCCGGACTGCTGGGTGTGCGTCTCGAAGCCGTTGTTCGTGGTGTTCTTGCCGGTGTTGTTCTCGATCACGTAGTTGTTGCCCTTGACATCGACCCAGCTGTCGTCGTAGTTCGCGCCGGTCAGGCCGCTGCCGTCGAAGCTGTTACCGGACACCAGGCCGCCGGTGGTGCCTTCCTTGAGGTCGATCGCCTCGCCGCCGACGTCCGGGCCGATCGTGTTGCCGATGATCTGCACGTGGTCGGACCGGTCCGAGGTGCCGCCCGCGCTGCCGACGTACACACCTTCGCCCATCCCGCGGCCGTCGTTGCCGGTGTCGTAGATGCGGGAGTTCTTGATCACGCCGTACGTGCTGCTGTTCCGGAAGTGCACGCCCTCCATGTCCAGGTCGTGCACCGTCACGCCGTCGATCGTGACCCGGGTGGCGCTGTCGATCATGATGCCCTTCTGGCCGCCGGTCACGGTGATGCCCTTGACGTTCCAGTACGACGCGCCGTTGAGATGCAGGCCGTACCCGCCACCGGCCTTCAGGACGGCACCCGGGGACCCGGTCAGCGTGATCGGCGCCGAGGACGTGCCGTCGACCGTGGTCTTGAAGTTGCCGGTGTAGGTGCCGTCGGCGAGCTTGATCGTGTCGCCGGGCTTCGCGGTCGCGAGTGCGTCCTTCAGTTCGGCGGCGGTGCTGACGTCGGTGGTGTCCGTGGCGGCGGTGCGGTTGAGGATCTTGTCCCGGACCCAGACGCCGGCCGGTTTCAGTACCGACGTACCGGTGAAGGTGTTGCCGGCGCAGGTGCCTTCCTTGAAGACGGCGCCGGAGCGGAAGTCGTCGGAGAAGTTCCAGTTCGTCCAGCCGATCTTCTTGCTCTCCAGGAAGTCCAGGTACTTCTGCGACCAGGTGAAGTCGTTGCCGCCGTCACCGGTGTAGGTCTGGGTGCCGAACTCCGTGACGAACAACGGGATCTGGTCCGCCGCGCGGGACAGGGCGTCGAAGTACTCCTGCTGGTGCGAGGCGGCGTAGAAGTGGAACGTGTACATCAGGTTCGATGCGTTCACCGGGTTGCCGACGATGTCGGCCTCGCTGCGGCCGTCGGAGACGCCGAGCGACGCCCAGCCGTGGGTGCCGACGAAGATCACGCTGTCGGGGTCCTTGGCCCGGATCACCGGCACCATCTGTTCGGCGTACGACTTGATGCCGTCCCAGCTGACGCCGTTCGGCTCGTTGGCGATGTCGTAGATGATGTTGTTCTTGTCCTGGTGGCGCTCGGCGATCTCGGTGAAGAACTGCTTCGCCAGGGCGAGGTTCTCGTTCGGGTCGCCGGGGTCGAGTTGGTGCCAGTCGACCAGCGCGTACATGCCGCGGGCGGTCGCCTCGTCGATGTAGTTGCTCACCATGTCGGTGAACCCGGCCGGGTCGGTCTCGTAGCCTCCTTCCTGGACGTACATCGAGATGCGCAGGATGTCGGCCTTCCAGTCGTAGGCCAGCGCGTCCAGCGAGGCGGTCTTGACGCAGTTGGCGTACCACTGCAGACCGTGGGTGCTCATGCCGCGCAACTGGACGGGCTCGTTGCGCTCGTTGCAGAGCTTGGTGCCGCAGACGTGCAGCTGGCCGTTACGGCCGACCGGGGTGTCGGCAACGGTCTGGGTCTGGGCCTGCGCCGTGACGGGCAGCAGGGTGGATGCGGCCAGCAGGGCGCCGGCCATCAGCGAACGAATCATGAACTTTCCTCCGAGGGGGCGTCGGGGAGGATGATGATTAGGAAGGTTTCCTAATAGTTCCGTGAACGTAGCGGCAGACGCGGAACGCTGTCAACTGGTCGCTGGATGTGATCCCCCGCCGAAGGCTCAAACGATCACAGTGATCAGGCCGTGTCGCGGTCCGGCCATGCTGCCTTGAGGGTGGCGAGCGTGACGGCGATCGCCGGGCGGCGCGAGGTTGTTGTGCGCCAGACGGCGTACAGGCGGCGGCTCGGCGCGGGCTGCAGCGGTACGACGACCACGCCGTCGGGGACCGGTCCGCGCCCGAGCCGGGGGAGCAGGCCGATGCCGATGCCGCGCGCGAGCATCGCGAGCTGGGTCTGGTACTCCGCGACCGAGTACGCGACTTCCGGCTCGACGCCGGCGCGGCGCATCGTCCGGACCAGCCACTCGTAGCAGATCGATCCGGCTGGCTGGCAGATCCAGCGCTCGCCGACCAGGTCCTCCGCGCGGACGAACTCCTTGCCTGCCAGGCG
This sequence comes from Kribbella shirazensis, assembly GCF_011761605.1. GTDB lineage: Bacteria > Actinomycetota > Actinomycetes > Propionibacteriales > Kribbellaceae > Kribbella > Kribbella shirazensis. The sequence goes on along the minus strand of NZ_JAASRO010000001.1, from coordinate 7,990,938 downwards.
ATGCGTGGCCGGTACGAGAACATCCGCGGGGTCGACGCCCAGCTTCACGCGCGACAGTCCCTCGGGCAGGCCGAGTGGGGTGTTGTGCCAGTCGTGGACGATCGCGATGTCGATCTCACCACGGTTGACCGCGGCCACCGCCTCGAACGGATCGGTCTCCAGCACGCGGACGTCCAGCTGCTCATGACCATCGATCAGTCGCGCGAGCGCCGGCGGCAGCAGCCCGCGCGCCGCGGTCGGGAACGCGGCGATGCCGAGCGTCCCGATCGCCTGCCCGCGCTGCTCCTCCAGCGTCAGCTCCGCGTCCTCGACCAGCTCGAGGATCCGCGCCGCCGTCGCGGCCAGCTGCCGCGCGGCGTCGGTCAGCACGATCCCGCGCCCCTGCCGCTCGACCAGCGTCGTCCGCGTTTCACGCTCCAGCTTCGCGAGCTGCTGCGAGACCGCCGACGGTGTGTAGCCGAGGACCTCGGCCGCGCGGTTGACCGATCCGTACTGCGCCACGGCATGCAGGGCACGCAGCCGCCCGAGATCGATCATGTAGCACTCCTGCATCGATAGCGGTAGTAATCAGTGCTGGTCCTTAAGTGTAGCGCCGCTGACACTGGACGGCATGAAGCCTCGTGACCTGCTGCTCGCGCTCGCCGTCGTCCTGGTCTGGGGCATCAACTTCGTCGTCATCGAGGTCGGCCTCGAGGGCATGCCGCCGCTGCTGCTCTCCGCGCTGCGGTTCTTCTTCGCCGCCGTCCCCGCGATCTTCCTGCTCGGCAGACCACGCGTCGCCTGGCGGTACGTCGTCGGCGTCGGACTCGCGCTCGGGGTGGCGAAGTTCGGCCTGCTGTTCATCGCGATGGACCACGGCGTACCGGCCGGGCTGTCGTCGCTCGTCCTGCAGAGCCAGGTGATCTTCACGGTCCTGTTCGCGATCGCCGTACTGCGCGAACGGCCGCGGCCCGCACAACTCGTCGGCATCGTGATCGCGTGCGCCGGGATCGTGCTGATCGTCCTCGACCGCAAGCTCTCGGCCCCGGTCGGCGCGCTCGCGCTGGTGATCGTCGCCGCCGGCTTCTGGGGCGTGTCGAACACGATCACGCGGTACGCCAGGCCGCCGGACACGCTGCGCTTCATGGTCTGGGCCAGCGCCGTCGCCGTCGTACCGCTGCTGATCCTCTCGCTGCTCACCGAAGGACCACGCGCCGACCTCGAGGCGCTGCGCGGGATCGACCTGACCGGCATCGGGGCGATCGCGTACCTCGCCTTCGCCGCCACGCTCTTCGGCTTCGGCGTCTGGGGCTACCTACTGCGTCAGTACGACGCCAGCACCGTCGCGCCGTTCTCGTTACTGGTGCCGATCGTCGGAATGTCCGCGGCCTGGGTCCTGCGCGGCGAGAAGGTCGGCCTGCAGCAGGCGATCGCGGCGGTCCTGGTGATCGGCGGTATGGCGTGCACGATCATCCGGCGCCGGACCCCGCGCGCGGCGGAGTCCGGCGAGTTGGTGACGTCAGCCGCCTGACCCGACGGCGGCCATCGGCGGCATCTGCCAGCCGCGGGCCAGCGACGAGGGGTACGCCGGTGCGCCGCCGGCGAAGTACTCGGTGAACTTCATGATCAGCGGGTCCCAGCGCAGCGGGTCGATGTAGCGGTCGTTGCTCATCAGCAGGTCCTCGTGGACGCGGACCCGCTCGACCTTCATCTCGAGCGCGCACAAGTGCGAGCCGGCCCCGCCGATCTCGTGGATCGCCTCGACCCGGCCTTCGAGGTTGATCGGGCTCTCCTCGACGCCGTCGAGCCCCGCTGTCGAGGTCGTCTCGCGCGTCAGTCCGCCCGCGGTGAACTTGTCCGGCTCGTACCGGTAGCCGCGGCCCCGCTTCGCGTCGGACATCTCCTCCGAGCCGGTCAGGAGCGCGATCCGGTCGAGCGCGGCGACCATGTCCGGGGCGACGAGGTTCAGCACGAGTTCGGGGCGCTCGACGAGATTTTTCACGGTCTGCGAGCTCGTCGCCATCCCGAGCATCGCGGTGTACCCGAGCCACCAGGCCGACGACATCGGTGCGAGGTTCGTGCTGCCGTCGGGGTTGCGGGAGCTGATCAGGACCACGGGCGTACCGAAGTACAGGACCTTCGGCTCGACTGTTCGCTTCATGCCTCTGGAACGCGGATGCGGGAAGATGTGTGAGTGGACGCACAGCAAGTCAGTCGCCTGACCGCACGGTGGATCGCGGCGCTGCCCGGTGAGGACAGCACGGTGGTCTCCGGCCTCGGGGTCCAGCCGTTGCTCGCGATGCTGGCCGAGGTGGCGGACGAGCCTGCCCACAGCGAGCTGGCCGAGGCCTCCGGCGGAGGGTACGGCGGTCTGCTGCAGGCTCCCGGGTTGAGCATGGCGTTGGGGCTGTGGACGCGGCCCGAGATCGAGCTGCAGCCCGGGGCGGACCGGTTCCTGCCGCCCGAGGTGCGCGGGGTTCTGACCGACCAGGAGGCGTTGGACGCCTGGGTCGCGGAGCAGACCGACGGGTTGCTGACGCGCATGCCGGTGCAACTGTCGCAGGACGTGCTGCTCCTGCTGGTGTCGGCGTTGGCGTTGAAGACCACGTGGGTGCAGCCGTTCCACGAGTACCCGCGCAACGATCGCCGCTGGCTGAGCCGCGCCGATCAGGACCTGGACAGTCTGCGCGTGCATGACAGCGCGACGGGCCTGCTGACCGTGGCGACGGTGCGTGGCGTCGGTGAGTTCGACGTACGGCTCGTGGTCGGCGACGGTGGGCGCGCCGCGGTGCTGACGGCGGCGCTCGGGCTCGAGGACGACGGGATGAGCGGGGCCGAGGTGCTGGCGGCGGAGCGATCCGCACCCGGCGTCGAGGTGATCGAGTCGATGGCGCCGACGCCGACGGTGATCCTGTCCCTGCCGTACTTCGAGATCGACGCGGAGCACGACCTGCTGCAGCATCCGGACGTGTTCGGCCTGAAGGCGGCGTCCGACGCGAGCCGGGGGCACTTCCCGGGGTTGAGCCCGCAGCCGCTGGCGGTCGCCCAGGCCAGGCAGGCGGTGATGGCGCGGTTCTCGGCGACCGGGTTCGAGGCGGCCGCGGTCACCGCGGTCGCTGCGGAAGCAGGCTCCGCGCCGAGACCGGGCGCGAAGGCGTTGTACGTGTCGTTGGACCGGCCGTTCGGCTTCATCGCCGTACACCGTCCGACCGGCATCCCGGTCGTCGCGGGCTGGGTGAACTACTCGTAAGGATTGGCCGGGGCGGTCACCGGCTTGACCGACTCGACCGTGAGCGCGGCGACGTCACCGTCGACGCGCTTGGTCGGCTCGGCCCATGTGCCGGTCACACTGACCCACTGGTTCTTGGGCGGCGCGGCCTGACCGCGGGCCTCGACCATGAACGCCGTACCGTCCGCGACGCAACACGTCAGGCCGATGCGGGTCACGTACCAGACGCCGTTCTTCGCCGGGGTGACGAAGCCGGTCATCGTGAACGACCGGCCCTTCATCGTCTCCTTCTCCCACACCGCCCAGACGGCGTAGTCCCGTACCGCGATGGTCTTGGGGCCGTACGACTTGTCGCCGTTCTGCCAGAACGCGTTGCTCTGCGGCTCGGCGGGTTTCGCGGCAACCGGTGACTGCCGCTGCGCCGCGTCCGCTCCGAGCGCGGGCGGGTCCACCACGAGCAGCGCGAAGATCGGCAGCAGCAGCAACCACGCCGCCCGCGGCAGGCCGTGGTCATGCTCCTGCCGGCTCTTCACGAAGACGTCGATCACCGCGAGTCCGACCAGGATCACCCCGGCCGCGAGCAGCATCCACCGCATCCCCGGCTTCACGTACCGCAGGTACGTCCCGGAGATCGCGAGCTGCACGATCGCGGCCCCGACGAAGACAATCACCAACCCGGCGACACTGCGCTTCAAAGCAACCACCACCCCACGAGCAGACTGGCAAGGATGGCGACCACGAAGGTCGCCGGTGCGAACCGTACGGCGAATTTCGGACCGAACGTCCCGGTCTGGAGGGCGATCAGCTTCACGTCGACGATCGGCCCGACCACCATGAACGCGAGCCGGGCGGTCAGCGAGAACTGCGTCAGGCTCGCCGCCACGAAGGCGTCGGCCTCGGAGCAGATCGCCAGCAGTACGGCGAGCAACCCGAGGATCAGCACCGACAGCAGCAGGTTCCCGGCGACGTGGTCGAGCCAGCTGCGCGGGACCACGACGTTCAGCGTGGCCGCGGCCGCAGCGCCGACCACCAGGAACCCGCCGGCGTGCAGGAAGTCGTGCAGCATCGCGGACCGGAAGACCTCGAACTTGCCCTCGTCGTGCGCGTGCCGGTTCTTCGGCATCTTCAGCCACGACCCGCCCTTGCCGGTCAGCAACCACAACCAGCCGAGCACCATCGACACCGCGAGCGACGTCACCGCCCGCGCGACCACGACCTTCGGCTGACCGGGGAACGCGACCGCGGTCGACGCCAGCACGACCGGGTTGATCGCCGGTGCGGACAGCAGGAACGCGATCGCCGCGGCCGGTGTGACGCCGCGGCTCATCAACGCGGCCGACACCGGGACCGACGCACACTCGCAGCCCGGCAGTACGACGCCGGACGCGCTCGCGACCGGTACGGCGAGCGCCGGGTGCTTCGGCAGCGCCTTCGCGAAGAACGACGCCGGGACGAAGGCGGTGAGAGCGGCGGACAGCAGGACGCCGAGCACGAGGAACGGCAGCGCCTGCACGGTGACGCCGACGAACATCGTCGCCCAGGTCCGGATGCCGTCGTCGGTGAACCAGGCGTTGAACAGCCGCCGCCCGAACAGCGCGAGACCGACCAGCAGGACCAGCGTGACGGTGAACGCGATCGACGACCCGGACGGCTCTTTTTCCGTCGTCTCGGGCTTTTCCGGGGCCTCGGTTGGCGTGCTCACGGTGCGCATCCTGACACAACCGAGCGCGTCCGGACGAGCACTCGCCGCGGCTGTGAAATGAAAATCAGCGTCATTCCGGGAATTAGTCGCCTGTGGCAAGGTGGAGGCATGGATGCCGACGTGGTGCGCGCAGTCAACGACCTGACCATTCGCTGGGGCCGTGCACTGCCCGGCGGCAACACTGTTGTCTCGGGGCTCGGCGTGTGGCCGCTGCTCGCACTGCTGGCGACCGGCGCCGACGAGCCGGGCCGCTCCGAGCTCGCCGCGGCCGCCGGTGTGGACCCCGCGACGGGTTCGACCGACGCGATCCGGCTGATCGAGTCGATCGAGGCGTCCGCGGACCTGCACGCCGCGCTCGGGGTGTGGGTGAGCGAGCAGCTGAAGCTCGCGGAGACGTTCGACAGCGTGATGCCCGCGCCGCTCATCGGCATGCTGACGGGCAACGCAGTCGTCGACAAGCCGAAGCTCGACGCCTGGGCCGCCGAGCACACCGACGACGTGATCCGCGAGATGCCGGTCGACCTCCAGGGCGACGTCCTGCTCCTCGTGGCGTCGGCGCTCCTGCTGCGCACGACCTGGGTCCGCCCGTTCACCGAGCAGCTCCGCCGGGTGCACGACGGCGCCTGGGCCGGCTCGTGGCACTGGCTCGAGCGCACGGACGACGACCTCGACGCGGTACGGCGGTACGGCGAGCTGACCGTGGTCACGGTCCGTGGGGATGCCGATGTCGACGTACTGCTGGGGATCGGTGACGGGGACGACGTACTGGCGGGACTGCTGGACGCGGCGAGCCGGCCGGAGGACGGCGTACCGGGCAGCCGGTTGATCGACGAGGACCGGCCCGGCCCGGGGCTGACGATCGGGAAGACCACGGCGCCGCGGCCTGATGTGAAGCTGTCGCTGCCGTCGTTCAGCATCGAGGCCGAGCACGATCTGCTGGCGACTCGCGAGATCTTCGGGTTGGAGGCGGTGACGGGGAACCCGGCCGGGCGCGGGCACTTCAGCGCGCTCAGCCCGACGCAGCTCAGGGTGAGCCAGGCGAAGCAGAAGGTGCTCGCGCGGTTCTTCGCGACCGGGTTCGAGGCGGCGGCCGTGACCGCGATGGCGATGACACGGGCCGCGATGATCACGCGGCAGGAGCGGCGGCTCGAGGTCACGCTGGACCGGCCGTTCGCGTTCGTCGCCGTACTGCGGGACTCGCGGCTGCCGATCGTGGCGGGCCGGGTCGAGACGCCTACTGAACCGGGAGAGTGAACAGGCGATTGAGCAGCGCGGACGCCTCGTCGACGCCCGCGCGATCACCGGTCAGCAGCAGGTCGAAGAGCAGACCGCGGGCCGCGGCCAGACCGAGCCGCGCGTATGCCGGTGCCTCGTCCGCGGGGATGCCGGCACGGACGCACAGGTCGATCAGCGGCGGCAGCCACACGTTGATCAGGTCGGCCTTGAGCGAGTCGGTGTGCGGCAGATCCTGCATCGCGTGCGCGCTGAGCTCGAAGAACAGCGGGCCGTAGACGAGCGCGGCCTCGGTCACCCGCCGCCAGAACTCCTCGGACTGTTCGGCGACGCTGCGGTCCGGCGCGTCGAGGCTCGTCAGCAGGTCCCGCTGCTGCTGCTCGACGGTGCGGACCACTTCGGCGAGCAGTCCTTCCCGCGAGCCGAAGTGGTAGATCAGCATCCGGTGGCTGGTGCCGAGCGACGACGCGATGGTGCGCAGGCTCGCGTCGCCGATCCCGTTCTTCGCGAAATGCTCGACCGCGTCAGCGAGCAGACTGGCCCGACTCACTGAGTTCCTTCAGCTTGGCGGTCTCGGTGGCGATGTAGTCCCGGGTGAGCCTGGCGTACAGCCGGCCGAAGAGCCAGCCGAGCGGGCCCTCCTGGATGATCGTCGCGGTCGCCACGGTGCCTTCCGGAGTGCTGACCACGCGGTGGCCGCCGGTGGTCTTGATCCCGGGGGCCTTCGAGATCCACTCGAAGTACTCACCCTCCTCGAGCTCGGTCACCTCCCAGACCGCGACCGGGAGCTTGGGCTGGCGGATGCGGGTGCGGGAGCCGACGTGGATGCGGCCCGCGTCCAGCCGCTCGACGGATTCGACGGTCGGGGTCCAGTCGGGCCACCGCTCGACATCGCTGAAGATCTCCCAGACCCGCTCGGGCGGGGCCTGGATCGTGGTGGAGTGATCGAAGCGCATGTACCAAATGGTACATCAGGTCTGTGTGAGGTCTCGGCAGGCGTCTGCCTGCTGTCCACCGGCGGCAGGTAGGGTCTTGGGCCATGGCTGACCAGAACGTCCCGCACAACGTGGAGAACGAGCAGGACCCGGGCGCGAGCACGCAGATGTTCCGCGCCTTCGTCAATGAGGGCCAGGCCGAGGCCGCGAGCGAGCCCAAGGTCAACGGCCGCGTCCTCGCCGTTGTCGGCGGTGCCGTCCTGCTGATCGCGATCATCGCCGCGATCGCCGTTCTCTGACCCGACTGGCTGACTTGACCAAGATCCCGGTCGAGGTCGTCCGCGTCTTCACCGACCAGGACGGCCGGTTCGGCAACCCGCTGGGCATCGTCGACGGGCGGCTGGTCGGTGAGAGCGACCGGCTGCGAGTAGCCGCCGAGCTCGGCTACAGCGAGACCGTGTATGTCGACGACGCCGCCACCGGCACGCTCCGTATCTACACCGCCACAGGCGAGATGTCCTTCGCCGGCCACCCCACCGTCGGCGCCGCCGCCTGGCTGCACACCCACGGGCACCCGGTCGACACCCTCCACGTCCCCGCCGGCCCGGTCCCCGTCACCCGCTCCGGCGACCTCTACGCCGTCCGAGCCGACGCCACCTGGGGCAGCCCGTGGGACTGGCGCCAGTTGGCAACACCGGCCGAGGTCCTGGCGGCCGACCCTGCCGCCTACACCGCCGGCCACACCTTCCTCTGGTCCTGGCAGGACGAGCCCAGCGGCACCATCCGCGCACGCGCCTTCGCCCCGGCCATGAACGTCGAGGAAGACGAGGCCACCGGCTCGGCCGTCACCCAACTCACCGCCCGGCTGCGCCGAGACCTCCTCGTCATCCAGGGCACCGGCTCCCAGCTCCACACCACTTGGCAGCCACCCACGCACGCGACCGTCGGCGGCCACGTCCTCCCGGCCGAGCCACGCACCTTCACGATCTGATCGCGATCGCCGCATCCGTTGACGGGTGACCCAGCCCGGATGGAGCATGGGGGCTCGGCTACTTGGGGAGGTTCTTGTGGCGGACGTTGTCAGGGCTGCGCTTGTCCAGACGTCGTGGACGGGTGACAAGGAGTCCATGATCAAGGCGCACGAGGACTACGCGCGGCAGGCGGCCGCGGCCGGGGCGCGGGTGATCTGTTTCCAGGAGCTGTTCTACGGGCCGTACTTCTGCCAGAAGCAGGACACCGAGTACTACGAGTACGCCGAGTCCGTCCCGGGCCCCACCACCGAGCGGTTCGCCGCGCTGGCGCAGGAGCTCGGGATGGTGATGGTGCTCCCGGTGTACGAGCAGGAGCAGCCGGGCGTGCTGTACAACACCGCCGCGGTCATCGATGCCGACGGCACCTATCTGGGCAAGTACCGGAAGAACCACATCCCGCAGGTGAAGGGCTTCTGGGAGAAGTTCTACTTCCGCCCGGGCAACCTCGGGTACCCGATCTTCGACACCGCCGTCGGCCGGATCGGCGTCTACATCTGCTACGACCGGCACTTCCCCGAGGGCTGGCGGGCGCTCGGCCTGGCCGGCGCGAAGATCGTCTTCAACCCGTCGGCGACGCACCGGGGCCTGTCGTCGTACCTGTGGCAGCTCGAGCAGCCGGCCGCCGCGGTGGCGAACGAGTACTTCATCGGCGCGATCAACCGGGTCGGCATCGAGTCGGAGTACGGCGACAACGACTTCTACGGCACGTCGTACTTCGTCGACCCGGAAGGGAAGTTCGTCGGCGACGTCGGACACGACCACGACCCGGAACTGATCGTCCGCGATCTGGACCTGAGCCTGCTGGACACCGTCCGGGACCGCTGGCAGTTCTACCGCGACCGCCGGCCCGACGCGTACGGAGACCTGACGAAACCGTAAATGCCGACCGCTCAAAGGGGAGTGGCGTAGATGTCTTTGCTCGTCAAGGGTGGAACGGTCGTCGGACCGACCGGGACCCGGGTCGCGGACGTACTGGTCGAGGGCGAGAAGATCGTCGCGGTCCTCGATCCTTCGTTCACCCCGTCGGTCACCGTCGACGAGGTGCTCGATGCCGCCGGCAAGTACGTGATCCCCGGCGGGATCGACGCGCACACCCACATGGAGCTGCCGTTCGGCGGTACCGCGGCCAGCGACACCTTCGACACCGGCACCCGCGCGGCGGCGTACGGCGGAACGACGACGATCATCGACTTCGCCGTCCAGCGCACCGGGGAGGTCGTGCAGGACGGGCTGGCCGCGTGGCACGCCAAGGCCGAGGGCGAGTGCCACATCGACTACGCGTTCCACATGATCCTCGGCGGCGTCGACGCCGACGCGCTGAAAGCCATGGACCAGCTGGTCGCCGACGAGGGCATCACGAGCTTCAAGCTGTTCATGGCCTATCCGGGCGTCTTCTACTCCGACGACGGGCAGATCCTGCGCGCGATGCAGACCGCGCGCGAGAACGGCGCGATGATCATGATGCACGCGGAGAACGGCATCGCCATCGACGTCCTCGTCCAGCAGGCGATCGCCAAGGGCCAGACCGACCCGATCTACCACGGCATCACCCGCCCGGCCGCACTCGAAGCCGAGGCGACGAACCGCGCGATCGCACTCGCCGAGGTCGCCCAGGACTGCCCGCTGTACATCGTCCACCTGTCCGCGAGCCAGGCACTCGCGAAGGTCGCCGAGGCGCGCGACCTCGGGCGCAACGTGTTCGCCGAGACGTGCCCGCAGTACCTGTATCTGACGCTCGAGGACCAGCTCGGCGCGCCCGGCTTCGAGGGTGCGAAATGGGTCTGCTCGACACCGCTGCGCAGCAAGCACGAGCCGCACCAGCGGGACCTGTGGAAGGGGCTGCGGAACAACGATCTCGCGATCGTGTCCACCGACCACTGCCCGTTCTGCATGAAGGACCAGAAGGAGCTCGGCCTCGGCGACTTCTCCAAGATCCCGAACGGCATCGGCGGCGTCGAGCACCGCGTCGACCTGGTCTTCCAGGGGGTCGTGGACGGCAAGCTGTCGCTGGAGCGATGGGTGGAGACGATTGCCACCACGCCGGCCCGGATGTTCGGGCTGTATCCGCGCAAGGGGATCGTGCAGCCGGGATCCGACGCGGACCTGGTGGTCTACGACCCGAATGGTACGACGCGGATCGGTGTCGCGACGCACCACATGAACATGGACCACTCGGCGTACGAAGGGTTCGAGATCCAGGGCCGGGTGGGCACGGTGATCTCGCGCGGCGAGGTGATCGTCGCCGACGGCAACTACCACGGCCGCAAGGGACGCGGGAAGTTCCTGAAGCGCGGCCTCTCGTCGTACTTGATGTAAGGGGGAGTTCGTGGACTTCGGAGTGGTGTTCCAGTGCGATCCGCCCGCGTCCACGGTCGTGCAGCTGGCCCGGCAGGCGGAGGACGCCGGGTTCGGGTACGTGTGGACGTTCGACTCGCATCTGCTGTGGCAGGAGCCGTTCGTCATCTACAGCCAGATCCTCGCGGCCACCCGGCGGGTGACCGTCGGGCCGATGGTGACGAACCCGGGGACGCGGGACTGGACGGTGATCGCGTCCCAGTTCGCGACGCTGAACGAGATGTTCGGCAACCGGACGATCTGCGGGATCGGGCGCGGCGACTCGGCGCTGCGGACGCTCGGCGCGAAGCCGGGGACGATCGCGGAGATGAAGCAGTGCGTCGAGGTCGTGCGGTCGCTGGCGCGCGGCGAGACGGTCGAGTACCGCGGGCAGCAGCTGAAGTTCGCGTGGGTCGAGGACGGCGCGCTCGACGTGTGGGTCGCGGCGTACGGTCCGCGCGCGCTGGCCGCGACCGGGGAGGTCGGCGACGGGTACATCCTGCAGCTGGCCGATCCGGACATCGCGGCCTGGATGATCGGGGCCGTCCGTCGTTCCGCGGAGCAGGCAGGCCGGGACCCGATGGCGATCAAGTTCTGCGTCGCGGCACCGGCGTACGTCGGGGACGACCTGGACCATCAGCGGGAGCAGACCCGGTGGTTCGGCGGGATGGTCGGGAACCACGTGGCGGACATCGTGGCGCGGTACGGGGCGTCGGGCGCCGTACCGCGGGCGCTGACCGACTACATCGAGGGGCGGAAAGGGTACGACTACGCAGAGCACGGTCGCGCCGGCAACACCCACACGGCCTTCGTCCCGGACGAGGTCGTCGACCGCTTCTGCATCCTCGGCCCGGTGGAGAACCACCTCACCCGGCTGGCCGAGCTGAAGGAACTAGGCGTAGACCAGTTCGCCCTCTACCTCCAACACGACGCCAAAGAACAGACGTTGACCTCCTACGGCAAGGACATCATCCCGAACGTCTAGGGGGTCCAGCGGTAGGCGCCGGGGAGGAGGTCGGTGACGAGGGCCGATCCGGGGCCGTCGGGGGTGGGCATGATGACGCGGATGGTCGGGTGGTAGTCGAGGAGGATCTGGCGGTCGCGGCCGCAGGGGCCGAAGATGCCTCGGTTTTCGTTGCCGACCGCGACGATCGTGGTGAGTTCGCGGGCGCCCTCGGCGCGGGCGCGGCCGAGAGCGACCAGTTCGGCGCACGGGCCGCCGGTGAAGTGGTACAGGTTGATGCCGGCGTACATCCGGCCGTCGGCACCGCGGACGGCGGCGCCCATCGTGTAGACGCCGTCGGGGCCGTCCGTGTTCGCGTCGACCGTCCGGCGGGCCAGCTCGATCAGCTCCCGGTCGTCGTCGGTCAGCGGCTGCAGGTTCAGCATGCGGCCCACCCTGCCACGTGGTCGGGAATGAATTCCTCGGGGCCGTGGTTGTAGCAGACAGGTCGAGTTTCAGTAGCTGTGGTTTTCCCGATCTTTCCTTGCGAGAGATGGTGTTCCGCCGGTGCGACAACGGCCGGGTGTGCTGCGACCGCAGTACGCCCCATCTTTCACAAAAGGAGCAACAACATGGCACAGGGAACTGTGAAATGGTTCAACGCCGACAAGGGTTTCGGCTTCATCACCGTCGACGGCGGCGGCGCGGACGTGTTCGTGCACTTCTCCGCCATCCAGTCCGACGGCTTCCGTAGCCTCGAGGAGAACCAGCGCGTCGAGTTCGACATCGCCCAGGGCCCGAAGGGTCAGCAGGCGGAGTACGTCAAGATCGTCTGATTCCAGCCGGCACGGCCGCGGCCCCTCACCTCTTCCGGTGCGGGGCCGCGGTCCTGTTCTCAGCCGGTGATGCGCTTGAGTTCGGCTTCGGTGACCGACTTCACGGTCTTGATCTCCGTGGCCGGGTCGGCGCCGCTGCGGATGATCCGGTTCAGCGCGTCGGAGTACGCCGAGCTCGCCTTCGGTGACCAGAGCATCGGGTTCTGCGGGTGGCCGTTCTCGTTCAGCAGCTTCACCGCGTCCGCGGCCGGGCCGGTCTTCAGCTTCTCGGCCTTCTCCGACAGGCTCTTGCGGGCCGGGACGTGGAAGCCGTACGACTGCGCGAAGTCGAGCTGGTCCTCGGTCCGCTCCACCCACAGCCACTGCGCGAACTTCTTCGCCGCGTCGACGTTCTTCGACCGGGCGTTCACGCACGCGCCGAACGCCCCGACCGGGACGCTCGGCGCGCCGGTCGTCGCGTTCAGCTTCGGCCAGGGGAGTACGCCGTAGTCGCCGGGCAGCGCCTTCTCGATCACCGGCAGCGTCCACAGGCCGGTGAACTGCATCGCGGTCAGGCCCTGGGTGAACGCGGCCGGGTCGGACCAGTCGGTCGGTGCCCCGAGCAACAGCACCTTCGAGGTCCAGAGCTCGCGCAGCTTGCGCAGCGACTCGAACGCGGCCGGGTCGTCGAACCCGAACTGGTTGTCCTTGGTCAGGTAGTCGACACCGGCCGACCACAGCGCGGGCCCGCCGAGCACACCGACACCACCGTCGTTGCCGACGAACAGGCCCTTCACCTTGTCGTTCGTGAGCTTCTTCGCCGCGGCGAGCAGTTCGTCGACGGTCCGCGGAGGCTGTACGCCGGCCGCGCTCAGCAGGCTCTTGCGGTACACGAGCAGCTGCATGTCGATGACCTGCGGGATCCCGTACAGCTTCCCGTCGTACGACATCCGCTCGAGCAGCGCGGAGTTGAAGTCGCTCTTCGCGTCACCGAGCAGGTCGGTCAGCTCGACGACCTGCTTGCCCTTGATCATGTCGATCGTCGGACCGTTCGGGTACTCGAAGACATCCGGTCCCTGGTCGGTGAGCAGCGCGGTCGCGGCCTTCTTCTCGTAGTCGCCCGGCGACCACTGGATCGTCACGGTCGCGTCCGGGTAGGCCTTCGCGTACCGCTCCACCGCCTGCTGCGTGCCCGCCTCGCCGTACTGGTGGTACCACTGCTGGAGCGCCGGCTTGTCACCACCACCGCCCGCCGGCCGTCCGCTGTTCGACCCGCACCCCGCCACCGCCAGAGCCGCCAGACCGCCCCCGAAGCCAAGCACCCGCCGCCGGCTGATCGCCATCTCACGCTCCTCCGTCCAGCGCGGTCCCACAGCCCGCGCACCATCCCAGACCCTACGACCGCCCCGGCCCACACCGCGGCCGTTCCAGTCCGCGAGCTCCAGGCCATCACAATCAACCGTGACGGCGCGTTGCACGCTCGCCGGTCCCGGCGCGCGGCGATTGTGATGGCCTGGCGATCCGTGCTCCCGCGGCGGTGGCTCGGGTCGAGCGCGGGATCAGGCGTCCGAGAGGCGGGCGATGGTGGCTGAGGCTCGGCGGACGATCGGGACCGGGCCGGCGGGGAGGACGTCGCCGACGAAGGCGTAGTGCTTGAGGACCTCCGGGTCGACGTTGCCGGGGCGGTGGCGGCTGTGGTCGCGGACCCAGTCGATGATGTCGCCCCAGCCGGGGGCCGCGAGCGAACCGCCGAAGTGCTGGACGGACAGGCCGGCGCACAGGTTGCTGAAGGCCAGGCGGTGGGCGAGCGGCCAGCCGCGGAGCGTGCCGAGGACGAGCGACGCGAGGAACACGTCACCGGCGCCGGTCGGGTCGTACGAGCGGACCGGCAGCGCCGGCACCTGCTCCTCCTCGCCGGTCTCGGAGTCGATCGCGAGGACGCCGTCCGCACCGTTCGTCACCACGGCGAGCGGCACCCGCTCGGCCAGCTTGTGCAGGGCGGCCTTCGGGGTGTCGGTCCGCGTGTACGCCATCGCCTCGGCCGCGTTCGGCGTGAACGCGTGGAACCCCTCGAGTACGTCGAGCACCACCGGCGACCACTCGTCGGTCGGGTCCCAGCCGACGTCACCGAACAGCAGCGCCCCGGACTGCCGCGCCTCGACCGTCCAGCCGGGCAGCTCGTCCGAGACCGGAACGATCGCCGACCGCGTGTTCAGCCCCGGCCCGACCAGCTTGCTCGGATCGCCGGGCGCCTCGTGCGCGTGCGTGACCATCGCCCGGTCCCGGTCGATCGACATCGACACCGTGACCGGGGAGTGCCAGTGGCCGATCCGGCGCGAGTGCGACAGGTCCACCCCCTCCTGGTCCGCGAGCGTCCGCCAGCAGAAGTCGGCGTACGCGTCGTCACCGAACACCGACGCGAGCCCGGTCTGCAGGCCGAGCCGCGCGGCCGCGATCGCGAAGTTCGCGACGCCGCCCGGGCAGGAGCCCATGCCTTCGGCGAAGATCTCGGTACCGGTGGTCGGGGCCGATTCCAGACCGGTCATCACGATGTCGAGGAACACGGTCCCCTGCACGAACACGTCGTAGCGTTCCAGCTCGTCCGTCACGGTGACACCGCCCCTTGTCATCCTGGTCTGTCGGTGATGGGTGGAAAGCTCCTTCGTAGCATCATCGACCGGTCTGGACCATGGAATTCGGAGGACGCGTATGAGTGCCGGGGTGTGTCCGTGATTCCTACCTGGATCTCGATCGTCGGCGTCGTGATGACGGTGCTGTCACCGTTGCTCGCGCTGGGTGGTGTGGTGCTCGGGGCGTACCTGACGCGGAAGTCGGACAGGGAGCTGGACACCTGGCGGCACCGTGAGGAGACCATGCGGATGGTCCGGTGGGCGGTGGAGCAGATCCTCGAGGGTGAGGAGGCCGGGACGGATGCCGGTGTCGTCACGCTCCGCTCACTGATGAGGTCGGAGCTGTTACAACCCGAGGACTACGACCTGGTCGCCGCGCTGACCGCCGCCGTCGCGATCGACCGCGTCGGCGCGGACGCGTACGCTGATATCGCGGATACCGACATCGAGGTCGTCGAGGGAGACAGTGACTGACCATGGCTGAGAAGAAGACCGTGAAGGTCTCCCGCCAGGCTGTCGAACTGGCCCGGTTGCACGTCGAGGCCGCCCGCCGCGCGGGCCGCAAACCCGACGCCGGCGTGGCCCGTATCGCCGACGCCCGCCCCGACAACGGCAACGGTACTCCCGCTCCGGCCCCGGCCTGATCTGTCGCGGGCACCGGGTATCGGACGGGGATGTACGGTCCGGCAGGTCTGGTCGGCGGCACGCCGTGGAACGCCTAGACTGATCGCCGGCCGCTCCGGTGGCGTACGGTGCCCTTCGTGGTTACCGTCGCGTCGCTCCCTGTTCCCGACCACGGCCGGATGATCCCGTGATCCGCTTCGAGAATGTGTCCAAGACGTACGAGGGCCAGTCCAAGGCCGCTCTGCTGAACGTCAACGTCGAGATCGAGAAGGGCGAGTTCGTCTTCCTGGTCGGCACCTCCGGGTCCGGCAAGTCGACGTTCCTCCGCCTGGTCCTGCGTGAGCACCGGACGTCCAAGGGTCACATCATGGTGGCTGGCAAGGACCTGAACCGGCTGGCGAGCTGGCGGATCCCGCAGATGCGCCGCCAGATCGGCACGGTGTTCCAGGACTTCCGGCTGCTGCCGAACAAGACCGTCGCGGAGAACGTCGCCTTCGCCCTGCAGGTGATCGGCAAGCCGCGCTCGCACATCCGCAAGACGGTCCCCGAGGTTCTCGAGCTGGTCGGTCTGGACGGCAAGGAGGACCGGCTCCCGGACGAGCTGTCCGGCGGTGAGCAGCAGCGTGTCGCGATCGCCCGCGCGTTCGTGAACCGGCCGATGATCCTGATCGCCGACGAGCCGACCGGAAACCTCGACCCGGGGACGTCGGTCGGCATCATGAAGCTGCTGGACCGGATCAACCGCACCGGTACGACGGTCGTGATGGCCACCCACGACGTGTCGATCGTCGACCAGATGCGCAAGCGCGTGATCGAGCTGGAGAACGGTCACGTCGTCCGCGACGAGTCGCGCGGCGTCTACGGCTACCAGCACTGACCGCCGAGCACAGGAAATGACTGAAGAATGCGCCTGAACTACATCCTCTCCGACCTCGGGATCGGCCTGAAGCGGAACCTTTCGATGACGATCGCGGTCGTGGTCACCATCTGGGTCTCGCTGGCGCTGTTCGGCAGCGCGCTGCTCGCGCAGCAGCAGGTCGAGCTGATGAAGGGCAACTGGTACGACAAGATCCAGATCTCGGTGTTCCTGTGCACCAAGGACTCCGGCGGCCGCGGCTGCTCCGGGACCGAGGTGACCCAGGAGCAGAAGAACCGGATCCAGCAGGTCATCCAGTCGAACCCGGACACCGCGCCCGACGGCGTGTTCTCGGAGTCGAAGAAGGAAGCGTTCGAGTCGTTCAAGAAGCTGTACAAGGACTCGCCGATCGTCAGCACGGTCACCGAGGACCAGATGCAGGAGTCGTTCCGGGTCAAGCTCAAGGATCCGCAGCGCTACCAGAACCTCGTCAGCGCGGTCGCCGGCCTGCCCGGCGTCGACACCGTCCAGGACCTGCGGCAGTACCTGGATCCGTTGTTCAAGGCCCTGAACGGCTTGCAGATCGGCGCCTTGATATCAGCCGGTCTGCTACTGGTCGCGGCGTTGATGCAGATCTTCAACACGATCCGGCTGGCGGCCTACGCGCGCAGACGGGAGATCGGCATCATGCGCCTGGTCGGCGCGTCGAACTTCTACATCCAGCTACCGTTCCTGCTGGAAGCGGTGCTCGCCGCGCTGATAGGCGCGGTGCTTGCCTGCGGCACCCTGTGGCTCGGCGTGTACCTCGTAGTCATGCAGCGGGCCCAGGAGACGTTCCGGGTCTGGCAGTGGATCGGCACCACCGAGACCTTCCGCGCCATGCTCTACATGGTGGTCGTCGGCGTGATCCTCGCCGTGATCCCGACATTCCTGACAACGCGGAAATACCTCAAAGTCTGACCTGGGTGACCTATCGTGCAGTATCAGGAGTCACAGCAGTAACTCCTGTACCGCACAACTTCATCCAGAGCAAGGGGTCGACCTGTGGTCCCGCACTTCCCCGGTGCGAACCCGCGTCAGCGGGGGAGCATCAAGCGAGACGACAGCACCGGCACCGCCACCGAGCCGCACCCGCGATCACGCACGCGACCGCCGGGCCGGCAGACGGTGGTTGCCGCTTGCTGCCTTGTCCTGTCCCTGTCCGCCGGCGTCCTGGCCGCGGTTCCGTCCGCTCCGTCCGCGGAGGCGAAACCGCCGGATCCAGCCGCCAAGAAGAAACAACTCGAGTCGCAGATCAACCAGTCCAAGGCTGATCTGGCCGAGGCCTCCGACCAGCTCGGCAAGTCCGTTGCCGCGTACAACCAGGCCACGGCGAAGTACCAGGCCGTCCAGGTCCGGTACGCCGCCGCGCAGGGGCAGCTCGCCGCCGCGAAGGCCGCCGACGCGGTCGCCGCGGGCAAGCTCGCCGCGGCCGAGGCGGCGTTGCGTACGGCGGTGTCCGACGTCGAGGCCGGCGAGAAGCTGATCGCGGAGAAGCGGTCCGTCGCGGGTCGCGCCGTACGGTCGGCGTACCAGCAGCAGAACGGCCTGGTCGGGCTGTCGATCGCGCTGCGGGGTGCCGCGCCGGCCGACATCGCCACCGGGATGCAGGTCCAGCGGAACGTGTTCGGCATCCAGGGCAACGCGATCTCGAACCTGAACAACGCGCAGGCGCAGCTCGCCAGCAAGCGGGTCAAGGTCGCCGCAGCGGAGAAGGCCGCCGAGGGTGCGCGCGCCGAGGCCGCCGCGACGGTGCAGCGGGTCACGGCGCTGACCAAGCAGGTCGCGGCCGACCGGGCCGAGGCCGCGGCGATCGCGAAGGTCAAGCTGACCGCGTTCAAGGCCGCCGAGAAGGAGAAGAACTCCGAGCTGGCGCAGTACAACGCGCTGCTGCGGGAGCGGAACCGGGTCGAGCAGCTCCTGATCGCGCGGGCGAAGGCCGAGAAGGCGGCCGCCGCGCGCCGGAAGGCGGCAGCCGAGAAGGCCGAGCGGGAGAAGGCGCGCAGGGAGAAGCGGAAGCCGCGCACCATCCCGGACGACCCGCCGCCGTCCTCCGACGGCGGACGGTTGAGCAGGCCGGTCAACACCTACATCACGTCGCCGTACGGGATGCGTTTCCACCCGATCCTGCGGTACTGGAAGCTGCACGACGGAACCGACTTCGGCGGCGGCTGCGGTACGCCGATCCGCGCGGCCGCCAGTGGGACCGTCACGGACAAGTACTACAACGGCGGTTACGGGAACCGGCTGTTCATCTCACACGGAGTGATCGACGGCTCGTCCGTCACCACGGTGTACAACCACCTGTCGCGCTACAAGGCCCGCGTCGGCGAGCGCGTCTCCCGGGGCGAGATCATCGGGTACGTCGGCACCACGGGCTACTCGACCGGCTGCCACCTGCACTTCATGGTCTACCAGGACGGACGCGTGGTTAATCCGATGAAGTGGCTCTGACCGATCTGGGATACTGGCCGGATGGTGAAACAGTCCGGCCGGGAGAAGCCGATCGCGCAGAACCGTAAGGCGCGACACGACTACCACATCGACGACGTGGTGGAGGCCGGGCTGGTGCTGACAGGGACCGAGGTGAAGTCCCTGCGGCAGGGCCGGGCCTCCCTCGTCGACGCCTTCGCCGCCGTCCGCGGGAACGAGTTGTGGCTGCAGGGCATGCACATCCCGGAGTACAAACACGGCACGTGGACGAACCACGAGCCCCGCCGTACCCGCAAGCTGCTGCTGCACAAGGACGAGGTCCAGAAGCTGATCCGCGCAGTCGAGCAGCAGGGTGTCTCCCTGATCCCGCTGTCGCTGTACTTCAAGGACGGCTACGCCAAGGTCGAGCTCGCCACCGGCCGAGGCAAGAAGGACTACGACAAACGCCACGCCCTGGCCGAACGCCAAGCAAGCCGCGAAGCCCAACGAGCCCTCTCGGAGCGCCGGCGGGGGTAGCGCGTCCGCCGCGCGCAGACCTCGGGGTCGGCTAGGTTGCGATCAGTGTCAGGGTGATGCTGCCGCTCACGCGGTGGTTGGATCCTGAGCATCCGGTGTCTGGCTCTTAGGTTGGCTGCCGCCTGCGGGTTGGCGTCCACGGGTTTTGCCGGCGCCGGGTGTGAAGGGACCGACCGGCGTGACTTGATAGGAGCGTGGCATCGCCCCCACTGAGATGTGTCCGCCGGCCGGTCCGACCGTCCAGTCACTGATCAGGGTGAAAGGAGGCAACCACCATGGTGTCACAGCTGTCACAGCTGTCACAGGCGTCGCAGGTGGTTGTTGGGGCCGACGTGCACAAGCACAGCCACACGTTTGTCGCGGTCGACGAGACCGGCAAGAAGCTGGGTCAGCTCACGGTGCGGGCCGACAGCACAGGGCACGACAAGGCGGTGCGGTGGGCCCAGGCCCAGTTCGGTGCCGCCGGGGATTCCGGTGATGGTTGCGGGGATGGTTGCGGGGATGGTTGCGGGGCCGGGATCAGGTGGGGAATCGAGGACTGCCGGCATCTCTCGGCGCGGCTGGAGATCGATCTGCTCGAAGCCGGGCAGCATGTGGTGCGGGTGCCGCCGAAGCTGATGGCTGAACAGCGACGCACGGCCAGGACCCGGGGAAAGTCGGACCCGATCGACGCGCTCGCGGTCGCGCGGGCAGTGCTGCGCGAACCGGATCTGCCGGTCGCGGCGCATGACGAGGCGTCGCGGGAGCTGAAACTGCTGGTCGATCACCGCGACGACCTGGTCGCACAGCGGACCCAGGTGGTCAACCGGTTCCGCTGGCACCTGCACCGCATCGACCCCACCGTCGATCCGGCGCCCGCATCGCTGAACCGGGCCAAGACCCGGCGATGCATGGCCGAGTTGCTCGCAGACCGGTCCGGGATCGACGCCCGGCTTGCCCGGGAACTTCTCACCGATATCGAGACCCTCACCGCACGGGTGAACACGCTCAAGACCGAGATCGCCGCGCTGGTGGCCGTCCAGGCCCCGGCCCTGCTCGAACTCGAGGGCTGCGGGACCCTGACCGCGGCGAAGATCGTCGGCGAGACCGCCGGCATCACCCGCTTCCCCCACGAGGCCAAGTACGCCATGCACGCCGGTGTCGCTCCCATCCCTGTCTGGTCCGGCCGCACCGCCGGCCGGGTCCGGGTGAACAGATCCGGCAACCGCCAACTCAACGCCGCTCTCCACAGAATCGCGGTCACCCAGATCCGTCTCGGCGGCCTCGGCAAGGCCTACTACGACAAACGCCTCGCGGCCGGCGACTCCACCACCGAGGCCCTGCGCTGCCTCAAGCGACGACTCGCACGAGTCGTGTTCAACACCCTCAAGAACAACCCGTCAACCGCGACCGCAACCGGACTCGCGGCCGCGGCTTGACATAGGAGAAACCCGTGCTCGCTGTCTCGGTGCCCCGCTGGCTCCACGCCTGGGCCGGACTTCAGGTGGGATTCGCCGTGTTCATCGGCTTCGCCGTACTCTTCGGCTGGCTGATCGCGCGCGTCGGCGGTCCGTGGGTCGACCGGGCCCAGGCCCGTCTCGCCCGCGAGCAGGCCGGCGCGGAACGATACGGCTGGCGCCCGGGGACCGACGCCGACGGCCAGCTCCACGCGGCCGGCTGCCGGATCTTCGCGCCGGACGGGCAGCTGCGCCGGATCCTGGTCGGCGAGTACCAGGGCCGCCGGATCCGGATGGCAGAGTTCGTCCACACGACCAGGGGCCGTTATCTGCCGACCACCTGGGTCAATCACCTGGTCGCGATCGAGCTGCCCGTCCGGTTACCGGAGCTGGCCATCGGGCCCGCCTCGGTCGTCGGTGACGGTGCGGTCGTCGAGCCGGGCACGTCGCGGGTCGAGGTGGAGAGTGAGGACTTCAACCGGCGGTTCCGGGTGGTCGGTGCGGATGACCGCTATGCGTTGGCGATGCTGCACCCCCGGATGATGGAGTGGCTGCTCGCCCGGCCGCCGGTGAACCTCCGGGTCTCCGGCAACCTGGTCGTCGCCTTCGCGGCCAAGCCCTGGACCGTGCCGCAGGCTCTGGCGGCGTTGCCTGTACTGAGCGGTGTCGTCGACCTGATCCCGCCCTTCGTCCTCGCGGACTACGGCCGGCAGGTGCGCTGAGCCGACAGGCTTCGGGGCTCCGGGGTCGGGTCAGGGGTCGGTCCGGGCTGCACCCGATGGGGCGGGCGGCCGTGGGCGCGCACAGTGGGAGTATGTCCACTTCAGAGCTGCTGGTGACGACGGTCCAGCGGGATCGGGCCGTCGAGATCCTGAAAGAAATGTACGCCGACGGTCGGCTGGACCACATGGAGTTCGACGGCCGGCTGGAACTGGCGCTCAAGGCGCGCACCCGGGCCGAACTCAACAGCACGTTCGACGGGCTCGTGTCCCGGCCGGTGCCGACGTACGCACCGGCGGCCTTCACGCGTCCGGCGCCGCTGCAGACCTACCGCGGTGACGGGCGGGGGATGGGCACGGTCGCCCACTGGCTCGGGTACCCGACGTTCTTCGTCGGCCCGGCGGTGGTCGTCGCCACGACCGGCAAGAAGAATCCCGCCGTACGCCGGCACGCGGTCGAGGCACTGAACTTCCAGCTGACCGCGTTCGGGGCGTTCGCGCTGCTGGGGATCATGACGGGAATCACCGACGGGTTCCTGGGGTTCCTGTTCCCGGTGCTCGGGATGCTGTGGTTCCTGCTGACCGGAATCGGCGGCCTGGCCACGGCGGCCGGCAGCAAGTTCCGCTACCCGTTCACCCTCCGCCTGATCAAGTAGGCCCGGCGGGAATGTCAGGTGCGGGCAGTCTGTTGGACTTGATAGTGTGGAGGTTCCACCGCGGTACGGGTGGGAGTTTGACAACTCAACAGGGGGTGAACGGTTTCGACTTTGGACGTCTGTTCCAAGGGAAGCGGGCCGAGGATCCAGGGTTATCTCGTTAACGATCTCTGGAAACCAATAACTGCCAACGCTAAGCGCAGTAGCTTCGCTCTCGCCGCCTGACGGCCTGAGCATCTAAAGAAGCGGTCAGCCCGGGGATGCTTCCGACCCGGTTCCTGGCCTCAGCTAGGAAGCTTGCTTTGTTAGCCCGGTCACGGGGCTAGCACGGGACATTTACAGTGACTGGGCCTGTCAGCGAGATGTCTGTACAAACGCTGGGGCCGAGAAAAGCGCCATTCAGACTGCGCCCGGAGAAGCCTTGAAGCAACGCCGAAGGACGCGGGTTCGATTCCCGCCACCTCCACCCCTGTGAGGAACGCGCAGGTCAGATCTCATCTGGCCTGCGCGTTCTGCTGTCTGCGTGCCGACTGTGCGTGGTTCGCTGCTTACTGAGGGAGCTCGGTGCCGGTGCGTTCGGCGGTCATGTAGGCGGCGTACCAGGCGGGCCAGTTCTCGTCGGGCCGGCCGGTGCGGGTCTCGTGTTCGCCGTGCGCGGCGGCAGCGCGTTCGAGGGCTGCTTGCAGGTCTTCCGCCGAGGTGTACGTCGCCTCGGCGGGGTTCACCCGGCCGGGCAGGCGAGTGGTGACTTCCTGGAGGAGCCAGGTGTTGCCGTCGGGGTCGGTGAAGGTGGCGAAGGAACCGTAGCTCGACCGCTCGTCCGCGGGGCCGGGGACGCGGTCGTCGGGGTCGCCGGTCTCGAACTGGGCGCCGGGCGCGCCGGGGTGGAAGACCTCGCTGACCTTGGCGCCGCGCTGCAGCAGGTCCGCGCGCGCGGCCTCGACATCGGACACGACCAGGTAGAGCCCCTGCGCCGTACCGGGCTCGGCGGCGGTGATGTTGCTCCCGAACTGGACCGACGCGGGCGAACCCGGCGGTGTGAACTGCACGACCCGGAACCCGTTGTCGAAGGCGAAGTCGGCATCCAACCGCCAGCCGAGGCCGGTGTAGAACTCCTTCGACCGGTCGACGTCCGCGACCGGGACGACCACCGCCTCGAGTTTCAGGTCGACGGGCGCGGCGCCCGATCCGTCTGCCGGTACTGCTGTGGTACTCATGCTGTCCTCCTGAATTCGTTGACACCCGATCTGCCGGCATCACACTCGTGACGATCCACCGGCGACTATCTGTCCCTCGAGGTCCCGCAACACGTGCAGGAACGCCTCCGAGAACGTCGGGAACGGCTGGATGACGTCCAGCAGCACCTCCAACGGCACCTTCGCGCGGATCGCCAGCGTCGCCTGCTGGAGCCACTCGCCCGCCTCCGGGCCGACGGCGTACGCGCCGGTGATCACCGACCCGTCCGACACGATCGTGAGGAACCCCGGTCGGGTGTCGTACGAGCGCTGGTACGTCGCCGTCCGTGCGATGCCCGACAGTTGGACGGTACTGACGAACGCCGCGTCCGCCGCACCCACCGAGGCCGCCTGAGGGTCGCAGTACACGACGCGGGGAACCGCCTCGTAGTCCGCCGTCCGCGGCCTGCCCAGGATGTTGCTCGCGGCAACCCGGGCCTGGTACTCCCCGACGTGCGTGAGCTGCCACATCCCGGTGACATCGCCGACCGCCCACAGCCCCGGTCCCGCCGACAGTCTCGCGTCGACCTCGATACCCCTCGGGTTCGCCGCGATCGCCACCGTCTCCAGCCCGATTCCCTCGACGCGCGGCCGCCGGCCGGTCGCGACCAGCACCCGGTCGCCATGGATCTCGGTCCCGTCGCTGAGTTCGATCACGTACGACGAATCCACGAGCCGCACGTGCTCGGCGCCCACACCGGTCCGCACGTCCACGTGGTCCGCGGCGAGCGCTGTCGCGACCGCCTCGCCGACCGCGCGGGGTTCGCGCGGCAGCAGATGCTCACCGCGTTCGATGAGCGTCACCGCCGAACCCATCCGGGCCAGCGCCTGACTCATCTCGACGCCGGTCGCGCCACCGCCGAGCACGAGCAACCGATCGGGCACGTCGACCAAGCCGGTGACGTCGCGGTTGGTCCAGATCCCAGGCAGCTCTCGCAGACCGGGTACCGGCGGAATCACCGGGTCCGCACCGGTCGCGATGACGATGTGGTCGGCGGTGTAGGTCTGGTTGTCCACGGCGACCGTGTGCGGCCCGGCGATCCGGCCGTGGCCGCGCAGTACCTCGACGCCGGCGCCCTTCGCCCAGGACACCTGCCCGGAGTCGTCGTAGTCGGACACCATGAAGTCGCGCCAGGCCATGACGCCGTGCGGATCGAGGGAACCGGTCACGGCCTCGCGGGCGCCGGGAGCGTCGAGCGCGGCGGCAAGCGCCTCACCGGGACGCAGTAGCGTCTTCGACGGGATGCACGCCCAGTAGGAGCACTCGCCGCCGAGCAGTTCGCGTTCGACGACGGCGACGCGCGCACCGCCCTTGGCCAGCGCGGCGGCACAGTGCTCTCCCGGAGCACCGGCCCCGAGCACGATGACGTCGTACTCCGGCTCGTCCATGGTCCCGGCTCCCTTCGGAAGGATCGACGAGACGAGCTTCGCCCGACCGGTGACCGGCCGAGCCAGGGAAACTCCCTGGTCGGCCGGACCAGGGACCTTCACGGGGTCGAACCCGGGACCGCGCGCCGGATCCTGACGGCATGACTGCGGGACAGGTGCGGGACGCGTCACACGACGCCGTCGGGCCGATCGCGTTGCGGAGCAGCTCAGGTGCCGCTCTGATCGCGGCGACGGTGCTCGCGTCGATGGTCGGCTTCATCGACGCCTACATGGTCAATGTCGCCGTACCGGCGATCAGCCGAGATCTGCACACCGGCGTGAGTGAACTCCAGTGGGTGCTGACCGGCTACCTGATCACCGTTGCGGCCCTGCTGCTGCTCGCCGGAGCGCTGGCCGACCACTTCGGATGGCGGCGCGTCCTCGTCGCCGGGCTGGTCGTCATGCTCGTTGCGTCGCTGTGCTGTGCGGCCGCTCCGAACGTCGCGGCGCTGATCGCCGCTCGGGTGGTCCAAGGCGCCGGCGGCGCACTGGTCGTGCCGAGCAGTCTGGCCCTGCTCAACGGGACGCTCCGGCCGGTCGACCGGGCCCGGGGAATCGGCGTGTGGGCGGGTCTGTCGACGCTCGGTACTACGCTCGGCCCGTACGCCGGCGGATGGCTTGTCGACCACGGTTCCTGGCGGTACGTGTTCCTGCTGAACGTCCCGTTGATCGTGGCTGCCTGCTGGATCCTTCGGAGCGTGCCCGAAGTCTACCGAGCGCGCCGGCCGTTGTCCCTCGACCTCGCCGGCGCCCTGCTGGCCGTCCTCGGGCTGGGCGGGCTGATCTACGCCCTGACGGAGGGACCGTCCGCCGGGTGGACGAGCGCGGAGGTGCTCGTCTCGGCCGCGGTCGGTGTCGTGTGTCTGGCCGTTCTGGTCCCGGTCGAGCAGCGGCGGTCGGCGCCGATGCTGCGGACCGCGCTGTTCCGGATCCGACAGTTCGTCGCGATCAACGCCGCGACGATCCTGTTCTACGGCGCGCTCTCGGCCGTCAGCTACCTGGTCGTGCTGCAGTGTCAGCTGCGACTGGGCTACAGCGCCACCGCGGCCGGCGCGGCGCTGATTCCGGAGTCGGTCGTGTTCCTGGTCGTCTCGCCGCTCGTCGGCGGCCTGGTGGCGCGCTTCGGCGTCCGTTGGCCGATGACCGTCGGCATCCTGATCGTGGCCGGTGGCTTCGTGTGGTTGTCCGCTGCGCAGCCGGGCGACAGTTACGTGCGAGCGATCCTCCCGGGCGCGCTGCTGTGGGGGCTTGGTGTCGGTCTCACGGTCGCACCGCTGACGGCAGGTGTCCTCGCGGCCGTCGACGACGCCGATCTCGGTGAGGCGTCGGCGATCAACGACGCCGCGTCGCGCGTCGGTGGAGTCGTGCTGATCGCGCTCGTTCCGGCCCTGCTCGGTGTCGGCGACTCGAACGACCTGGCGCAGTCACTCGCGAACAGGTACCGGACGGCGATGCTCGTGATGGCCGCCGTCAGCGTCGTGTCCGCCGTGATCACCATGCTGTTCGTGGCGCGTGGCCGCCCGCCGGCCACGCAGCTGTCGACGACCCCGCGGGTGCACGGGTGCGCGCTACCTGTCTCGGCCGAACGGAAAGGAAGACAGCATGATGCAACGGGATGACGGCCTGAAAGGACAGCTCGTCGTCGTGCTCGGCGGAAGTTCTGGTATCGGTCTGGAGACTGCGCGGCTGGCCGGGGCGGCCGGCGCCCGCCTGGTCCTCACCGCACGCAACCGCGAGCGTCTCGAGGAGGCCGCCGGTGATGTCGGGGCGGACACCGTGGCGACAGTGGACCTCGGCGACCCGCCGGCGGTCGACGCGTTCTTCGCCGGCCTGCCGCGGATCGATCACGTGCTGGTCAGTGGAAGCGGTCCGTTCTATGCGCCGATCATGGACCTCGACTTCGAGCAGGCACGGCGTTTCGTCGACGAGCACGTGGTCGGCGCGCTGCGCATCGCCCGGCTGTGCAGCGGCAGGGTCCGCGGCGGCGGCTCGCTGACGTTCATCAGCGGAACCGGCGCCCGGCGTCCCGGGGTCGGTCTGAGTATGGCCGCGATCGCCACGGTCGCGCTGTCCGCGCTGACCGCCAACGCCGCGCTCGAGCTCGCTCCGCTGCGGGTCAACGCCGTCGCGGCCGGCTTCGTCGACACCCCGCTGTCCGCGCGGCTGCTGGGCGAAGGGCTCGACGAACGCCGTGCGGAACTACGGGCGACGCTGCCGATCGGGCGCG